>NZ_ANAH02000064.1:0-330968 GCF_000335475.2 Cystobacter fuscus DSM 2262 | reverse complement strand
CAGTTGGGGCCGGCGCGCGCGCGCGAGGCTCCAGGCCTCCTCGCCATCACGCGCCTGGATCACATCGTGACCCAGATCCTCCACCACCTGACTGAGAACCTCGAGCACCGCGGGCTCATCGTCCACCACCAGGACGAGACTCATAGGGCTCCCATCCAGTCAGGCGGCCCCCCCACCCGTCCAGCCCCGTTTTGGGAATGCCGCTATCATTGCGGAGTTCCCGACATTCAACGGGCGGCCCGCCTCCCGCGGGGCGTCCGAGCAACAGAGGAGACCAAGGACGTGAAGACGACCCAAACAGTGCGGATGGGCCTGGGGATGCTCGCGGTGCTGGCGATGGTGGGAGGCGGAGGCGAGGAGGCCCGGGCGGACCTGGCCCGGCGGCGCAACGAGGTGGTGGAGGTGGTGCAGAAGGTGTCCCCCGCCGTCGTCTTCATCGGGACCGAGCAGGAGGTGGAGTCCCCGTTCCGCGGACGGCGCTCCATCATGGAGGAGTTCTTCGGCGCGCCGCCGCAAGCCCAGCGCACCCAGGGGCTGGGCAGCGGGGTGCTCGTGGACGCAAGCGGCGTCATCATCACCAATGATCACGTCATCCGGGGCGCCTCCGCCATCCACGTGGTGCTGGCCGACGGGCGTGAGCTGGAGGCCGAGGTGGTGGGCAGCGACGCCAACAACGATCTGGCCGTGCTCAAGGTGAACTCCAAGCAGCCCCTGCCCGCGGCGAAGCTGGGCACCAGCGCGGATCTGATGATCGGCGAGACGGTGGTGGCCATTGGCAGCCCCTTCGGGTTGAGCAAGACGGTGACGTCGGGCGTGGTGAGCGCCACCGGCCGCACCTTCAAGGCGGACGGGCGCACCTACAACGACTTCATCCAGACGGACGCGGCCATCAACCCCGGCAACTCGGGCGGGCCGCTGCTCAACGTGGACGGAGATGTCATCGGCATCAACACCGCCATCTTCGCGAGCGCCCAGGGCATTGGCTTCGCCATCCCCGCGGACAAGGTGCGCCGCATCATGGACGAGCTCACCCGCTTCGGAAAGGTGCGCCCCGCCTGGGTCGGCCTGGAGGTGGAGGGGCTGTCGCCGCGGCTGGCCCGGCAGCTCGGCTGGGATCGCACCTACGGCGTCGTCGCCCGGGAGGTGGAGCCAGGCAGCCCCGCCGAGCAGGCGGGCGTGCGCCGGGGCGATGTGGTCGCCGAGATGGGCGGCGCCCGCATCTCCGATGCCGAGGACTACGTCACCCGCGCCCGCGGCTACCCCGCGCGCGCCGCCTTCCCCCTCGTCGTCTTCCGGGATGGCGAGTCGAAGACACTCCAGGTGACACCCGTGGAGTTTCCTCCCCAGCTCGTGGAGGCGCTGGGATGGAACCGCCTGGGACTGCGGGTGAAGCCGGTGCGCGGCGCCATGGCGGTGCAGTCGGTGCGTCCCGGCTCGGCGGCGGACGAGGTGGGCCTGGAGCCGGGGGATCTCATCACGCGCATCAACAACCAGCCCACCACCGAGCCCGCGGCCTTCCAGGAAGCGCTGCTGTCGGCCCGGGGCAGCCGCAGCGTGCTGCTGGTCGTGCGACGTGGCCGCTACGGCTACCACGTCACCCTGCCTTTCTAGGCAGGGGCCCTAGCGAAGCCCGGCCCGGGACCTCTAGCATGGGGCTCCAATGAATTCGGTTCGCTACCATTCCCTGGGGCCACTTCTCTCGGGAGAGGGCTCGCGGGCCTTCCTCGGGCTCGCGCTCGAGGAGGGCCGGGCGCCCCGGCCGGTGGTGCTCGTGTGGGCACCGCCCGATGTGGCCCGGGACGCGGAGCTGTCCGTGCAGCTCAAGCGCGAGACCCAGCGCGCCTCCGCGCTCGAGCACCCCAACATCCTGCGCGTGCACGGCCTGGCCCAGCTCGAGCCCGGCCTCGCGCGCATCACCGAGTTCGCCAACGGCGAGTCCCTGCGCCGGGTGCTGGAGGTGCGTCCGCGCATCCCCCCCGCCTTCGCCGCGCTCATCGCCTCGGACGTGGCCATGGGGCTGCACTACGCGCACCTGGCGGGCAACGACGATGGCTCGCCGCTGGTGCACGGGGACGTGCGGCCGGAGACGGTGATGGTCTCCTTCAGTGGTGTGTGCAAGGTGACGGGCTATGGCGCCCTGAGCGTCGCGCCCCGCGAGCGCACGGGCCGGCGCGTGCGCAACCGCCGCAACTACAGCGCCCCCGAACAGCTCAACGGCGGCCGGGGGGCGATGACCCCGAGCACCGACGTGTTCCTCCTGGGGCTGCTGCTGCACGAGTGCCTGTCGGGGCACATGCCCTTCCACGACGCGCCGGATGGGGATCAGGCCGTCCTCACCGCGCAACTGCCCGCCCTGCCGAACGATGTGCCGCGCGCGCTCGCCGCGGTGGTGACGCGCGCCACCGCCAAGCGCGTCCACGAGCGCTACGCCAACGCGCTCGAGTTCCGCGAGGCCCTGGTGGCCGCCGTCGATGGCGTCATCCCCCCGGCCAGTGTCTTCGCCGAGTTCCTCGCCCAGCTCTTCCCGCCGGACCGCGACGCGCGGGCCACGCGGCACCAGATGCTGGAGATGGGGCTGGCGGAAGTGGGACGCCGCGCCTCGCCCGTGAGCTCGGGAGCGATGCTGGCCGTCACGGCCCCACCGCGGCGGCCCTCGGGCGCCATGGCGGCCCCGCTTCCCTCCGCCGAGCCGGAAATCGCGGTCGACGTGAGTACCGACTTCGTGGACGTGCCCTTCGAGAACGAGGACGCGGACGCCGTGGACTCGGTGCTGGAGATCACCGGCCGGCATGCCCGTCCGGGCGTGGCCAAGCCCCTGCCCCGCGAGGAGCCGGAGCCCGCGCCCGTCCGCCCGCGGCAGCGCCCCCCGTCCCCCGCGCCGAAGCAGGAGCAGGCCCCGGCGCCCGCGCCACGCAAGCCCCGCTCGCACCTGCCCCTGATCGTCGGCGCGCTGGCCATCGCGTTCGCCGTCGTGGCCGCGGGAGGCCTCTTCGTGTGGAGCACGCGCGAGCGGGTGCCGCCCGCCGCGCCCGAGGCCCCACCTGTCGCCACCGTCGCGCCCTCCGCGCAGCCACTCCCCCAGACCGAGCCCCCGCCGGAAGCGATGGCCCCAGCGCCCGCCGAACCGGCCCCGGCGCCGGGCGCGCCCTCGGACACGGTCCCCGCCATGGCCACCGCGCCGGACACCGAGGCTCCCGCGACCTCGGACTCCGTGGTGCTCGCCGCGGGCACGTTTCCCTCGCCGCCCGCGCCCGGGGACGCGGAGGCGCCCACGGTCGGGAGCGCCCCGGTGACCACCCGGCTCCAGCTCTTCGTGCTCCCCGAGGTGGAGGTGTCGCTCGGAGGCAAGCCACTGGGCCACACGCCCCTGACGGTGCCGCTGCCGCCCGGTGCCCACACGCTGGAGTTGAGCATCCCCACCAAGGGCGTGCGCACCACCCGCACCCTCACCGTGAAACCCCAGGGCGTGACGACCGAGCGCTTCCTGTTGGGCCGGGGCTCGGTGCAGGTGAACGCGCCTCCGGGCGCCGTCATCCTGCTCGACGGACACAAGGCGGGGCGCAAGCTGTCTCCGTGGGAGGGAGAACACCAGCTCGTCGTCACCTCCGGGGAGGGCCGCTGGGAGAAGACCTTCCGGCTGGAGCCCGACCAGCAGTTGACCTTCGACGCGACGCCCACCCCGCCGTGACGCGCCGAGGCATGGGCGGTGGAGCTGGAAGATTCCGCTCTGTTTGACAATAAACAGATCCCTCCTTTATAGGTTCGAGGACCTACGAGGGGGTAGAGACCATGCGGATGTGGAAGCTCGGCGCGTATGTGCTGGCGCTGATGGCAGCGGCTTGCGGTGGAGCAACGGAAACCGAAACACAGACGCCGGAGACGGAAGGCGCGTTGACGCTTCCCCTGACGGCGACGAGCGCGGACGGCAAGGTTTTCAAGCTGGTGGGCGCGGCGTTCGAAATCATGGGCCCCCAGCAGAACATCCTCATCACGGACACGTCGGCGGATACCGTGAGCGTACCGCTCGCCATCGGGGCCTATTCCATCCGGCTGCATAGCGGGTGGGCGCTGGAGCGCGCGAATGAGCCGGGCCAGCGGGTGCAGGCGGAGTTGATCTCGCCCAACCCCCTGTCGTTCTCCATCGAGAAGGGAGCGACGTCCAAGGTGCGTTTCCTGTTCAAGCTGCAGGGCGAGGGAAGCGCGGACGTGGGCATCCACGTGGACAGCGGAGGCTCCATCTCGGGCGACATCCAGTTCCAGGCCGCATCCTCGGATCCCCAGGATGGCCTCCTGTTCGACTCACTGGTGGGTCAGACGGTGCCCTTCACCCTGAGCTTCGAGACCTCCACGATCACCAGGTCGAGCGATGGATACGTGCGCCGGCTGCACGTGACCACTGGCCCCGTCACCCTGCAGTTCGGAGGAATGCCTTCCGAGGCCCTGACGGGCCGCGTCGCTCCGGCCCTGAATGGCACGACGGCCGAGTTCGTCCTGGAAGCCGCGCCCCATGGGGAGGTTCGCTTCCTGGGCCTTCGCCTCGGGATGGGGAACCCTGGCACTCCCGATGACGATCGCCAGTTCTTCTTCACCCTGCGCGAGCAGGAGCTCCTCGAGTCCGTGCTCGACAGCGAGGGTTATCCCTCCGCGAAGCCCTTCCAGGTGAACTCGTTGGTCTCCATCGAGAAGCCCTACTCGGGCAGCCGGGCGGATGGCCACGGGCTCTTCCGCATCACGCCGTACTAGCCAGGCCGCGGGGGCGAGAGGGGAGCGCCACTCTGCCCCGCTCGCGCCTCACGCGCTCTTGCGGCGGCGGATCATCGCCTCGTACGAGCGGCCCACGCCCTGCGAGAGGATGAGCAACTCGCCCACGTCGGGCGGGGTGAGCTGCCCCGGGCCATTGTCCACGTACAGCATGTGCACCAGCTTGCCCCTCACGAGCAGCGGCAGGATGACGGCCGTCGTCGGATAGTCCCCGGTGAGCAGCTTGTAGAAGAGGCCCGAGGCCGCGTCCCGCCGCACCGGCCCCACGTAGTGCGCGCGCGTGTCGCGCACCAGCCGGAACGTGCTCGGCCCCTGCAGGCCAATGCCCATGCGCCGCACCGCCGCCTCGCGCACCCCCTGCCCCATCCCTCGCCACCCCGTCACCAGGCTGCCCTGCACGCTCAACAACAGACACCGCTTCCACTTGCCCAGCGCGAAGCGCAGCACCGTCGTCGCCACCTGCTCGCGATCCACGCTGCGCGACAGCTCCGCCTGGGCCTCGGCGAAGGTGAGCGGCGTGTACACCTGCTCCGGCGCGGGCACCCTCGGGCGCGGCGTGTCCTCCAGCTCCAGCACCGACATGCGCCGCGGCGCCTCGCGGTGCGGGGACGGCACGGGCTCGGGCGGCGTCTCGGGCTCGGCGAGCGGCTCGGGCTCGAGCACCTCCTCCTCGAGGAGGGTCTCGGCGGGCTCGAGCACGGGCTCGGCGACCGGCTCGGGCGCGACCTCCTCCTCCACCGTCTCCACGAGATCCAACACCGGCTCTTCCTGGCCCGCCGCGCTCCCGCCCTTGAGCGCCTGGGCGTAGAGCGACTGGAACTCCTCCTCGCTGATGAGATCTCCGTTCTGCGCGCGGGAAATCTCCTTCTCCTTCTCCTGCTGCGCCCGCGAGGGCCGCACCGCGTTCATGTCGATGGAACGCATCGCGCGGAACGCCTTGCAGTAGCGCCGCAGGAGCTGGTTCATCCGGAACTCGGGGATGATCACCGGCACCACGCGCTTGCCCGTCTTGAACGCCAGCGCGTCCCGCGTGGCGATGTCCCCCGGGTTGAGCATCGCCACGCTCATGCGCGTGGCATCCACCCGCATGGGCAGGTAGTCCTTGTCGTCCGCGTCGCTCGGGTCCACCAGCGCCAGCGCTCGCGGGTCCGGCACCATCTCGCCCGAGGCCGCGGACACGCCGTGCTGCTGGCCGAGCACGCGCGCCAGCTCCTGCTCGGACAGCAGGCCCAGCTCAACGAGGTTCGTCCCCAGCCGTCCACCGTGGACGACCTGGGACTCGAGCGCTTCCTCCAGCGCCTCGGGGGTAATGAGCTTTTCGTGGAGAAGCAGTTCGCCCAGGCGCATGACGGCCTGGGCTTGTAGCCGCCCGCTGGCGCTCTCCGCAAGAAGCGCCCGTCGGCCATCCGCTTTCTCAGGAGATCGGATCCTCCGGGTGATGACTGAGCGCCACCCGGTTGCCCTCGGGATCCCGGACGTACACCGTCCAGCGCGTTTCGTGCTCCAAGGGGATGCCGGCACGCGCGAAGGTCTCCACCGCCCGGGCCCGCTCGGCCGGGGCGATGCGCAGGGCGAGCAGCAACAGGCCCGGCCGCTCGTGGCGGAAGGAGCCCGCCTCGGGCTCGCCCGCCACCGCTTCCAGGGCGAGGAAGCCGCCGCCGGGAACCCCGACCCACACGCTGCGCAGCGAGCCGTCCGCCCGGAAGTGGCGCTGCAGTTCTCTCAGACCCAGGACGTCCCGATAGAAGGCGGTGACCCGCTCCACGTCGCGTACCTGGATGGCCAGATGATGGAAGCCCTGAACGTCCATGACGCGGATGCTATATGGTGCCCCGCCCCCATGGCGCGACTGCTGATCGTCGAGGATCACCCCGAGCTGGCTTCCCTCATGGTCGCCGCGGCCGAAAGCCGCGGCCATGAGGCCACGGCCGTCCACACCGGCGAAGCCGCGCTGGCCCTCGTGCGTCCGCATGCCTTCGAGGCGGCCGTGGTGGATCTGCTCCTGCCCGACATGCGGGGCAGCGCCGTGCTCTCCGCGCTCCGGGACAACGCCATTCCCGCCATCGCCGTCAGCGGTGTCTTCAAGGGCGATCGCTTCGCCCGCGAGGCCACCGAGGTGTACGGCGCGCGCGCCTTCTTCGAGAAGCCCTTCGAGCTGCTGCACCTGCTGGAGTACGTCGAGCAGCTGTGCGGCCTGGACAGCCCCCCGCCCGCTCCCCCCTCCGACGATGACTCCGACGAGGTCGTCGTCTTCGAGGACGCCACGCTCATGGAGCTGGACGACGAGCCGGGCTTCGCCGTCACCGAGGAGGATGAGCCCCTCTTCGCGCCCGCCGAGCCCTCGTCCCCCGTCATCCCGGGACTCACCGTCATCGAGGAGGCGGGGGATCCGCTGAGCGACGAGCGCCCCCTTCCTCCTCCGCTCCCGCCCGCCCCGCCCCGCTCCTCCTATGTGGAGTCCGCCCCCGCGTTCGTCCGGGAGACCCCCATCACCCTCAGGACGGTGGAGCTCGCGGGGCTCGTGGATCTCTCCTCGCTCGAGTCCCCCGACGCGCGGGAAGAACCCCTCGTCCCGGAGGAGCCGCCCGAGGAGGAGCTGCAGGAGCTGGAGATGCTCGACCCGGAGGACGAGGAGCCACTTCCGGCGACCACCGTCCCCGTCGACGAGTACGCGCCCCTCGAGGAACCCGGGCCGGACACGGCGCCACCTCCGACCCCCGCCATCTCCTCCGAGGAGCTCCAAGCCCTGGAAGCGCTCGGAGCGGACGAGGGGCCGCCTCCGACCCCCAGCATCTCCTCCGAGGAGCTCCAGGCCCTGGAAGCACTCGGGGCGGACGAGGCGCCACCTCCAACGCCCACCATCTCCTCCGAGGAGCTCCAGGCCCTGGAAACACTCGGGCCCGCCGAGCAACCGTCCCACCCCGAGCCCTCCGCCGAGGAGCACCAGGCCCTGGAGGCGCTCGGACCCACCGAGGAGTCGCCCTCCACGTCCGTCGTCTCCGCCGAGGAGCTCCAGGCCCTGGAGGCGCTCGGGCCCGCCGAGGAGCCGCCCTTCCCCGAGCCCTCCGTCCACGATCTCCCCCCACGGGAGACCTCCGCCGAGCCGCTGGAGCCCGAGCCCGGACTCGCCCTGCCCTTCGGGGAGCGCGAGAAGGTGTGGAGCAAGACGCCCAGCACCGCGCCCCGCACGCGCGCGCCTCCCGCGTGGTCGCTCTCCGGAAACCTCAAGGACACCAGCGTCCCCCGCCTGCTCAACGCCTACTACGAGGCGCGCCACAGCGGAGAGCTCAAGCTGCGGCAGGGCACCACCCAGAAGGTCGTCTACTTCGAGGCCGGGCGGCCGGTGTACGCCGCCTCCAACCTCGCCCCGGAGCGCTTCCTGCGCTTCTGCGTGCGCCGCGGCGTGGTGAGCGAGGCCCAGGCCCAGGCGGCGTTCGCGCTCGCCCGGGAACAGAACCTGCGCTCGAGCGAGGCGCTCGCGCGGCTGGGGTTCGTGGACGCCAGGCGGCGCCAGCAGGTGCTCGAGGAGCAGGTGAAGGAGGTGCTCTGGTCCACCTTCCCATGGACGGAAGGCGCCTATGGCTTCAGCGCCCTGCGCCCCCCCAGCGCGGGACGGGTGGCCCTGTCGCTCTTCCCCGGCGATCTCATCCTCGAGGGCATCCAACGCTCCGAGCCCCTGGTGGCGCTGCGCCAGCACATGCCGCGCTCCCGCCGGCTCTTCCCCTCGGCCGCGCCCCCCTACGCCCTGCACGAGCTGAAGCTGAAGGGACAGCAGGCCCTGCTGCTGGCGTACGCGGACGGCACCAAGACGGTGGAGGATCTGCTCACCCTCACGGAGCTGCCCGAGCGCGAGGGGCTCGCCACCCTGCGGGGCCTGGAGCTGCTCGGCGTGCTGGAGGAGCGGCGCGAGGAGCCCGGCAGCCGCCGCCGCATCAGCTTCGGGCTGTAGAGCGGCGGCGCAGGGCCGCTCCCATCGCGGCGAGCACGAAGAGCATCGGCCCCGACTCCGCGCTGGCGCACCCACAGCCAGACGGACGCGGCTCGTTCCCCTCGGACACGGAGAGGCGCACGTCGCCCTTGCTGGCCTCGCCCCACATGCGGCGCTCGCCCACCAGGAGCGGCCGCGCCACGTAGCTGAGCGTCCGGGTGGCGCCGCCCGCCAGCAGCAGCCCGTCCACCTGGAGCGCGTCGCCATTCCAGTGCGTCTCCACGGGCACTCCGTCGAGCGTCGCGCTGCCCTCCACGTAGGCGAGTCCCTCCAGGTGCTCCACGTAGCGCGCCCCACTCACGTCGCACGCCGTGGTGTTGGTGAGATCCACCAGCACGCCCACGAGTCCCGTCTCCGAGGCGACGGGCAGCTCGGAGCGGCGGCCCACCTTCACGAAGGGATCCACGGAGATGGGCACGTCGAACGACAGCTCCGTGCGCGCGGGCCCCTTGCTCGCCGTCACGCCCACCCGCACGGAGCCGCCGAGCAGCGCATCCAGCTCCTTCGCCTTCGAGGCGAGCCGCACCGTGCCATCCGGCTCGGAGAGCTGCTCGAACTCCAGGGCCGACTCATACGTCCAGGAGTAGTCCGGCGTCTGGCAGAACCCCGGCGTGGGGGTGACGAGGGTCGAGAGGGACACGGTCGCGCCCTGGCCACAGACGGCCTTCATCCCGTTCTGGGGTCGAGGCTCCAGGGACACGCCCCGGCCGGGCAGCACCATCGAGCGCTCCTGCTGCTCCACGGAGCTGCCCGTGGCGTCCTCCAGGGTGGCGCGCAAATGGTAGCGCCCGCAGTCCAGATCCGTCAGCGACCACTCGCCCGGCACATCCACCCTCGCCGTCCGGGTCGGCACGTTCGCGTCCTCCGGTTCCAGCCGGAGGTCCGCGCGCAGCCCGCGCTCCACCTCGCACTCGAGGGGCGAGTCCACCCGCAGCGTCTGGGCGCTCTGGCTCAACGACACCTGGAGCGAGTCAGGCTTCAGCGGCGTCCAGACCACCCTCACCGGCATCGTGCGCCGGACCTCGTGCGCCGCCAGGCCATCGGAGGCCGTCAGCTCGAAGTGGCCCGCCTCAGTCGTCTGGCAGATGGGACTCGTGGAGATCTCCATCACCACGGGCTCGCCTGGCTCCGCGGACACCGGCTTCACCTCCCACGAACCCGTGACCGAGTACGAAGTGGTGAGCCGCACCGGATCGCCGTCGGGGTCCTTGCCCAGGAACGTCAGCTTGTAGTTCTTGCCCCTCTCGAACTCCATCGCCGTGACCACCTCGCCGTCCGCGTCCCACACCGAGATCTCGGGGCTCGCGTCATTGGAGTAGGAGAAGACGTTGTGCACCGTCTCGCCCGGAGCGGAGAGGACGCAGAAGGACGCGCCATGACAGGCCACCTGCTTGAGCTTCGCCGTCATGTTCTTCATGACGTCCGGTGGAATCACGCGCGGGCGCCAGACGGTGCCCGCGAGCGCCTTGGTTTGCATGGGCACCGGACTCATCACCTGGAGGCCGCCATCCGCCCGCGCCACGAGCGCCATGCCGAACCCATGGCCTCCATCTCCCCCCTCCCGCACGTTCATGGACAGGGCGACGAGTTCCTCGCCCGCCGCCAGTCGTTGGACCGCGTCGAGCCGAGGGGTCTCGTTGTCGAGCGAGCCCTGGATGAAGGCATGACGCGTGCCCACCATCGCGAAGGGGACGGACGCGCCCTCGACGGGAAACAGCTCCACCGCCTGCACTGGGCCCGCATCCAGAGCGCCGAGCACCCAGCGTCCCGAATCCTTGAAGGGAATGGTTTCCCACCTGCCTTCGGTCGTCGAGCCCAGGACGCCGATGACGGAGTAGACCGAGTCGCCCACCCGCATCACGGCCAACGGGGCGCCCCGTGTCGAGCCCTGCTCCAGGGCCAACACCGGGGAGAAGGTATTCGCTGGCGTGGCGAGCCCCGCGTCCGAGAGGAGGAGCGTGTGTTGGTTGTTGCCGTAGGTCGCCGCGGCGGCGCCGCCCCCCACCGCGTGCTTCACCCGTTGAAGGCCCTCGTCCGAATGGTTGTTGATGCTGGGCGTGCTGGGATTGATGCCTCCACACAGCCCCCCATCCGCTCCGAGCGAGGTGCGCTGTCCGTACTGGTCGACGCTCACGAAGCAGTCCGTGTCCGGCTGGTAGGAGGTCCCCACCGAGGCGCTCGCCTCGAAGGCGTTGAACCTGCGCGCCACGCCACCATCCACGAACAGGTAGGCGCCCCCCCGGCCATCGCCCATGAAGCCCAGCGAGAACGTCCCGTTGCCCCACACGTCGAGCGTCGCGTTGGGCCGCTCCGGCATGGAGGTCACCTCGCGCCATCCCGCGTGCGCACGGGACGCGGCCAGCATCGCCAGCACCCCCGCCGCGGCCAGACACACGAGCCGCGCGCGTGTGCGCCACCTAGTAGGCGAACTCCGCTCGAAGGTAGAGCCTGTCGGACTCATTCTGGGTCTCCTGTGACAAATCCGCTCCGGTGAACCCCAGCAGGGTGTAGCCCACGCCCACCCGCATCCGGTCATCCACCCGCCAGGCGATCTCGCCTCGGAGCGAACCCAGGGATTCATGGTCGGTCGACACCGACCGCCCCACGCCCTCCACCGCCACTTCCAGTCCGCCCACCACTCGCACCGAGGGGCGCAACGAGCCGGTGAGCACCCATATCGCAACCGCGCCCCGGTTGCTGCGGCTCGCGTGCAGACCCGCCGCCAGTGCGAGGCGATCTCCCAGACGCATGGCCGGCAGGAGTGAAATGATCTGCTGCACCCGCTCGCCGAACACCCGGCGCTCCCCGGGCGACAGCTCCCGGTTGATGCCGTAGCGCGCCACCACCGTGAAGGGCCCGGGCCTCCAGGAGAGGGCGGCGTACCCCTCGAGCAGCCGAGCCTCCATCCGCCCGCCTTCCCGCTCGCCCGTGTGGCTGAAGTTCATCCGGCCCGAGAGCGACAGGTCCTCGCGCAGCACGGCCTCCGCGGCGAGCATCGCCACCGTCTGGAGGCGATCCACCGGCGCGCTCGAGCCTCGTCCGGGCGTGCCCCGCTCGAAGCGCAGCTCCAGGTGGCTTCCCAGCCGGAGGCGCTCCAGGACGAGCTGTCCGGACACCCCCGCCGCATCCCGCCGCAGCGTGTCCGGCACGTCGAGCACGCCGCGCACGCCCCGCTCGTAGCGCGCGCTCAGGTCCAGGGCGCCGAAGACGGTGCGCTGGAAGCCCACCGCGCGCGCCAGCCGCATGCCCTGGGTGTCATGGGAGGCGACGTCCTCCACGAAGACGCTCGTGCCATCCGCCAGTTGGGTGCTCGCTCCGCTCACCACGCGGCGCGCGCCGAAGTCCGGCCCGTCCACGTCCACCGAATAGCCGCCGTAGTAGACGTCCTCGCCCCGCTTCCAACCGCCCCGCACCCACGCGAGCGGCCCCAGCTCGGGCCCCCACCCTCCGCGCACCCCCAACGTGGCGTCGCCCGACGTCACGTCCGCGCCCACCGCGGCGAAGGTGTCCGCCACCCGGCCGAGTCCGTCGCCATGCAGGCCCACCGTCTGCTGGTGGCTGGCCGACACCCGCAGCCAGTCATTCACCCGGTAGTGCCCCTCGAGCCCCACCGAGGTCCGTCCTCCCTCGAGCAGGGTGTCCCCGCCGGGCAGCACGCTGGCGCGCAGACGCGCGTCGCGCACCTGCGCGCTCACGCCCCACCGCTCCCACTCGTAGCCCAGCCCCAGCCCCAGCGTGCGCGCCCCCACCTCCCCCGGCTCGAAGGGACGCCGCGGATCCGCCGTGAGGCGATCATCCCCGAGCAGCGTGAGGCGCCACGGCCCCAGGGGCTGCACGGCGCGCAGGGAGAGCTGACGCGAGGACTGGAGATCGGCGTGGGCGCCATCGGAGAACCCCGCGGTGCGCCGGCGGAAGGCCGCGTCCACGGAGCCTCGCCCGAAGAGGCCCGGCCCACGCACGCGCACGCTCAAGGCGTCCCCTCCGGCCGGCGCCCAGGCCAGCGAGGGCCGCAGGAAGGAGAGTCCCCCGTCATCCGAGACACCGAAGGACTCCGGCGGCACCGCCGCGCCCTCGCTGCGCGCCACCTCGGCCAGCAGCGTGTAGGCGCCCAGGGTGGCGCGCCCATGCCCGGTGAGCAGTTGGTAGGCCCGCCCTCCCCGGGGCTCGCGCACGGCCGACACGGACACCCGTCCGCCCTTCCACTCGGCCCAGGCCTCGCCGCCCACCGCGTCCGTGGGCGCGCCGGAGCGCAGCACCGCGTACTCCACGCACAACACGGGCTCCGGCGCGGCCGTCGGAGCGGCGGCGCTCAGCAGCGCCTCGCCCGACACGAAGGACAACGGCCGCGCCAGGAGGATGCGCCCCGACACGTAGTCGATGTCGTAGTCCCGGTGCCGCACCAGGTGCCGCTCGGCGAGCGGCAGGCCGGTGAGGCCATCGCGCAGCTCCACGCGCACGACCTCGGAGCCCTCGGCCATGGGCACCGAGCCCAGGTAGTAGAGGCTGCCGCCGGTGGCGCGCAGCTCCTCGTACGCGGGCCGGGCGGCGATAGCGCGCAGGGGATCCGCCAGTCCCCCGGCGAAGCCCGTCACGCCCGCGCGCACCGGGCCCAGCTCCGCCGCCAGCTCCGCGTAGGGGCCGAACAGGGGACGGTGGTAGCGGCCCACCTCGCCCTCCTCCCACCGGGCCCGGTACGTGCCCAGGCCCACGCGGCCCACGGCGTCGTGACGCAGCTCCAGCCGCAGTCGGCTCTCGGCCGGATTGGGGGTGAGGCCCACGGAGGTGTCACCCCACTCGGGCAGCACCCAATCCGGATCCGGCACCCGGTCCAACCGGGGAAGCTGGGGGCGCAGCGCATCCACCAGCGGGCGTCCGCGCAAGGCGTCCACGTCCGTGTCGCGCACGTCCAGCTCGCCCACCAGGGAGAAGGGCCCCCGGTACGCCTCCACATGGGCCGAGCCCCGTCCCCGCAGGCGCACGCCCCCCGTGGACGGCGAATACGTGGCCTCCACGTCCAACAAGGCCACCGCGAAGTCCCGCCGCACCGCCTCCACGGGCACCGTCATCTTCCAGGCGGGCTCGCCGGGCGGTTGCACCTCCAGGACGACGGGATTGCCGCCCGGGGCGAGCTCCAAGGGCAGCAGCGCGGAGCCGTCGCGGCCCACCGTCACCTCGCCCTCGGACGAGCGCACGCGCGTGCCCGGGGGAAACTCGGCGTTCAACGACGTGGGGCCACTGGCCGGTGGACGCTCCTTGCTTCCCGGCAGCCGCAGCACACCGCGGGGCTCGGGCGCGCGGGGGATGACGAGCACGCCGACCTCGCGGGGCACCACGTCGACGCGCTGCTGGAAGAGGCGCAGCGCGCCCTCGGTGCCGCGCACCACGAGCGGCAGCACGTTCTCCCCGGGCACCAGTTGGACACGGGCGCTCCAGTCCCCCCGGGCGTCCACGCTCGCGCTCACGCCGCCGACCGTCACCTCCTCGTGCGGCTCCACGTGGCCCGCCAGGAGGAACTCCACCCCGCCCGGCACGTTCCGCGCGGCGGGCGGCGACGCGTCATAGGCGAGCCGCAGGGTGGGCAGCGTCTCGCCCTGGAGGCGCACCGCGAAGTCCTGGAGCACCCCGGCGGCCCAGGGCACCTCGAGCGTGACGGCCTCGAGCGAGGGCACGCTGTCGGCGGGCAGGGTGCGCGTGTCCAGGCGCAGCCGCTGACGGCCGGGACGCAGGTGCAGGCCGCCCGTCGCGTCCGGGCCGCGCGCGTCCACCTGGGTGAAGTGGTAGCGGCCCTGGGCGTCCGTGAGCACCTCGCGGCCCGAGGCCAGCACCAGGCGGATGCCGGGCAGGCCCGGCTCGCCGGGAGCACACCGCCCATCCGCGTCCTCGTCGCGACACACGCGCCCGGTGATGGCCGCCGCCAGTTCCGGAGGCTCCTGCCGCGGGAGCTGCGCCCGGACGGCGCCCGGCCCCACCAGCACGCCCACCGCCGCGCCGAAGAGGAGCCTCCGCCTCAAGGACGCACCTCCGCCATCGCCGTGACACCGGTGGCCACGTCCGCCACGGACACGCTCAGGGGGCCCGGGTTCTTCACGACGAAGCTGCCGCGTCCCCCCTCCACCTCCACCGCGCTCTTCTCCCCAGCGGACAACCAGACATGGGCCTCGCGTCCCTCCAGCACCCGGCCCGTCGCGTCCTCCATCCAATACGTCACCCGCGCGCCGTCCACCTTCAACCGCACGTTCACCGGGGCCTCGGGCGCCAGCCGCACCCGCCGCGTCTCCCGGGGGGCGCGCGGGGACGGATCGACGGGGAACACCGGCCCGCCCTCGGCCAGCACGTCGAGGGTGCGCCGCAGTCCCGGCCACCGCTCGTGGAACACTTCCAGCCGGCCCGGGCGCGCGGGGCCGAGCACCCCCGTGCCATCCGCCCCCGTCACGAGCCGCGCGTCGCCCACGCGCAGCGGCTGCTCCGGCACGGGCAGGCCACACGAATCCGTCACGCCCGCGTACAGCACGCCCTCGTCCACCCAGACGCTCAGCCGCGCGGGCTCCGTGCCGACCGGGCCATACGCGAGCACCTCCAGCGTCGTCTCGTGCTCCCGCGCGAGCGGCGGCAGGCTCCAGGAGTGCTCGACGACTCCGGGCGTCTGCTCCCGGGGGGCGGAGAACGTGCCCAGGGGCGAGCGCGGCACCACCACGGCCCCGGGCCTGCGCTGGCCGGCGGCGTCCCAGGCGCGCGTCGTCACGCGCACCGTCGAGCCAAGGTGCACCAGCGGCTCGGCCAGCTCCAGGGCGACCCGCGCCACCGGCCCCTGCTCGAGTTGCAGGGGCAACTCCTCGCGCGAGCCCGCGCCGCGCTCCGGCCACGTGGCCAGCAGCCGCTCCGGCGTCCTGGGTGGAGAGGCTGGCGCGGTGTAGCGCCACTCGAGCAGTCCCCCTGGCGCGTGCGTCGGCCCGCGCAGGGTGCCATGGCGGGCACTCACCTCCACGCGCGCCTGGTGCACCGGTTGGCCCAGCGAGTCGCTGGTGGCGCACAGCAGCCGGGCCTGGGAGACGCCGTCGGGGGGAAGCCGCTGCGGGTGGAGCACGCACGCCAGCCCGTCCGTGGGCGGCAGCCCCAGGTTCATCTTCGTGCGCCGCACGTTGCCCGCCTTGTCCACCGCGCTCGCCTGGGCGGTGTCATGGCCGGGCGGAACGATGACGGGCAGGCGGAAGCGCCCATCCGCGGCGGCCTTCACGGGCCCGAAGTCCACCCCGGCGATGGAGACGGACAGCTGCGCGTTCGGCTCGGTGCGGCCGGGCAGCTCCACCGCGGCGGCCAGCGGCACCAGCACCCGGCCATAGGCGCCGTGGATGGACTGGGGGTGGGGCCACGCCGACAGGGCGACGAGCACGGCCACCTCCGGGAAGCGGGTATCCGGGAGCACGTAGCGGGCCGTCCAGGTGCCCGGCCCCGCGCGCACCAGCTCCTCCACCCGTCCCACGTTGGCCCGCAGCACGGGCGGCGCCCCGGAGTCCTCCGGCGTGCCGTCCGGCTGGAGGATGCGCACCGTGAGCCGCGCCTCCTTGTCCCGTCCCTTCACGGGCGCGGACGGCTCCAACGACAGCGAGACGTGGGTGGCGGGCGGGCCCAGGGAGAAGTCGGCCTCGCTCCTCGCCTCCCCGGCCTGGGCGGACACCCGCACCCGCCGCACGCCCGGCTCCGGGACGACGAGGAACGTGCGCAGCGGCGGCTGCCCGGTGCCGGGCAACAGGCGCGCTCCGCTCGCGGACACGGCGGCGTCCTCGGCGGACACGAGGCTGCCCGAGGCGTCCCGTCGCACCAGGGCGATGGAAAACCCCTCGGGCGCCACGGCCGCCGATGGCCCCAGGATGTCGAGCGTGTCCGCCGAGGCCACCGTGCCCGCGAGCAGCAGGACTGACAGGAAACGGATCAGAGTGTCGGTAATTTATCAGCGTCCATGCCGCGCCCGAAATGCTATCGCCGGGGCGCGGCACGTTTCCCCACCCCCCTCGTGGAGGCGGGCGGCACTCACCTACCGCCAGGCGACTCCGGTCTCGTCCCCCAAGCGCACGAAGTAGCGCGAGCCGCCCATGCGGGCGTACTGGATGTCCAGGCGCTCCGGGCGGCGTGCCTCGCCCTGGCGGACCTCGGTGGGCTGGAAGGTGGCGTCCTGCGCCGCCACCTCGCACACCAGGGAGCCGTAGAAGCGCACCCGGAAGGTGCTTCCTTCCTGCCCCCGCGCCTCGGCGGACAGCGAGCGCGAGCCCTGGAGCGGAACCTTGCGGGCCACGCCCGCCGGCACCTGGGTGAAGTCGTGGGGATCCACCGCCACGCCCTCGCCGAGCCACACCCACCCGGAGGTGGCGGCCGGGCCCCCGTGGCCATTGTCCACGCACACCACCCCCGTGCCATGACCGGAGATGGGGGTGGAGACCGGCGCCGGCTGCCCGGCGGCGTGCGTCACCTGGAGCACCCCCTGCAACTGGCGGTTGCCGGGCGTGGCGCACACCGTCTGCGCGCTCTCGGTCCTGGGCGCCTCGTGACAGTCAATCGGCAGGCGGAACTCGTAGGCGTAGACGTTGTACTCGCCGTTCTGGCGCATCGCCCAGGCCAGGCGCACCTGGCCATTCGCGCCATAGCTGATGTCGCTGAGCGACTCGCTGCCCGGGGTCTCGGTGAGCCGGTAGGTCATCCGCGTGCGCAGATCGTACAGGTGGATGTCGTAGTTGGGCGTCGGGCTGGTCGCCTCCCAGTGCTCGAAGGCGATGAGCGGACCGCTGATGGAGGGGTTGGTGTCCGTGCCGGGCAGGGACAGGCGGTGGGCATCCCCCCCCTCCAGGGACGTCCAGGCGATGTCCGACTCCAACACGCCATTGATCCAGGCGCGGCTCACGTACACCACCACCTCGCCATTGGTGTCCGGCTGCGTCTCCTCCCCTTCGGAGCCGGTGAGCTGACGGATGTGGTAGCCCGCCGACAACTCGCGCGCCGCCCAGATGTCGCACCCATCCACGCTGGTGGCGCACTTCGACCACACCACCGCCCGTCCGTCCTCGCTGACGGCGGGGGTGCGATCCACGCTCGCGTCGGCGGTGAGCCGGGTGAGCGCGAGCGTGTTCTGGTTGTAGACGTGGATCTCCGGGGAGAGGGCGCTCGGGCTGATGGCCACGTCCTGCCAGGCCACCGTGTGCCCACCCACCGTGGCGGTGCGGCGATCCGTGCCGGGCCGCGGCGCGATCTCCTCGGCCACGCCGCCCACGCGCACGTCGAAGCGGTGGATGTGGTTGGTGGCGTCGGTGGGGCGCGTGCGGGTGAACACCACCTGGTGGCCCTGGATGTCGGCGAGCGAGTCGAGCCCTCCCCCGGTGGGCAGGGGCAGATCCGCGCCCGTGGTCAGGTGGTGGTAGCGGATTTCACTGACGTCGCGGACCGGCTGGTTCGTGTAGACCACCCACTCGCCGCTCACGTGGGGATCCGTCTGATCTCCCGGCGAGGTGTTGACCACCCGGGGCGCTCCCACCAGGGCGCCTCCGGCCTCCTGCCCCAACGCCCACGCGGGTATCAGGCACAACAGAGCAGCAACCATCCGCGGCATCGTGAGGGACCTCCGGCTCGAAGAAGAGGGGACTCCCTGTGCCTGGGCTCAACCCCGTGCCCGCCGCTCGCGGCACCGCCCCAACCCCTCCCCTGGAGGACTTCGGCCCCGCGACTCGCGTCTCATGGCCTCGTGCTCCAGGACGCCGACCTGGATTGTCCCTGTGCAGGAATTCCCGCTGAGGTGTTGGATTGTGCAAACTACAGACCACACCACCAGGGGTCAACACACTCATTAGAAGGGCTGCGCTCAAGGCGGTGGCGGAGCGGGGTCATTCCAGAGTCCTGGGTCGACGGTGACCGCCTTGGGCGGCGTGGTGTCTACCTGGAGTGCGCGTTGTTCCTCCTGCCGTAGACCGCCCACGGAGCGGACCTGGACGTGCACGGGGTTGGAGCCCTCCTTGAGGGTGAGGGGGAAGGAGAAGCGGCCCTGGGCGTCGGGAAGCACGCCCTCGCCGTTGGCGAGCACCTGGGTGCCGGGCTCGGTCTGTCCTGAGACGAGGATCTGCCGGCGGGGACGATCGGGCCAGTTCACCTTGAGCAGGAGGCTGGTGGGGATGGGGGTGGGGGCGGAGGGAGCCTGACCGGGGCGGACGACGGACTGCTGGCCCGCGAGGACGAGGACACTGCGCTGCTGGCCGGACAGCGTGGTCTGCCCCTCGAGCGTGGCCAGGGCGACGGTGCCCGCGCCGTTGTTGCTCACGGTGAACGCGCCGCCTTGCGAGCGGGCGACGGCGTCGCTGCCGGTGGCCGTCATCTCCAGGGCATGAGGGGAGCCGGAGTCGGCGCGCACCCGAGCCGTCGTCATGCCCTTGTCGAGCAACAGCCGCGAGAGCTTGTCGGTGAGCTCCGCCACGGTCACCTCGGTGCCGGGCTCCATGCGCACTTCCACGGCCTCGCCGCCGATGAGCACCGCGTAGGAGCCCGCGAGCGTGCGCACCGCGTCGGAGGCGCGCAGGGCCTCGCCCACGCTGGCACCGCGCCACGCGCCGCCGCCCCGGCGCACCTCGACGGTGCCGCGGATCTCCTGCAGCGTCAGCTCCACCAGGCGCGGAGGCTCCGGGGCGGGCGGAGGTGGGGGCGCGCTCACCTCGGGGACGGGCGCGGGAGCGCTGACCGGGGCGGGGGCCGGAGCGTCGTGGAGGAAGAGGAAATAGCCCACGGGCAACGCCGTGAGGATGGCGAGGAGTCCGACCAGGAAGGGCGCGCGGCGCCGGCGAGAGCGGGAAGCGTCCATACGGGGCCGCAAGCTACCTCAGCCGGGGGCGCGCGCCTCACGCCATCGGTGGCCACACGGTCAGGCAGGCGCCCTGCCCCACTTCCGTGCTCGGCTCGAGGGTTCCCCCTCCTCACTGACCACCCGAAAGGGGTCGCTCGCCTCCTTCGCCGTCGAAGGCTCGTTCTTCATCAATTCCGCCGCGCGCCGCGGATCAGACCCTGGGTCGTCAGTAGACGATGCAGTCGAACTTCTCGACGACGGCTCGGAGTTCTTCCGGAGTGGTGTCAAACCGCTTCGCGATGGCGGTGGCATCCTCGGTCAAGGCCACGGTGCCGGGCGGCTGCTTTTGCAGCGTTTCGATAATGATAGGGCCGACTTGTCCAGGCCACTGGACGCTGTTGAGCTCACGGCTTCTGCCAATGGGGTCCAGGAGGGTGAAGCAGGGCCACTTGGGAAAGCGCAGGGTGGCGGGGTCCGCGCCCATGATGCGGCAGCCAGTCATTCGGGCCTCGGTGAAGTCGCAGTCCTCGATGGCCCCGTGCTGATACCACGGCAGGTTCATGTATTCAGGCCAGTACCCGAAGTCACACCCCGTCAGGCGCCCCTTGAAGCGGCAGCCCTTCAGGGACGCGGCCACCCAGCTCTGGTAATTCTTCAACTCCTGCTTCACCTCGAAGGTGCAGTCGATGAAGCGAGGCTGCTTGAGGCTGAGGCGCCGGGCGGACACCTTCAGCACGATGGTGCAGTTCCTCATCGTCAGGCTGGGGCCAAGGATGTAGTTGGCCTTCGTATCCGTCAGCTCCAACCGCTCGTTTTCAATTTCCCGATCTTTGAAGACGATGTTCCCGAGCGAATCCACCGCCGCCCCTTTCAGAAGGTGAGCATCCGGAAGAACTCGCCCGCCATGCGCCGACCATGGCGGGCCAGATTGGACGCCGTTCCGGAGAGAATCTCGTACTTGTAGCCTCCAGCAACTACCACGTCGACGCCCTTGCTCAGGCTGAAGTTGTAGAGGTGCTCGAACTGCGCTTTCACCTTGAGTTGGACGTAGCGCCCTCGAGCCTCTCTTTCGAGCAGTCGCGCCAGCCAGTACTCGCCGTTCTTTTGGGCCTGTTCGATGGCAATTTGCTCTTGGCGGCTGAGCCTATGAGGTCCCCACTCGTTGGCGGCCTGGGTGACGGCCTCCTGGAGCATGTCCCCTACCTTGTCCTCGGCGGGAATGTCCGCGGCCGACTTGCCGCGGGGCAAGTGCCAACGCTGGCCGTCGCTGAGTTCCACTTGCCGGTTGCCGCCCCGGTGGCGGATGACGGTTTCGGCGGAGCGGCCCCCAGGAGCCTGTCCCCCGCTACTACCCTGCCCCTTCTTGAGCAGGACCACGGCCAGGGGGCCCTGCGGGGAGGTGGCCACCGTGTCCACCGCCGCCACCGCCTGGGCCAGGGCGCCCTCCGTCGCGAGCGCCTCCTCCGTCACCTCCAGGCGCCCCATGACGCTGGCGCCGCCCTGCGCCTCGAACTGCTTCCCCGCGAGGTTGAAGCGCGGAAGCGACTTTACCCGCGGCAGCACCTGCCCCAGCGTGTGCCCACCCAGCGTGGCCACGGCGAGAATCATGGCCCGGGCCGCGTCCTCTCCCAGCACCTTGCCGAACTCCGCACCCGCCGCGCGCAACTCCTCGAAGGTGGTGGCGTGGTGCGCCGTGTCGGCCAGGCGAGCCCACCCGTCCATGAGCCCGTACACCGTGCTGAGGCCCAGATAGCCCATCAGCAGGAGCGTCATGCCGGCGGCCAGGGCCTTGCTCGTCGGCTCGGGCACCACCCACATCATGCAGTAAAGGGTGACCGTCCAGATCACCGTGGAGACGAGCATCCGCACGTCCAGCAGCTCATGCACCAGGGCTTGGCGCGTCTCGTCGAGGACGTGGCCGAAGGCCAGCGCCAGAGCGAAGGCCCGCCGGTCGTCCGTGCGCAAGTAGGGCCCGTCGTCCAGCAGGCCCAGGCAGTCGCCGCCTCCACGGGGCACACACCACTGGAGGTACCTGGCCCTCAAGGCTTCATCCGCCGCGGGGGTGAGCACCACCGGGCCCTCCTGGCGCTCGGGCACCAGTGTGTAGGCCTGGTCGCGGTACACCTCCAGCAGCCAGTCTCCCTGGCTGTCCACGGTCTCAACGCCCTTGGGTGGCGGCAGCAGGTGAAGCATCTCCCGAGCTGCCGCTTGTGGAGTCTTCGTCCCCAGGCGCACGTCGCGCGAGAGGCGCAGGAAGGCTCGTTGGAACTCGGCCTTGGGGATGGGCACCGGCCGGGTGGCGATGGCTCCGGGCTCCAGGAAGTCCACGTCGTACACGGTGGCCGACTCGAAGCCGGGCTCTGCCATGGCAGCCACACGCTCCTTGGGCGCCGGTGGAGGCGTCAGCGAGTGGTAGCGGTAGCCGGCAATCCCCCCGTGGGGGATGCCCGTGGCGCATGAGAACTGGAAGAGGACGACGAGGAGGGCCCAGACACCAACGCGGGGGCTCTGACGCGCGTCCTTGGGACGAGCGCCAGGAAGACGGGTAGACACAGCGCACCTCCGGAAGCGACGTGACCGCAAAGCTGTCGCTCTGGAATTACATGGAAATGTGGTTATACCCGTCAAGTCATTGGGTTGGGCAGGGGTTGGAGAATGCAACAGGTGAGTTTCAGGCGCGGCGCCTCCGGTCACGGGGCGACGCTACGGGAACGTCACGTTCTCCAGAATGATTGAGCGCCCGTCTGCATCCCACAGCGTCAGGGTATACGAACCCTGGGCCTGCTGCGTGGTGGCCTCGAGTTCCACCATGACGCGACTAAGTAGGTAGCGAGAAGTCCTCGACACCTACAGGGCCCATTTCCCTCTGGGAATGAGCCCTTTGTGTAAAGGAACTTTTGGTCACCTACTTAGAGAAGCCGGGGAGGATGGAAACCGGTGTCGCGTCCGGAAGTGGCGTCAGTTCCTCGCCCTTGGCCCCACGCAGCATGGCACCCGCGAGCGTCCAGGGCTTCGTCCCCGGGTTCTTCAACTCCAGTTCCACCGCGACACGGCCCTTCTCCACATTCCCGGCGCGAGAGGACCACGCCACCACCTTGCCTTCGTCCGCGAACAGCAGCGCCGTGAGCGCCGCGTCGTCGTCCAGCTCCGGCGGCAGCGGCCAGCTCCTCAGCTTCGCCGCTTGGGCCCGGTACAGGTAACGATTCACCGTGCCCACGCCGATTCCCAGGCTCCGGGCAATCTCCCGCACCGACAGCTTCAGCTCCAACCTCTGCCTCAACAGCTCTCTGAGCTTGCGCATGGACAGTCTCTCTGCCGCCATCAACACCTCCTTCGGGGGGAGGGCAGAGGCGGCGGCTCGTCCAGCACCGTCAACGCTCCACTGTGTCGCCCTTCCTCCGGCCTACCTCCTGGGTGCGTTCCACAACCCCGGAGTCGGTGTTCCACATGGCCGGAATGGGCGTTCCACTTGCTCCGGAATCAGTGTTCCACTTGCCACGGAATCGGTGTTCCACTTGCTCCGGTGCACGCATACGGGAATGTCCGCGGCCGACTTGCCCCGGGGCACGTGCCAGCGCTGGCCGTCGCTCAGTTCCACCTGCCGGTTGCCGCCCCGGTGGCGGATGACGGTTTCCGCGAAGCGGCCCCCAGGCGCCTGTCCCCCGCTGCGGCCCTGCCCCTTCTTGAGCATCACCACGGCCAGGGGGCCCTGGGGTGAGGTGGCCACCGTGTCCACCGCCGCCACGGCTTGGGCCAGGGCCCCCTCCGTCGCCAGCGACGCCTCCGTCACCTCCAGGCGCCCCATGACGCTAGCGCCGCCCTGCGCCTCGAATTGCTTGCCCGCGAGGTTGAAGCGCGGCAGCGACTTCACTCGCGGCAGCACCTGCCCCAGCGTGTGCCCGCCCAGCGTGGCCACCGCGAGAATCATCGCCCTCGCCGCGTCCTCTCCCTCTGGAATCAGTGTTCCACTTCCCCCGGAATCGGTGTTCCACATGCTCCGGTGCACGCACGCAGTGCTGTAGCTGAACTGCCGCACTCCGAGCCAGCAAGGCTCATGCGGTGCGAACGGGGGCCTCGGGCTGTTTCGAGGTGGTGCATGCGGTGACGCCCCTCCCCGCGGCAGTTATTCGTCGCTTCGTGGCCCTTCGACAGGGCGACGTCCCGCACCGTCCCGTCAGTAGGCGATGCAGTCGAACTTCTCGATGACGGCTCGAAGTTCCTCGGGCGTGGTCTCGAAACGCTCGGCAGCGGAGGGAGCGTAGTAGCTCAGGGCCTGGGTGGACGGCGGGTGGGTATGCAGGTTGTCCACGACGACCTCGCCGAAGCTCCCCGGCCATTTGACGCTGCGCAGTTCGGGGGCTCGGCCAATGGGGTCCAGGAAGGTGAAGCAGGGCCACCTGGGGAAGCGCAGGGTGTTGATGTCGCCACCGTGAAACCGACAACCTGCCAGCCGGGCCTCGGTGAAGTCGCAGTCCTCGATGGACCCGTGCTCCCACCCTGTGCCGTACTCGGGCCAGTGGCCGAAGTCGCACCCCGAGAAGCGCCCCTTGAACTGGCAGCCCTTGAGGGCGGCCTTCACCCATTGCTGGTGGTTCTTCAACTCCTGCCTCACCTCGAAAGTGCAGTTGATGAACCGTGCTCCAATGATGATCAAACTCCTGGCGGACACCTTCAGGATGACGGTGCAGTTCCTGAGCGACAGGTTGGGGCCAAGGAAATAGAGCGAGTTCTTGTCCGACAACTCCAGCCGCTCGTTTTCAATCTCCTTGTTCTCAAGGAGGACGTTCTCCAACCACTCCATGATTGCTCCTCTCAGAAGGTGAGCATCCGGAAGAACTCGCCCGCCATGCGCCTGCCGCGCCAGGGTCGACTCCGTTCCGGAACCGTGGGAGAGCCACTATGGTCAGGCGCACGCATCAGTAGACGATGCAATCGAACTGCTCAACGACCGCTTTGAATGCTTCCTCGGTGGTCTCTCGTCGTTTGGCGAGGGCCGGAGCGTAGAGCGTTACGGCCCTTGTGCAGGGAGGATCCCTGTACTGACCCTCCACGATGATCGGGCGAAAACCTCCCGGCCACTGGACGCTGTTGAGTTCGCGGGCTCGGCCAATGGGGTCCAGGAGGGTGAAACAGGGCCACTTGGGAAAGCGGAGGGTGGCAGGGTCACAGCCCATGATGCGGCAGCCATCCAGGCGGGCCTCGGTGAAGTCACAGTCCTCGATGGACCCAAGCTGACACCATGGCAGGCTGCTGTACTCGGGCCAGTGGCCGAAATCGCACCCCGTCAGACGCCCCTTGAAGCGGCATCCCTTGAGGGATGCCCCTATCCAGTCTTGATAGTTCTTCAACTCCTGCTTCACCTCGAAGGCGCAATCGACGAACTGGGCCCTGTCGATGGACAGGCGCCGAGAGGCCACCTTCAGCACAAGGGTGCAGTTCTTCAGCGTCAGGTTGGGTCCGAGAATGTAGTTCGCATCCTTGTCCGTCAGTTCCAGCCGTTCGTTTTCGATTTCCCGGTCCTTGAAGACGATGTTACCGAGCCAGTCCATGACCGTCCCTTTTAGAAGGTGAGCATCCGGAACAATTCGCCCGCCATACGGCGGCCATGCCGCGCCAGGTTCGTTTGTGTGCCGGAAAGAATCTCGTACTTGTATCCGCCCGGTGAGAGGTCAACCACATCGACCCCTTGCTGGTTGAAGCGATAGAGATGTTGGAATTGTCGTTTTAGCTCTTCATGCACGTAGCGCCCCCGGGCCTCGCGCTCCAGCAGTCTCGCCAGCCAGTACTCGCCCTTCTTCAGGGCTTCGTCGATGGCGTCTCGCTCGGCGCGCGAGAGCCTGTGAGGTCCCCACTCGTTCGCGGCCTGGGTAACGGCCTGCTGGAGCATGTCGCCCACCTTGTCCTCGGCGGGTATGTCCGCGGCCGACTTGCCTCGGGGCACGTGCCAGCGCTGGCCGTCGCTCAGTTCCACCTGCCGGTTGCCACCCCGGTGGCGGATGACGGTTTCCGCGAAGCGGCCCCCAGGCGCCTGTCCCCTACTGCTGCCCTGCCCCTTCTTGAGCATCACCACGGCCAGGGGGCCCTGGGGTGAGGTGGCCACCGTGTCCACCGCCACCACGGCTTGGGCCAGGGCGCCCTCCGTCGCCAGCGCCTCCTCCGTCACCTCCAGGCGCCCCATGACGCCGGCGCCGCCCTGCGCCTCGAATTGCTTGCCCGCGAGGTTGAAGCGCGGCAGCGACTTCACTCGCGGCAGCACCTGCCCCAGCGTGTGCCCGCCCAGCGTGGCCACCGCGAGAATCATCGCCCTCGCCGCATCCTCTCCCTCTGGAATCAGTGTTCCACTTCCCCTGGAATCGGTGTTCCACATGGTCCGGTGCACGCACGCGGTGCTGTAGCTGACCTGCCGCACTCCGAGCCGGCAGGGCTCATGCGGTGCGAACGGGGGCCTCGGGCTGTTTCGAGGTGGTGCATGCGGTGACGCCCCTCCCCGCGGCAGTTATTCGTCGCTTCGTGGCCCTTCGACAGGGCGACGTCCCGCACCGTCCCGTCAGTAGGCGATGCAGTCGAACTTCTCGATGACGGCTCGGAGTTCCTCGGGCGTGGTCTCGAAACGCTCGGCAGCGGAGGGAGCGTAATAAGTCAAGGCCTGGGTGGACGGCGGGTGGGTATGCAGGTTGTCCACGACGACCTCGCCGAAGCTCCCCGGCCATTTGACGCTGCGCAGTTCGGGGGCTCGGCCAATGGGGTCCAGGAAGGTGAAGCAAGGCCACTTGGGGAAGCGCAGGGTGTTGATGTCGCCACCGTGAAACCGACAACCTGCCAGCCGGGCCTCGGTGAAGTCGCAGTCCTCGATGGAGCCGTGCTGAAACCCCGGCAGGCTCATGTACTCGGGCCAGTGCCCGAAGTCGCACCCCGACAGTCGCCCCTTGAACCGACAGCCCTTCAGCGACGCCGCCAGCCATTGCTGGTGGTTCTTCAGTTCCTGCTTCACCTCGAAGGTGCAGTTGATGAAGCGCGCTCCATCGAAGAAGAGACGCGGGGCGGACACCTTCAGCACGAGGGTGCAGTTCTTCACCGTCAGGTTGGGGCCCAGGAAGTAATGCGCCTCCTTATCCATCAACTCCAGCCGCTCGTTTTCAATCTCCGTGTTCTCGAAGAGGACGTTACCGAACCGGTCCATGGCACCGCCCCTTTCAGAAGGTGAGCATCCGGAAGAACTCGCCCGCCATACGCCTGCCGTGCCGTGCCAAGTTCGACTCCGTGCCAGCGAGAATCTCGTACTGGCGGTTGTTCGTCAGATCAACCACGTCGACGCCCTGGTGGTTGAACCGAAAGCGACCTTTGAATTGCGCCTCTACCTTGGCATGCACGAACCGCCCCCGGGCCTCGCGCTCCAACAAGCGCGCCAGCCAGTATTCGCCCTTCTTTTTGGCCTGCTCGATGGCGTCTTTTTCGTTCGGCGAGAGTCTATGGGGCCCCCATTCGTTGGCAACCTTGGAGACGGCCTCCTGGAGCATGTCGCCCACCTTGTCCTCGGCGGGAATGTCCGCGGCCGACTTGCCCCGGGGCACGTGCCAGCGCTGGCCGTCGCTCAGTTCCACCTGCCGGTTGCCGCCCCGGTGGCGGATGACGGTTTCCGCGAAGCGGCCCCCAGGCGCCTGTCCCCTACTGCTGCCCTGCCCCTTCTTGAGCATCACCACGGCCAGGGGGCCCTGGGGTGAGGTGGCCACCGTGTCCACCGCCACCACGGCTTGGGCCAGGGCGCCCTCCGTCGCCAGCGCCTCCTCCGTCACCTCCAGGCGCCCCATGACGCCGGCGCCGCCCTGCGCCTCGAATTGCTTCCCCGCGAGGTTGAAGCGCGGCAGCGACTTCACTCGCGGCAGCACCTGCCCCAGCGTGTGCCCGCCCAGCGTGGCCACCGCGAGAATCATCGCCCTCGCCGCGTCCTCTCCCAGTACCTTGCCAAACTCCGCACCCGCCGCGCGCAACTCCTCGAAGGTGCTGGCGTGGTGCGCCGTGTCGGCCAGGCGGGCCCATCCGTCCATGAGCCCGTACACCGTGCTGAGGCCCAGATAGCCCATCAGCAGGAGCGTCATGCCGGCGGCCAGGGCCTTGCTCGTCGGCTCGGGCACCACCCACAGCATGCAGTAGAGCGCCACCGTCCAGACGACCGTGGACACCATCATCCGCACGTCCAGCAACTCGTGCACCAGGGCCTGGCGCGTCTCGTCGAGCACGTGGCCAAACGCCAGCGCCAGGGCGAACGTCCGCCGGTCGTCCGTGCGCAGGTAGGGCCCGTCGTCCAGCAGGCCCAGGCAATCACCGCCTCCCCGAGGCACACACCACTGGAGGTACCTGGCCCTCAGGGCTTCCTCCGCCGCGGGGGTGAGCACCACCGGGCCCTCCTGGCGCTCGGGCACCAGGGTGTAGGCCTGGTCGCGGTACACCTCCAGCAGCCAGTCTCCCTGACTGTCCACCGTCTCCACGCCCTCGGGGGGTGGCAGCAGGTGGAGCAACTCCCGGGCGGCCGCCTGGGGACTCTTCGTCCCCAGCCGCACGTCGCGCGAGAGGCGCAGGAAGGCCCGTTGGAACTCGGCCCGGGGTATGCGCACCGGCCGGGTGGCGATGGCGCCAGGCTCCAGGCAGTCCGCGTCGTACACGGTGGCGGACTCGAAGCCGGGCTCCGCCGTGGCGGCCACACGCTCCTTGGGCGCCGGTGGGGGCGTCAGCGAGGGGGAGCGGTAGCCGGCAAACCCCCCGTGGGGGCGGCCCGTGGCGCATGAGAACTGGAAGAAGACGACGAGGAGGGCCCAGACACCAACGCGGGGGCTCTGACGCGCGTCCTTGGGACGAGCGCCAGGAAGACGGGTAGACACAGCGCACCTCCGGAAGCGACGTGACCGCAAAGCTGTCGCTCTGGAATTACATGGAAATGTGGTTATACCCGTCAAGTCATTGGGTTGGGCAGGGGTTGGAGAATGCAACAGGTGAGTTTCAGGCGCGGCGCCACCCGTCACGGGGCGGTGCTACGGGAACGTCACGTTCTCCAGGATGACGGAGCGCCCGTCCACGTCCCACAGCGTCAGGGTGTACGCGCCCTGGGCCTGCTTCGTCGTCGCCTCGAACTCCACCAGGACGCGACCAGGGAAGCCGGGGAGGATGGAAACCGGTGTCGCGTCCGGAAGGGGCGTCAGTTCCTCGCCCTTGGCCCCACGCAGCACGGCACCGGCGAGCGTCCAGGACTTCGTCCCCGGGTTCTCCAGCTGCAGTTCCACCGCGACTCGGCCCCTCTTCGCAGTTCCAGCGCGGAACGACCACGCCTCCACGAGGGCCAGCGCAGCTCGCGGCCTCGGCTTGAGGTATTTGGTGAGGTGTTTAGCGGGGACACCGATCTCATTGTTCAGGAGGCCCACAGCGTGAAGGCCCCGGAGTCCGCCCGGCCCGCCCTGCTCGGCATGGAGGCGCGCCCTCTCCTCCTCGCAGCGCTGGGCCTTCGACTCCGCATCCCGCGCCTTCTCCTCGTAGAAGGCCACGGGGCGCGTCTGCCGGATGACGTCCACCTGCCGCGCGGCCCGCGCGGGGTGTACCACCAGGAGAAAGGTGACACTCTCCGGGGCCGCTCCATCCGCGAAGTAGACCGTTACCCGCTGCGGCTCCAGGTCGCGCATTCCCTCCGAGGGAACGACCATGAACGAGTCGACCGCCTCCGCCACCCGGCGGAAGTGCTCGCGCCCCTCCAGCTCCACGCGCGCCAGCTTCGCGTCGAAAAGGAAGTTGCTGGTGAGGTCCGGAGTAACGCACAGCGTTGACACCCCAGTCGGCGCGTCGGCTCCCACGTCCAGGCGTACATCACCCGCCTCGCATGGGGGCAGTGGCGTTCGCTCGGAGGCATCAGCGGTCGAGGTGAGCAGTGCCAGGGACAGGAAGCCAGCGGAGGATGCGAGGGGCACGGGAGGTCAACCTCTCTGAGGGCGCGCGGCGGCCCCCTTCGGGGTTGGCCTCTACCACAGCTCGCCATGTGGGGGGCCCGAGCCTCCGTGCTGTCGAGCACCCGGGTGTCCTACTCGAAGGAGGACACGGGATACAGCAGCACTCGGGCGTGGACCTTGACGGCATCCGATCCGGCATCGCCCTCGATGGGCGCGCCCTTCCTTCCTGCCTCCCGAATCTCCATGCACACCGGGTACACCTTCCCTCGGGGCGTTTGCGCCCGCGTGAAGCGGCCGTAGAGGCGCGTCTCCCCGAGGAAGAGTCTCCCAGTAAGCACGGTGCCAATCCTCAACTCGCCATACGTCGAGTTCAACGTGACGGCTGCGTCGCCGGCGCGCACCGTGACGTGCTCCCCTCGGGTGCCGGGTGGAATGTCGACGCTAAGTCCTTCATCAATGGAGAGGTTCAATTCCCCCTCCATGGTTCGCACGGCGCCAGAGGGGCACTCGTCGGGCTCGGGCGTGGAGCGCACCTGGGGGCCGCTGGTGCAGGCGACCAGTACCCAGCCGCAGCTCGCGGCGAGGCACTGCCACTTCTTGCAGCGCCCTCGCTGGGGCCGGGGGGCGGGCTTCTGCTGGGGCGGCAAACGGGACTCCTGCTTGCGAAGAGGCATGGCGGTGGCGAGCGCGGGGGTGGGGGCCACGAGTGGCGCCGCGCTCCCTCCAGCTTCAGCCGCTTCCAGGGAAGCCGCCAATTCAGCGACGGGGCACGCCCGGGAAGTGAGGCATTCTGGCCGGCTCCCTTCAGGTAGGAATGCCGCCGCGGAAGGTGACGCGGTGGGCACCGGGGCAGGTAGCGACACGGGCGCCACGCGCGGCCGGACGACGAAGGCCGCGACCCAGGCCAGCGTCACCACCGCCAGGACAGCCACCACCTGGGCCGCGGGCTTCACCGCCTCCACCACCACGGAGCGCACCGGCAGCGCGCCGACACTGGTGGGCAGGAGGCGGGAGAGGCCTCGCCTCAATGTGCCAGGGGGCGATGGCGCGGCCCTGGAATCAGGGCGGGCAACGTCGGCCACGGGCGGTGGCAGGGCGCCGCCTCGGGGGGCGGGAGGTACGTCCGCGAGGAGTGCCGCGAGGGCCTCCGGAGACGGCACGGGCTCCTCGGCCACCTGTCCCCGTGCGGGCAGCTCGGCGGCCAGGCGCGGAGCCGGAGCCGCCACCCCGGGCGTGCGCTGCTTCTCCCCTTCCGGGCCCGGCTTCCGCCCGGCCTTGCGTCCACGCCGGGGGCGGGCCACGTTCCACTGGAGGACCTCCAGCGCCTCCGCGTCACGCGGCGCCTTGTCGGCATCCCGCGCGGTGGGAGCCCTGTCCGGAGCGTCCGGGTCCAACAGCGGCAAGTCCCAGGAGCCGTCCAGCTCGGCCGAGGCCAGGGCGGCCTCCAGCGCGCGGCACAGCTCGGCGCAGTCGGCGAAGCGCTCGGCGCGCTCCTTCGCCAGCATGCGCATGCAGAGGGTGGAGAGCGCCTCGGGCACACGCGGGTTCAACTCGCGCGGGGCCTTGGGGGTGAGGGTGAGAATCCTGTCGTTCAACCCTCCCTCGCGCCGGGTGCCGAAGGGCAGCACGTCCGTCAGCAACCAGTAGAAGGTGACGGCCATGGCCCACAAGTCATCCCCCTCGTCGGGCCGGTAGTGCGTGCCCTTGTTGGCGGGGTTTCTGTCGTAGCGGATGGCCTCGGGGCCGCGGTACTCGCACGTGCCGGGAGGAAGGGTGTCCCGCGTCACGGTGGGCTCGCCCGCGAGCCACCCGATCCCGAAGTCCACGAGAATGGGCCGCGCGTCCGCGTCGCGAATGAGGAGGTTGTCGCGCTTCAAGTCCCGGTGGAACACGCCCCGCGCGTGCACCGCCGCGAGCGCGAGGAGCACCTCGAGGAGGACACGGGCCACCTGGCGCGCGGAGGGGTTTTCGTCCAGCGCCCAGTCCTCCAGCGTCCGGCCCTCCACGAAGTCCATGACGAAGTAGAGGTAGCCGTACAAGGGCACGGGCCACCTGTCGTAGGCGTGGAAGCCGACGACGTTGGGGTGCGCCAGGTGCCGCAGGATGTTGATTTCCCGCTGGCCCCAGCCCTCCAGCGCACGGGCCCGGAGCAGCTTGAGCGCGAAGAAGAGCCCGGCGCGCTCCACCTTGTAGACGACGCCGAAGCCGCCCTCGCCCAGCACTTCGACGACGCGGTACTCCCCCACCCTGTCGCCTTTTTTCGGGGGAGTGAAGGGCGGGACTCGCATGGGTGGAGACAACCTCCAGGACGCGGAAGCTAATTAGCACGGGCCATCAACCCCACACGCGGCGCCCTCACTCCTCCTCGGGGGCGTTTTCGATGGAGCGGAGAATGCGGTTGAGGAGCTTCACCCGGCCGGCGGGCCAGCCGCGCAACATGCGCACCGTCCGCCGCAGCTCCGGGGGCAGGTTGCCCTCGGGGGTGGGTGCATCCACCGCGGGCGCCACCTGCGCGGGGGTGAGCGCGAGCAGCACGTCGGCGGAGAGGCCGAGCACCATGGCGAGGCGGCGCAGCGTGGGGACGGCGGGCATCATGTGGCCGCGCTCGATGCGGCCGTAGACGTTGGGGGCGAGGCCTGTCTGCCGCGCCACCTGGGCCTGGGTGAGCCCCAGCCGCTCGCGGGCGAGGCGGGCCACCTCCCCGAGGGACTTCGAGAGCCTTTCGTATTCCATGTCAGTGCGCGCGCTGCCTGGCCTCGCGTGGGGCCGATGCGGCTGGGGCAGGCAGCATCGCGCTGGCCGCGCGACTCAGGGCGGCGAGCTGGCGCGGCTTCAACTGGCGGAGCGTGCGCAGCAGGCGGCGCATCGCGGGGGGCTCGTCCACGGCGGGAGCGTCCAGCGTGAGCCATGCGGGCGGCCGCGACGAGGAAAATCCCAGCAGGGGGTTGGCGTCCAGGGCCAGGGCCCGGCACAGCCGCAGCAGGGTGGGAAGGCTCGGGAGCATCTTGCCGCGCTCCAGGCGTCCGTACACATCCGTCGCCAGGCCAATCCGCTCGGCGGCTTCCGCCTGGGTCAGCGCGGCTTTGTGACGCGCCTCGCGAGCCACCCTTCCCAGGTGACGGGCGAGCGCGGCCGGTGTCTTGGGGAGTTGGGTCATGGTGCGCCTCAATCGTCGAACTCGTCGGAGCCTTCGAGCGTCATGTCCGGAGGCAATGGGAGGACGCCCCGCTCGACAATGGGGTAGGCCCCCAACCGCTCCAGGTCCGAGGCTTGATGGAACAGGGCATTCGCCTCCGCCTTCGCCTCCTTCGCGCCGAAAGGTTTCCGCTGTTCCGGGCGGCCGAGGAAGGCGCGCAGCTCGTCGCGCATCTGCCCCGCCGTCTGGTAACGCTCGTCCGGATGGGGGCGCAGCGCCTTGGAGAGAATCCGCTGCAACGGCGCGGGCAGCTCCTCGGCGGCACGCTGTACCTCCTCCGGGCCGAAGTGCAGCACGCGGTTGGCGAGTGTCTCCAGGGGAAGGAGCGAGGAGCGCTCCCCGCGCACCTCGGGCGGAAAGCGCCTCTCCACGTCCAGCCAGAGGGTGTCAGGTGGATCCAACGGGTAGCGGGCCAGCAGCATTTCGAGCAGGACGAGCCCCAGGGAGAAGACGTCGGCCCGTCCGTCCAGCTTCCTGGGGGTGAGCGGATCCGTCTGGCTCGCCTCGGGCTTGCAGAAGCCGAGGAGGATTTCCGGGGCGATGTAGGCCGGGTCTCCCCGGAGCAGGTCCGGGGGCGTGCGGATGCGGCCGAGCAGCTCCGAGTAGGCGGCGCCAAAGTTGGTGAGCTGGATGCGTCCGTCGTCGCCCACGCGGATGCGCATGGGCCCCACGGCCCGGTGCACGAGGTGGAGGGGACGGCCCTCTTCGTCCACGGCGCGGTGCGCGCAGTCGAGCGCGTCCGCCACCTCGGCGGCGACATAGGCCGCGAAGTCGTGCGTGAGCTTCCGGTTGACGGACACGGCGGCGTCCATGAGGGAGAGCAGGAAGCGGCCATGCCCCATGTCCATGACGACGTAGGCCACCTCGTGGTGCACCGCGGAGCCGAGCACGGGGGCGATGTTGCGGTGGCGCAGGGACTTGGAGAGCCGCACTTCCTCCATGGCTCGCGTGCGGGCCTCACGCCCGTGCTCCAGGAGAACGGGCTTGAGGACAACCAGCTTGAAGGGGCCCCCCTTGGCGAGTTGGCGCGAGGAGAGCAGCAGGGTGTCGTAGTCGGGGTGCGACACCAGGGGCCGCTGAATGGAGTAGAGGTAGCCGCCCGACTCGAAAGTGAGTTGAGACGGGGACCCGCCAGAATCCGACGGCTGGGACATGCGTGGCTCCAAGCAATACTCCATGGGTTTCGTCCAGGAGGTGCCCAGACGGGTAACACGGCCCATGGACAAAGGAAAGCCCAATCCAACCGCGCAGGTCATGACTCCGACCCGACTCGCCAGAGCGGCACAAGCGCCTTTTCGGGCGTTGTGCGCCAACCCCGGCGAAATGTGGATGGATGAGTGAGCCAGCACGACCTGACTTCTCAGGTCATGCGTGGACACAGCCGGACGGCACAGCGGAAGAGGCTGGAGGCCAATCAGATCATCATGAGGCGCGCCTCACGCCTTGGGCAGCCACACGGTGAAGCAGGTGCCCTGCCCCACTTCCGTGCGCAGCTCGATGGTGCCCCCCGCCTCGCTCACCACCCGCCAGGCGACGGACAGCCCCAGGCCCACGTTGCTCCACACGTCCTTGGTGGTGAAGAAGGGCTCGAAGACGCGCGAGCGGTGCTCGGGCGCAATGCCCTTGCCCGTGTCCTCCACCTCGAAGAAGCCCTGCCCGTCGCGCTCCCCGGTGCGCAGCGTGAGCCGGCGCTGCTCGGACTTCATCATCGCGGTGCGCGCGTTGGACACCAGCGCCAGCACCACCTGCGACAGGTGCCCCGGATCCGCCCGCACCCGCACGGGCGGGCTCGCCAGCTCCATGGCGAGCTGGATGCCCTCCGCCTGAATCTGGTTCTCCGTGAGCGAGAGCGCGTCGCGCAGCACGCCCCCCAGGTCCACCGGGCGCAGCTCGGGCCGCGCGCGTTGCTGGGAGAAGCGCAGCAGGTTCTGGGTGATGTCCTTGCACCGCTTGGCGCTCAGCTCGATCTTCCGCAACGTCTCGAAGTCCGGATCCTTCTCGCCGCGCTCGAGCATCAGAAGCTGCGTGTTGCCGAGGATGCCGGCCAGGGGGTTGTTGATCTCGTGTGCCACGCCGGCGCCGAGCTGACCCACCGCCGCGAGCTTCTGGGCCTCGAGCAATTGGCTCTGCGCGGTCTTCAGCTCCGCGGTGGCCTCGTCCACGCGGACCTTGAGCTCGTCGTTCCAGCGCAGCATCCGCTCCTGGGCCCGCTCCAGCTCGCCGCCCATGGCATTGAAGGTGGAAGCCAGGTCGCTCAGCTCGTCATCGCCATCCACCTGGACACGCTGGTGCAGCTCGCCCCGGCTGAACGCCTCGGCGCCGGACACCACGCGGGCCAGCCGGCGGTTGAGCCGGCGGGTGAAGAGCGCCCCCACGCCAAGCAGCACCACGAAAGCTCCCAGGATGAACAGCAGCACCGTGCGGCGCATGGCGCGCACCGGGGCCAGCGCGGACGCCTCGTCCAGGGACACCACCACCGCGAAGTCGGGCACCTGGGGCACCCGCGCGGTGCTCACCCTCAGGGCGAGCGGCTCCACCCGGAAGCTCCGCCCCTCCGTGCCGCTCGCGGCCGCCAGGGGCGAGGCCAACGCCGACTCCAATGACTGCAAGCGGCGTCCGGCCTGGGTGCTGAGCAGGATGCTTCCGGCCGACACCTTCACCAGCTCGAGCCGTCCGAGCTCGGGCCGCGCGCGCCGCGCCAGGAGCGACTCCAGCTCGGAGAAGACGACCTCGGCGAGCGCGAAGGAGGAGTTCTCGCCATCGGCGAGCTTCACCGCCATGGCCATCGCCGTCTGGCCGGAGGGCTGGTGCGCGTAGACACCGCCCAGGAAGACCTGGCCCCGCTCCGCCTGGCGCAGCGAGCGCACCGGCACGGCCTGGGCGAGCGCCAGCGCCGCGGTGGGCTCGAACCGTGGATGGTCGTTCTCTCCCTCCGCCTGGTAGAGCGGCGCCCCCCGGGGCTTGCCCTCCGCGTCGACCGCCAGCACCGCGCTCACCGCGTAGGACTGCCCGTAGAGCAACTTCAGCCCGCCCTCGAACTCCGCGGGGGTGATGTGCTCCCAGTCGATGAGTCCCGCCGAGCGCCCGAGCGCCTCCGCCGTCTTCATCAGCTCCCCGGAGAGCGCCTCGGCGGTGGTCTCGGCGATGAGGCCCTGCTCGGAGACGATGCGGCGAGTCAGCTCCGACTCGGCTTCCGACAGCAGCGAGAAGCCCACGGCCGCCAGGGGCAGCACCGAGGCGGCCAGCATGAAGAGGACGAGTTGCTGGTAGAGTCTCATCCCACGCTCGTCCGCACGAAGGCCTGTTCGCGATCACTGCGCAGGTAGACCGAGCCCGGAATGGACTTGGCGCGCTTCTTCAGGTCCGAGGCCCGCCGCGCCAGCTCCGTGAGCGCCTGGCCGGGCACGCTGTCGCCGAGCACCGCCACCACCGACACGCTCATGATGGGACAGCGGCGCGTGTCCCCATAGCGCCCCTGTGTCTCGATGTAGCCGCGCTCCCGGTCCTGCTTGTCGTAGTAGAGCGGGATGAGCCGATCGAAGACCTCGAGCGCGCGCTGGCACACCCGGTCCACGCTCTCGGCGGAGGTGACGAAGACGAAGTCATCTCCCGTCATGTGCCCGAGGAAGTCGCCGGGCAGCCCCTCGCGGGCGAGCACCTCGCGCAGGAGATCTCCCGTCTGGCGGATGACGCCATCGGCCTTCGCCAGGCCGTAGTAGTCCTGGTAGGCCTTGAGGTTGTCCAGGTCCAGGTAGCAGTAGGCGAACGGGGTGCGCTCGGCGCAGCGGCGTTGGATCTCCCGCTCGATGGCGCCCGGGCCGGGCAGTTGCGTGGTGGGCGAAGCGCCGCGCTCGCGCTGCTTGCGGCGCAGCACCGCCTCCACGCGCGAGCCGAGCGTCAACGCGTCGAAGGGCCTGGCGAGCACGTCATCGGCGCCGCGCTTCAGGGCGCGCACCTTGATGGACGTGTCGGCCGAGGGGGCGAGGAAGAGCACGGAGATGGAGCCGCTGGCGCGCTCGGCCTTGATCTCCTCGAGGAAGTGGTAGCCATCGCCGTCGGGCAGTTGCGCGTTGAGCAGCAGCACGTCCGGGCGGTGCTCGCCCAGGGCGCGGTGGGCGAGCGCCAGGGAGGTGGCCACGCGCACCTCGTAGCCGAGGCCGCCGAGCGCCTCGTGGCAGAGCGAGGCCATCTTCTCGTCGGCGTCCGCGAGGAGCACGCGCCCCTGGGACTTGCCGGCGCGTCCGCGCACGAGCGAGTCCGTGGTGGCCAAAAGGCTCTCGGCGCTCAGGGGCATGGACAGGAAGGCATCCGCCCCGGCCCGGAAGGCGCGCGGGCGCTCGTCGAAGGCGGACAGGACGAGCACGGGCAGCAGGCGCGTGCGCGGATCCTGCCGGAGCAGCTCCGTGAGCCGCAGCCCATCGATGACGGGCAGCCGGGCATCCACGAGCATCGCGTCCGGCGGCCGGGTGCGCGCGAGTGACAGGGCCTCCTCGGCGTTGGGCACGATGCGCACCGCGTAGCCGCGCGCGCGCAGCAGCGCCTTGGTGATGAAGGCGATGTTCCGATCGGACTCCACGAGCACCAGGTGGCCGCGCGGCGCGGCGTCCTGCTTGCGCGGGGAGTCCAGCTCCTCGGGCCGGGGCGGCTCGGAGCCGGGCTCCAGGGGGAACACCGCGATGAAGCGCACCCCATCCGCGCACGGCTCGCTCCAGATGTGGCCGCCGTGCGACTGCACGATGTTGCGGCAGATGGCCAGCCCCAGCCCCGTGCCGCGCACGGTGCGGTTGGCCTGGGTGCGCGCCTGCTCGAAGCGGTCGAAGATGCGCTCCAGGTTCTCCTCGGCGATGGGCTCGCCGCTGTTCCAGCACGACAGGGCGAAGTAGCCGGGCACCGCCGAGGTGCTCTTGAGCGCCAGCCGCATCTGGCCGCCCTCGGGGGTGAACTTGGCGGCGTTGGTGAGCAGGTTGTTGAGCACCTGGGTGATGCGGTTGGGATCCACCTGGGCGCGCTGGCCATGTTGCGGCAGGGCGGTGGTCATCGTCACGCCGCGCGCCTGGAACGCCGGGCCGTACTTCTCCACCGCGCGGCGCACCAGCTCGTCCACGTACGTCCACTCGAAGTTCATCCGCAGCCGGCCCTTGGCGAACTTGGCCAGGTCCAGCAGGTCATCCACGATGGCGTTGAGCTTCTCCGTCGAGTCGCGCGCGAGCATGAGGTAGCGCCGCTGCTTCTCGTTCATGTCCGTGGTGAGGAAGTTGAGCACCAGGTCCAACGAGCCGGAGATGGAGGTGAGGGGCGTGCGCAGCTCGTGGCTCACCATGTGGACGAACTCGTCCTTGCGCTCCTCGAGCTGCTTTTGCTCGGTGACGTCGCGCAGCACCACGCACACGCCGCGCAGCGCGCCCCGCCCGTCGTGCACCGGGGTCACCGTGGTGTGGATGGTGCGCGCATCCAGCGTGAGCTCCTCGCGCAGCACCTGGGTGCTGCCCGCCTCCCAGCCGTGCACCAGCTCGAAGGGATCGAACCCGAGCCGCTCGCGCAGCCGCGGTCCGGCGTCCTGGAGGGCGCCGTCCTCCAGCCGCAGCAGGCGGCGCGCGGCGGGGTTGAGCACCACCACCTCGTTCTTCTCGTCGGTGAGCAGCACGCCATCGGCCATGGACTGCACCATGCGCTCCATGCGCTGGCGCGACGCCTCCTCGGAGGCGCGCAGGGACTGGATGGCGGCGGCCGTCTGGTTGGCCAGGGTGTCGAGCAGCGCGCCATCCTCCTCGGAGTAGGCGTTCGCGCGCTCGGAGAAGAGCGACAGGAGCCCCACCGGACGGCCCTCGGCGGTGAGGGCCACGGTGAGCTGGCTGCCCCAGACGATGGGGGCGGCGGTGTCCGGGGACGTGGAGCCCTCGACGTGGGAGATGACGCGGTCCTCGGACAACATCAGCCCCGAGCGCGTGCTCCAGGCGCCCAGCATGGACTCCTTGACGCCGATCAGCGCCTGCTCGCCCACGGCCAGCCCCTGGCAGCGCAGGCGCAGGGTGGCCGTGCGATCCCACCCCACCGCGATGAGGGCCGCCCCACAGTCGTACGGCAGCACGCGCGACACCGCCACGAGCACCCGATCGATGATGGCGTCGTAGTCGAGCGGCTCCCCGGCGCTCGCGCGGCTCACCTCGTAGAGCACGTCCAGCGCCTCCACCCGCTGGTGCAGCTGGCGCAAGAGCCGCTCCTTGTCGCGCCGCAGCTGGGTGTAGTCCACCGCGTTCTTCACGGTGAAGACGAGGTCGTTCAGGTCCCACGGCTTGGTGATGTAGCGGTAGACCTGCCCCCGGTTGATGGCCGCGATGATGTCCTCGGGGTTGGTGTAGCCGGTGAGCAGCAGCGCCGTGACGTCGAGGCCCTCGGCGCGCGCGGCCGTCACCAGCTCGATGCCCGTCATCTCCGGCATGCGCTGGTCGGTGATGAGCACGTCCACGGGGTGGCGCCGCAGCAGCTCCAGGGCCTCGCGGCCCGAGGAGGCCGAGAGCACCTGGTAGCGCTTGTGGAACATGCGCTGGAGGAGATCGATGACATCCGGCTCGTCATCGACCAACAGCAGGGTATGTCGGGTGTCGGACACGGTTGGCCAAGTCTACGCCCAGCCGGGGTGCCCCCTCAGCATCCGTCCTCGGGGGGCCGGAGCACCCTTGAACGCATTGACTCTATACGTATGTTCAGGGAGCATGCGGGAACTGAAAGCCTGTTTCGCAGGTGGGTTGCCCACCAGCCGAGGGAGCCGGGCATCATGGAAGAGCTGACCGAACGTCAACGGGAAATCCTCGCCTTCATCGTGAAGGAGACCGAGTCGCGGGGCTTCCCGCCGACCATCCGGGAGATCGGCGAGGAGATGGACATCCGCTCGACCAACGGGGTGAACGATCACCTCAAGGCGCTCGAGCGCAAGGGCTACCTCAACCGGGGCGAGCAGCAGAGCCGCTCGCTGGTGCCCACCAAGCGGGCGCGCCTGCTGCTGGGACTGGGAGTGAAGAAGGAGTCGGGGATGGTGGAAGTCCCCCTGCTCGGCAAGGTGGCGGCCGGCGCTCCCCTGCTCGCCCAGGAGAACGCGGAGGACTCGGTCCGCATCGACAGCTTCCTGTTGGGGGGCAACGGGCGCGAGGTGTTCGCGCTCCGGGTCAAGGGCCAGTCGATGATCGACGACGGCATCTTCGACGGGGACTACCTCTTCGTGCGCAAGGCGGCGCAGGCGCAGCCCGGCGACATCGTGGTGGCGCTCATCGAGGACGAGGCCACGGTCAAGCGCTACTACCCCGAGGGCGATCGCATCCGCTTCCAGCCGGCCAACGCCACCATGCAGCCCATCTACGTGAACCGGGCGGACTTCCGCTCCACGATGATCCTCGGCCAGGTGGTGGGCGTGTACCGCAAGCTGCCGGGCGGCAAGAACTGAGGCGTCACGGGGCCCCCTCCCTTCGGGGCCCCCCGCTCTTCGAGGCCGCTCAGCGCAGGCGCTCGTCCTGGACGATGCGGCCATCGAAGAGGCTCACCTGACGCGTCCCGAGCCGCGCCTGATTCGGATCATGGGTCACCATGATCAGGGTGGCGCCGCCCTGGTGCAGCTCGGTGAGCAGTTGCATCACCTGCGCTCCATTCTTCGAGTCGAGGTTGCCGGTGGGCTCGTCCGCCAGGAGCAGGAGGGGCTCGCCCGCCACGGCGCGCGCCACGGCCACGCGCTGCTGCTGGCCGCCGGAGATCTGCCCGGGCATGTGCCGCGCCCGGTGGCTCATGCCCACGCGCTCCAGGGCCCGCTCCACCCGGGCATGGCGCTCGTCCGCCGCCATGTCGCGATAGGTCAGCGGCAGCTCCACGTTCTCGTAGACGGACAGGTCGCCAATCAGGTTGAAGCTCTGGAAGATGAAGCCGATGTGCTGGTTGCGCACCAGCGCCCGCTGCGCCGGGGACAGCTCCAACACCGGCTGCCCATCCAGCAGGTAGCGCCCCCGGGAGACCGTGTCCAACAACCCCAGTACCGCCAGCAGGCTCGACTTGCCCGAGCCCGAGGGCCCCACGATGGACACCCACTCGCCCTGGCCCACCGAGAGGTTCACCTCCGAGAGCGCGTGCGTCTCCATCTCGTCCGTCTCGAAGACCTTGGTGAGGCCCTCGAGCCGCAACAGCTCCTTCGCCGGCTCCTCTCGCGGCTGCTCGTCGCGCGCCCGCGTTTGCCCCGCTCCGCTCGTCATCGCCATCTCCCGCGGCAGATCAGACGCCTCCCAGATTCTTCCTCAAAACGATGAACTCTCGAAACAGTGGAGGGACGGGTAGGAGGCTTCACCCGGGGAAACCACAGGTGTCCGCGAGGGGCGTCCAGGAGCCGGAGGGCCCGCGGACCGGATAGTCCCCGAGTCCCGTTCCGGTTGATTTGACAATCATGACGCGAATTACCAAGTGCTGTTGACTGGCAGTAGTTTTGTTTCTATAACTTTCCTCACCGTTTGCGCGGCTGTGACTCAGCCCCCTGAACAGCAGACGCGCCAGGCGGTTTCGTAGCGCCCTCTACCAACGACAAGGGAGTGCCTCATGAAGAAGCTCAACTGCGCCGCTGCCATCGCCTCGCTCGCTGTTGCCGCTGGTCCCCTCGCCATCGACGCGTCCGTCGACAGCGACAAGACCCTGACCCTGAGCGCCGAGCAGTCCGAAGTCTCGTTGGCGTTGGAGATCGAGGGCTACAACGACCTGCTCGCGGCCTCCAGCCAGCAGCAGCAGCAGCAGCAGCAGCAGACCCGCTCGCAGCGCGACAGCGCGGGCATCCAGTTCGCCCCCAGCGACAGCGGCTTCGCGGTCTGATTCTGCTGTAGGGAAAGGCCCCGGGTCCAACGGCCCGAGGCCTTTTTTTTTCACTCCAGCCGTGGGGTGCCTTCCTGATGTTGCAGATCATCTATTCATTGACCGCTGGTGGTTCCTGCCCACCCCTCATTGACAATCAGGTCGAGCACTTCGTCCAGAAGCTCAAGTTCCAGTTCGAGGATCTCCTGTGGTTGACGCGGCTCTCCTCGGCGGAGATGGCGCGGGAGGCGAGCGCCGCCTACGAGGCGCTGAGCGCGCGGGAGCGGTATGCCTTCTTCCTGTCGCCGGCGGTCTTCTCGGAGATGTTCCGTCAGCAGCGCTCGGGCAAGACGCCGGATCTCCGGGGCCTGATCGAGCTGTGCGTGGGTGAGAGCGCCCTCGAGGCGTCCGCCCGGGGCCAGGCGCGAGAGCGTTGGAATCCCCTGTTCGCCAAGGCGGTCCACGCCGGGGGAGTCGAGGGCAACACCTATGCGGCGCCGCTGCTGGGTGGTTCGGTGACGGTGGATCTGTCGAGCCCCTTCTGCCGGCGCTCGGACATGACGAGCCCCGTGTTCTTTGGCGACTTCGTGCCCTTCACCGAGGAGGAGAAGGCCCAGGTCCTGAGCAAGCTTTCCGCGGCCTTCGCCGAGATCGAGGCCACCGCGCCCATCTTCGCGCGCATCATCCGCAACTACACGCGCGTGGCGTGCGTGCGCAAGCGCGAGGGCGCCCTGCCCGCCTCCGAGCAGGTCTCCGATGAGATTGGCGCGATCCGCCTGCTCAACGTGCACAAGCCGGAGTACTCGCACGAGCAGTTGATGGATGATTTGATCCACGAGTCCGTGCACAACCTGCTGTCGACGTATGAGTACCTGGAGCATCCGTTCCAAATCGTCGGAGGCGAGTCGGACGGCGACGCGCGCCCCGTGTCGCCCTGGTCGATGCGCCCCATCCGGGTGCTTCCCTTCCTGCACGCGGTGTTCGTCTATTTCGCCATCCTCCACTACACGCTCAAGCGCATGGAGCGCGGAGAGCTCTCCGCCGAGCAGCAGCGCCTGGCCCTGAAGCGGCGCAATCGCTACGCCTCGGGCTTCCTGATGCCGGGCAAGCTGAGCGACTACGTGAAACCTTTCTCGAACGTGGATCCACGCACGCTGCATGCGATGGATCAGATGCAGCAGATCATCCGCCGGAAGTTCTCGCCCCCGTCCGAGTCCCGCCCGGAGAACGTGGCCGTGGCTCCGGCGGGTGGCGCGCAATACCAACCGCCCGTCCAGAAGGGAGCAACCCCGTGACGACGACCTCCGCGCTGTTCGTGGGTTTTTTCATGCTCGCGTTCGCTCCGGGCGACCCATCCAAGCCGTCCAGTGAGTCCCCAGGAGGCAAACAGGTGAGCACCCGACTGACCGCGCAGACGGACCGGGCCCAGATCCAGGCGGGAACGGCCTCGCTGGTGCTCGAGTCCAAGACGCAAGGCGTGGTCGCCACCCAGTCGACGCCGACGGGGTTCTGGCCATTCCAGGTAGGGGATGTGGTGAGGCGCATCGATGGCCGCGTCATCAGCAGGCCCTCGGATGCCCTGTTCGTCTGGCGGGAGAGCGCCGGCTCGGTGTTCAACTTCGAGGTGCTGCGCAACGGCCAGGTCGTCACCTTCCGGGCCGGCCCCTCGGACTTCCCCGGGCTCAACCTGCCCCCCACCCCCGAGCCCCCCGCCCCGCCGCCCCCTCCGGGGACGATGCGCTAAGCGCCCGGGAAGACCGGGAGCTGGCCAGGAGCCACCGCGCGGGCACGTTCCCGCCAGCCTGCTGGAGCCTTTGTGGAGATTCTTGTCATCTCGGACGATGCCGTCGAAGAGCAGATTTCCCGTTCACTGGAGGCGAGCCCGAGCCTGCCCTGGCGCATCTCGCGCTCGAAGGTCAGTGACTTCCTGCGCGCCAGCGGCGCCACGTTCAGCGACGAGGACGGGCTGTTCCACCACCAGCAGCCCACCGCCGGGGGCTCCGCGTCCGCCCAGCCCATCATCCTCAACCGGGTGGTGGAGATCTCGGATCAAACCCTGAAGGCCCTGGGGGGGGAGAACTCGCTGCTCGCCCGGGGGCTCGTCACCAGCGCGCTCGACCACGTGCTGCGCGGGTACAAGAAGGTCATCGGCGCCCCGGGCGTGTGCTCGCCGGTGGGCCACCTGGTGCCGCTGGTCAGCCAGTGGAAGCTCATCGGGAAGAAGGTCCCCGGGCTGCGCACGCCCGAGTACAAGTACGGCTATGGGCCCGAGCCCATCGACTCCGCCCCCTTCACGCGGCCGATCTGGAAGAGCCCCTTCGACTTCTACTCGTGGAAGGTGTCGGACGCGCCTCCCGCGGTGCATTGGGACTCGTTCGTGGTGAACAGGCCCGAGGGCACGCCGCTGCTGCTGTACTTCTTCGGCAAGGCGTGGGACGCGCAATTGCTGGCCCCGGGCCAGGCGCTGCCCGAGGAGTTGAAGGGACGGCTGCGCGAGCTGGTTCCCGCGCTCCAGGAGACGTTTGGCGCGTTCTCGGGTGAGAGCCTGCTGTTCGTCGATGGCCCGGTGCTCACCTTCGCCTCCTTCTCGCATTACTTCAGCGCGGCCTGCCGCCAGGCCCACTTCCAGAACGTGCTGCTGGAAGGACTCGCCGCGGAGCTGCCACTGGCGCGCGGGTGAAGCAGGCGCCAGCCGCCTGGTGGGGGGGACCCGGGGATTTGCTAGAGTCCAGCGGGACGAGGTGCGACGGGTGCGTTTGAGCAAATGGTGGGAGGACGTCGCGCGCGATCTGCGCTTCGCCGCGCGCATGCTCCGCAAGAGCCCAGGCTTCACGGCCGTGGCGGTGTTGTGCCTGGCCTTCGGCATTGGCGCCAACGCGGCCATCTTCAGCGTGGTGGACTCGGTGCTCCTGCGCCCGCTGCCCTACCGCGATCCCGAGCGGCTCGTGCGGCTCTACGAGACCCAGCCGGCGAGGGATCCCGACTGGAGGGGCTCGGTGTCGTGGCCCAACTACCAGGACTGGACGGCGCAGCTGCGCGGCTTCAGCGGCATCGCCGCCTACGAGATGCAGGGCCGCAACCTGACGAGCCCGGAGGGCGCGGAGCGGCTCAAGGCGGTGGCGGCCACGGCCAACCTCTTCCAGGTGCTGGGCATCGTCCCCAAGCTCGGCCGGGGCTTCTCCGCGGACGAGGACAAGCCGGGCGCCGCGCCCGTGGTGGTGATGAGCGAGCGGCTGTGGCGCCGCCGCTTCAGCGCCAATCCGGCGCTGCTGGGCCAGACGCTGTCGCTGGATGGCCGGCCGCACACGGTCATCGGCATCCTCCCGGACACGGTGCGCTTTCCGGCGGGCTCGCAGGCGGAGCTGTGGCTTGCCCACGTGCCCGCGGAGGGCCGGGTGGACAACCGGGGCTCGCACTACCTGGGTGTCATCGCGCGGCTGGCCCCGGGCATGACGCCGCAGCGGGCCAACACCGAGCTGCGCCAGGTGGCCCAACGCATCGCGGAGGCGTATCCCGCGCAGCAGACGGGGCGCAGCGCCGCGGCCGTGGCGTTGACGGAGACGGTGGTGGGCAAGGTGCGGCCCGCGCTGCTCATCCTCCAGGGAGCGGTGCTGCTCGTGCTGCTCATCGCGTGCGCCAACGTGGCCAACCTGCTGCTGGCGCGCGCGGCCGCGAGGCAGCAGGAGGTGACGGTGCGCTTCGCCCTCGGGGCGAGCCGGGGCCGCATCGTCCAACAGATGCTCGTGGAGAGTCTGCTGCTGTCGCTGCTGGGCGCGGTGCTGGGCTGGCTGCTGGCCGCCTGGGGACTGGGCGCGCTGAGCCCCCTGGTGCGCGACTCGCTCCCGCTCGCCGGGGAGCTGACGCTCCAGGGCCGCGTCTTCGGCTTCCTGCTGCTGGTGGCCGCGGGCAGCGCGGTCCTCTTCGGGTTGACGCCCGCGCTGCAGGCCACGCGCGGCGAGCTGAGCGCCGTGCTCGCCCAACCGGGCACCAAGACGTCCGCCTCACGCTCCCAGCACGCCTTCCGCAACGGGCTCGTGGTGGCGGAGATCGCGCTCTCGCTCGTGCTGCTCGTGGGGGCGGGGCTGCTGCTGCGCGGCTTCGTGAACCTGCTCGGGACCAAGACCGGGCTGAACGAGCGCCATGTGCTCACCGCCCACCTGCCCATTCCGGGCAACAAGTACGCGCCAGAGCAGCTCACCGAGCGCCTGCTCAAGCCGGTGCTCGAGCGCGCGCGCGCCCTTCCCGGCGTCAGGTCCGCGGCCCTCATCTCGCTGCTGCCCATCCAGGACGCCTGGACCAATGGGGACTACACGGTGGAAGGAGAGCCGCCTCCGCCACCCGGCAAGGAGTTCTTCGCCGAGCACCGGGTCACCAGTCCGGGCTTCTTCCAGTCCCTGGGCATCCCGCTGCTCGCCGGGCGGGACTTCGCCGAGGAGGATGGCCAGCGCCGCGAGCAGGTGATCATCATCAACCAGACGCTGGCGCGGCGGCATTTCGCGGGCCGGGACGCGGTGGGGCGGCGGTTGATGCTGGGAGGCGATTCCGCGGAGATCATCGGCGTGGTGGGCGACGTGCGGCAGGCGGGGTTGGATCAAAAGCCGCTGCCCGAGGTGCACCTGCCCTACAACCACCCGCTCTCCCAGCGGTGGTTGTTCCAGGAGGCGACGTTGGTGCTGAAGACGTCGGTGGAGCCGCTTGGCCTGACGTCCGCCCTGCGCGACGCGGTGCGCGGCGTGGACTCGGATCAGCCGATCTCCGAAGTGGCGACCATGGAGCAGATCATCTCGCGTTCGGTCGCGGGGCGGCGGTTGAACCTGGCGCTGCTGGGGACCTTCGCCCTCATCGCGCTGGTGCTCGCCACCGCGGGCCTCTACGGCGTCATCTCGTATGTCGTCGCCCAGCGCACGCGGGAGATCGGCATCCGGATGGCGCTGGGCGCCCAGCCGGGCGACGTGGTGCGGTTGGTGATGCGCCAGGGCGTGGTGTTGGCGTCGCTCGGGGTGGGCATCGGCGTGCTCGTGGCGCTCAGCCTCTCGCGGTTCGTGGAGAGCCTGCTCTACGGCGTGAGCGCCCGGGATCCCCTCACCTTCGGCGTGCTCTCGGTGCTGCTCGGTGGCGTGGCGCTGCTGGCCACGTGGCTGCCCGCCCGGCGCGCGTCGCGGGTGGATCCGATCATCGCCATGCGCGGCGAGTGAGCCGTCCTCGCGCACGAGGCCACGGTCCGTTTCTCGCGTGACGAGCGGATCGTGCCTACCTTGGAAGCGAGAGGAGATGGAGGCCACGCCCTGTTGCCTGATGGACAGGTGGGCGGGACTCGCCGGGACGCGCCGCGTGGGAATGAATCGCCGAAGCGGGGGCTCGTCCAGAACGCCATGACGTGTCGTCCGCTCCTGCTGGCCTGCCTGCTGGGCGTGTTCTTCGCGCCTCCCGTGTTGGGGGCGCCCCGCGCGTCCGCGAAGTCCGCCGCGGCCAGCACCCTCACGAAGAAGTCCACGAAGTCCACGCCCGCGAAGACGAAGCGCAAGGCCGTGCCGCTCTCCCGGGGTCGGCGGGTGGCCCAGCGTGCCGTGGGTCTGGTGGGCGCGTCTCTCTCCTCCTACCGCGTCCCGGATGATTGTTCGGGACTCGTGCGGCTCGCCTATCAGTCCGTGGGGGTGGAGCTGCTCTCGCACGGCACCCGCACGGGAGAGAACGCGGCGAGCGCCATGTACCGGCGCGCCCAGGCCAAGGGGGCGCTGCACCGCAAGACGCCCCAGCCCGGCGACATCATCTTCTTCCGCGAGACGTATGACCGCAACCGCGATGGCCTGCGCAACGACGGGGTGACGCACGTGGGCGTCATCGAGTCGGTGGCCCGCGATGGCACCGTCGTCTTCGTGCACCGGGGTGGCAAGGGCGTGGGACGGGCACGGATGAACCTGCGCAATGCCAGGCACCAGGGCATGGGGGGACGCGTCCTCAACGACTACATCCGCCGGGCCGAGCAGGGAGAGAGCGCGCGCCTCACGAGCGAGCTGTTCGTCGGGTACGCGTCGTCCAGCCGCCTGTAGGTGCGCATTCCCTCCAGGGTGCCCCCAGGTCATCAGACCGCCGTCCAGGCGGGAGAGCCTGTGGAGGCCAGGCGGCGACTTTCCCCGCGTCCCCCCGGGTTCCTCCTTCATCCACCCAGGCCGGCGAGACAGTGAGCCCTCGCCTCACGGAGGCGCACCATGAAGCAGGAGACGAAGCAGAAACCCTTCTTCGCGCGGTTGCTCGAGGGGCAGGGAACCGAGCCCTCCACGAACGGACAGCACGCGACGCGGAAGTACCCCTCGGACAACGACGAGGAGCAGACGCTGAAGTACCCCTCGGACGGAGACGACCTCGGAGGGGCCTGAGCCCCGCCCTCAGGGGCACTTCGTTGGCGTGCCCCCATCCCCCGCGAGGCGCGCGCACGCGGCGCGCACTACGGCCTCGTCCTTCAACTCCCGGGCGAGTGCCGCGGTGCGCCGCTGCAGCTCCGCGTCCCGGGCATGGTCCGGCTCGGCGCTCAGGTTGGTGAGGATGCGCAGCGCATCCGGCTTGCGCCCGAGCGTCGAGAGCAGCCCGGCCAGCTCCATGAGCTCGCGCACGTCCGAGCCCGACACCGTCTCGAGCGCCTTGCCCAGCTCCTCCTCCGCCGCCTCGCGCTCGCCGCGGCCCAGGTGGATGCGCGCGATGGCCACGTGGATGATGGCCCGCTCCTTCACCCGCAGGGACTCACGGTAGGCCGCGAGCGCATCGCCCGGCTTGTCCAGGCGCGTGTAGATTTCCCCGACGAGCTCCCACAGCGTGGGATCCCTCGGCGACCGGCGCGCCGCCTCGCGGTAGGACTCGGCCGCGGGGAGCAGTTGCCCGGCGCGCACCTGCTCGTCTCCCAGCGCCGAGAGCAACGCCGGATCCTTCACACCCTTGGGGCCCGTCCACTCCCCGAGCATCAACAGGGCCTCGGCGTGGCGCCCCTCGGCGATGAACACCTCGGCGGCGCGCAGCACGAGCGGGGCCTTGCTGGCATCCGGGCTCGCGTCGGCCGCGAGCAGGAAGTGCTTCACGGCGGAGTCCTTCTCGCCGCGCTTGAAATCCAACTCCCCGAGCTGCTCCAGGGCGTTGAAGTCCCGGGGGTAGATGGCCAGGGCCTTGCGCAGGGCGCTCTGGGCCTCCTCGGTGTGACCGAGCTGGGCGTGGATGAAGCCCACCCGGCTCCAGTTGGTGGAGCGCTTGGGATCGCGCTGGAGGGCGAGCTGGAACTGGGCGAGCGCCTCGTTGAGCTTGCCCATGGACAGGTAGACCTCGCCGATGGCGGCGGGCAGGCGGGGGTCGTCCGGGGACAGCTCCTTCATGGAGGCGAAGGAGGCCAGGGCCTGCTCGAAGTTGCCCTGGAGGTACTCGGTGGTGCCCTTGATGTAGTAGCCCTCCGCCCGCTCCTTGGGGCCGGGCTTGGGAGGGCCGTCCTCGCAGCCCGCGAGCAGGAGGACGAGCAGGGACAGGACGCGCCAGCGCGGATGCATGGGAGGGTGGGCTCCAGGCTCAGAAGTGCCAGACGATGCCGGCGTTGAGATCGAGGTTGAGGCCACTGCCCAGCCCCCCGTCCGTCAGGCCGAGCGCCGCCTGGGCGATGTTGGTGGAGGCCTCGAGCTGCACGCCGAGGTGATTGAAGAAGAGGTACTCGAGGCCCACGAACCCGATGACGGTGGGCAACGGGCCCGTCTGCCGGAAGATGCCGAACTCGCCGAAGGACAGTTGCACGCCCAGCCCCAGACCCCAGTACGGACGCAGGGGGTTCTCGATGCCGTGGTAGTGGCGCAGCCCGAGCACGCCGGGCACCACGTTGAGGCCGCCCTTGGAGCCCGTCTGCGTGGAGGTGACGAAGGTGAGGCCCAGTTGGCCGAACACCACCCACTCGGGATGGAACTGGTAGCCGAGCTCCACGTCACCGCCGGGGTTGAACGAGGAGAGGTTGGAGATGAGGCTGTTGTTGATGCGCACGCCAGCGAGAAACGAGCCCTGGCTCGGGCGGGATTCCTCGGGTACGGGCGACGTGGCACGCGCGTTGGGGTCCGGCACGAGCGTGGCGAGGATCTGATCCGCCAGGGACACGGCGGCGCGAGGCAGGGCCTCGCGGGCGGCCACCTCGGCGCGGGGCCGGAGCAGGGCACGCCCGCTCTCCGAGTCCACCAGGGTGGCGGTGAGCAGGAAGCGCGAGCCGAAGGCATCGAGCCGGCCGGTGACGACGTAGCGGGCCTTGGTGGCGCGCGCGGCTTCCTGCTCGCACGAGCCATCCGCGCACGCACCCGCGGTGCGCACGGCCTGGACATCCGACTCGGTGGACACCGCGAGGCGGGGGGACTCGGCGAGCCGGCTCGCCATGAGCGCCGTCAGGCCAGGAGCATCCTCGCGTGCATCCGCGTCGGCCTTGAGGGGCAGGAGCACGAGGCGCATGGGCGCGGGAGTCTCCGCCTCGGGGGCGGGAGGCGCCGGGGACTCGGAGGCGGGCCGGGCGTGGACGGCCGGGGCGAGCAGGAGCAGGAGGAGCAGCAGCGGGAAACGGCACACGCGCGCCACTCTAGTGCCAGACGCTTCCGGATGGGGCACGGAGCGAGGCGCCCCGCCCGTTCGGTCCATCATCGGACTCACATGAGACTCACGAGGAGGGTAGCGCGCCCAGGTAGTCGAGCGGATCCACCGGCTTGCCATCCACGCGCACCTCGAAGTGCAGCTGGGGGCCGCTCGTCTTGCCCGACTCTCCCACCATGGCGAGCACCTGCCCGCGGCGCACCTTCTGGCCGGTGCGCACGCGCAGGTCGCGGTTGTGCGCGTAGAGCGTGATGAGGCGCGCGGAGTGCTGGATGATGATGATGAGGCCGTAGCCGCGCTGTTCCCCCGCGTACAGCACCTCGCCCTCCTGGGCGGTCTTCACCGGAGTGCCCACGGGGACCGCCAGGTCGATGCCGTCATGGGGCTCGCGGCCCTTCTTGCCGAAGCGCGCGTAGAGGACACCGCGCAGGGGCCAATCCAGCGTGCCCTTCGTCTCCGGGACGGGCTTGGGAGGCTTCTGGGGCAGGGGTCGACCCGCCGGGCGGCGCGACGGCGACGAGACGAGGGGCCCCCGGGACGACGCGGTGGGGCTGGACGTCGAGGGCGGGCGCGCGGGCGGCGGCGAGGACTCGGTGGCCACGGGAATGGGCCGGGCGGCACCGGGAATCACCAGCTCCTGGCCCACGGAGAGCGTGCGCGGATCCTTGATGCCATTGGCCGTGGCGAGCTGCTCCACGCTCAGTTGGTGGTTGACGGCGATGCGGTAGAGCGTCTCGCCCGGGGCCACCGTGTGGGTGCGCGAGGAGGGCACGGGGGGCTCGGAGACGAGCTCCAGCTCCGGGTGGGGCTCGTGCAGCTCGGCGAGCTCGATGGGAGGCACGGCGGAGGAGCGCGCGTCGGAGGGGCGCACGGACGAGGGCACCACGGCGCAGCCAGAGGCCGTCAGGAGCGCGAACAGCGCGAGCAGTGCCGGACTGGCCGCCGCGCCCCGCAACCTCAATCCCCTCCCCTGCCCGCGCCCGGGAAGCCCTCGAGGGTCCAGCCCGAGAGGTCCTTCAGCATGGGGGTGTCGGTGAGCTCGAAGTTGAGAGGTGTGACGGAGATGAGGCGCTCGTCGTGCACGGCGTTGCAGTCGCTGCCGGGCAGGTCCTCGTGCGCGTAGGTGCTGCCGCCGATCCAGTAGTACTTGCGGCCGCGCGGGTCTTCCTTCTCCACCACGTCATAGCCGTACGAGTGCCGGCCGAGGCGGGTGATGGCGTAGCCCCGGGGCTCGCCCGAGGGCACGTTGACGCTCAAGAGCATCCGGGGGGGCAGCTGGGGCTGGGCGAGCGCGGCGGCCACCAGCGAGCGGGCGAAGCGCGCCGCGTGCGTGAAATCGAACGGGGCGCGCGACACCAGGCTGAAGGCGATGGAGGGAATGCCCAGCAGCGCCGCCTCGCGGGCGGCCGCCACCGTTCCCGAGTAGTTGACGTCGTCGGCCAGGTTGGCCCCGTGGTTGATGCCGGACACCATGATCTTCGGGCGATCATCCTTCAGGAGGTGATGGATCGCCAGATAAGCGCTGTCCGCGGGGGTGCCATCCACGGAGAACCAGCGCTCGCGGATCTCCGTGAGGCGCAGGGGACGCCAGAGGGAGATGGCGTGCGAGGCCGCGCTCTGCTCGCGGTCGGGCGCCACCACCCACACCTCGCCCAGGGGACTGACCGCGTCCACCAGGGCCCTGAGCCCCTCGGAGAAGTAGCCGTCATCGTTACACACCAGGATGCGGGGTTGCTGCGTGCCGGCCACTTCTCCGCCTTTCTTCAAGGTTGTCGACCTGGGCCTACTTGGCCTTCAGACCCTTGATGGACTTCATGCCCGCGTACCGGGCGCCCGCGCCCAGTTCCTGCTCGATGCGCAGGAGCTGGTTGTACTTGGCGATACGGTCCGAGCGCGAGGCCGAGCCCGTCTTGATCTGTCCACAATCGAGCGCGACGGCCAGGTCCGCGATGGTGGTGTCCTCGGTCTCGCCCGAGCGGTGGCTCATCACCGAGGTGAAGCCGGCCTTGTGGGCCATGCGCACCGCGTCGAAGGTCTCCGTGAGGCTGCCGATCTGGTTGACCTTCACCAGGATGGAGTTGGCGGTGCCCGCCTCGATGCCGCGGCTCAGGCGCTCCACGTTGGTGACGAAGAGATCATCTCCCACCAGCTGGATCTTCCCGCCGAGCACGTCGGTGATCTTCTTCCAGCCGTCCCAGTCGTCCTCGGCCATGCCGTCCTCGATGGAGACGATGGGGTAGCGCGACACGAGCTGCTGGTAGTAGTCGAGCAGGCCCGAGGCGTCGAACTCCTTGCCCTCGCCCTTGAGCTTGTACTTCTTGGAGCCCTTGTCGAAGAACTCGCTCGCCGCCACGTCCATGGCGAGGAACACCTGCTCACCGGCCTTGAAGCCCGCGGCGGAGATGGCCTCCATGATGAGCTTGAGCGCCTCCTCGTTGGCCGGCAGGTCCGGGGCATAGCCGCCCTCGTCGCCCACGGCGGTGTTGAGCTTGCGGCCCTTGAGGATCTTCTTGAGCGCGTGGAAGATCTCCGCGCCCCAGCGCAGGCCCTCGGAGAAGGAGGGAGCGCCCGCGGGCACCACCATGAACTCCTGCACGTCCACGCGGGTGTCGGCGTGGGCGCCGCCGTTGAGGATGTTCATCAGGGGCACCGGCAGGGTGCGCGCCTGGGAGCCGCCGATGTAGCGGTAGAGGGGCAGACCGTGGGCATCCGCCGCGGCGCGCGCCGTGGCCATGGACACCGCGAGGATGGCGTTGGCGCCCAGCTTGCCCTTGGTGGGCGTGCCGTCCAGCTCGATCATCTGCTGGTCCACGGCGTACTGATCCGCCGCGTCCATGCCCACCAGCTCGGGGGCGATCTTCTCGGTGATGTGCTCGACGGCCTTGCGCACGCCCTTGCCCAGGTAGCGGCCCTTGTCGCCGTCGCGCAGCTCCAGCGCCTCGTGCTCGCCGGTGGAGGCGCCCGAGGGCACCGCCGCACGGCCCTTGGCCCCACCCGCCAGCAACACCTCGGCCTCCACGGTGGGGTTTCCGCGGGAATCGAGTACTTCACGCGCCACGATTTGAGCGATCTCAGTCATGGCGCGGGGTTCTAGAGGACGTCCCCCAGGCTCGCAAGCAGACTGCTACACTTCGCGGACACTTCACCCCCACCCCTCTCCCGCCATGCCCCCGCGCCGCCCCACCGCCCCCCCTCCCGACATCTACCCACGCCTGCGAGGCCGGGGCGCGCTCCTGGGCCTCGCCGTCGGGGACGCACTGGGCACCACGCTCAAGGGCCGGCGGCTGGTCGCCCCGGCCTTCCCGCGCCTGTCCGACGGAGTCCACCGGAACATGCGCGGGGGAGGCCCGTTCTCCCTCAAGCCGGGACAGGTGGGCGAGAGCGGCCAGATGGCTTGCTGCCTGGCCGGGGGCCTGCGGGAATCCGGCACCTACGACACGGAAGCCCAGATGCGCCGCTACCTGAAGTGGCGCCCGCACGCCGTGGGCATGGACGACTACACCCGGGAGGTGTTGACCGAGATGGCCGAGTCGACCCTGCCCAAGGCGAACGCCGCGCAGCGCCTGTGGCTGAAGGATGGGCGCAAGCGGGCGCTCAACGGCAGCCTGGCGCGCACCGCGCCCCTCGGCGTGTTCTACTCCAAGGACGCCCCGACGCGTGCCATGGCCTCGTTCGCCGACAGCATGCTCACGCACTTCGATCCGCACTGTCTGCTCGCGTGCGCCACCCTCAACGCGTCCATCGCCCATGCGCTCCACGCGGGGGAGAAGCTGACCAAGGAGGACCTGTTCAAGGCCACGCTGCGCGAGCTGGCCGTGATGAGCGCGCAGCTCGGGCGCACCCTCGGCGACTTCGTCAAGGAAATCTCCGCCGCCACCGCCGACGTCCGGGAAGACCTCTCGGTCTCCAACCAGAACGATCCGCTGCTGTACTGGCCGGAGCTGCACATGCACCGCAAGCTGGACCATGTGCGCGTGGCGTTCCGCCTGGCCTACTGGGAGCTGTGGCACGCGCCCTCGTTCGAGGCGGCGCTGGTCGACGTCGTCAACCGGGGAGGAGACTCGGACGTGAACGGCGCCGTCACCGGAGCGCTGCTGGGCGCTTTCTACGGAGAGGACGCCATTCCCGCGCTCTGGCGCCAGGTCGTCCTGGAGGCACTCAACTTCCGGGCCGGGCCGCTGTGGACCCTCTACCACCCGAAGGACATGCTGCTGCTCGTGCCGGGCTGAAGGGCCACCCCGGGGCCTGCCCTGCCCCGGGCATCAGCCGAGCAGATCAATGATGACGACGCCGCGTGGCGGCTTCTCGTCATCCTCGGCGTCCGAGCGGCGCCGGGGGCGCTCATCGGGCCGAGGCAGGGGGATTTCCAGCACGGGACGATCCCGGTCATCCCGGTGCCGTTCCCGGCGCTTGATTTCCTCGATGATGAAGGCGTCGAGCATGGGTTCGGTCTCTCCCTCAACCTACGTACCCCAGTGGACGCTCGTCACTCCCTCGGGAGGGGCCGCCGCCACGGGTGCTTCAACTGCAAAGTAAGGGCCCCACTCACGATTGGAGGACTCCAGGGCTGACAAGCCCGCTTGTCCGTCCTCCACCCGACAGCCGGACCCGGTGGAACGTTCCTCGGTCCGAGGGTCGTCCACCCACGGACATTCAGGACGTGAGGTAGATTGTAATGAACTTGTACGGGCCCGCAAGCGATGCATGGGGCCCCGTTCCGCTCTGCCTGGAATGACAGGGACGACGGGAAGGGGGCCCGGTCTCCCGCTCGCTCCTTGGAGGACCGAGGGGAGGAGCTGGGAGGGGTGCTAGGTGGCCTCGGCGCGGCGCTTGAAGGACTCCAGCATCTTGGGCAGGGACGTCTCGGTGAGGGCGTTGACGATGGCCTTGGGGACGAGAGGCCCCAGGGCGAGTTCCGCCGTGTAGGTGGCCTTGGTGCGGCCCTCGCCGTCGGGCTCGAGCACCCAGCTGCCCTTGTTGTCCTTCATCACCTCCCCCTCGACGAAGGTCCAGGACATGCGCTTGGGGCGCTCCTCGGTGACGAGGATGGTGTAGCGGATGGTCTTGATGACATCCACCTCGTACTGGACCTTGACCGTGTTCTCCTTGCGCTCGAGGACGCGGATCTTCTTCACCTCGGAGAGGAACTCCGGGTACTTCTCGTACTGGGTGATGACGTCGAAGAGCTTCTCGGGGGGAGCGTTGATGACGATGGAGCGGGAGGCGCCAGCCATGGTGTGTGTCTCCGAGGGGTGAAGAGGTTCTCTGAAGAGGTGGAGCGACTGCCTAGAAGTTGTAGCCCGGCTTCTTGTCGAACTTGTGGCGGGACTGGATGAAGCGCACCGTGCCGGTCTTGCTGCGCATGACCACCGAGTGCGTCTCGCACCCGCCGCCGAAGAAGCGCACACCGCGCAGGAAGTCGCCAGAAGTAACGCCCGTGGCGGCGAACATCACGTCGCCGCTGGCCAGATCCTCGGCGGAGTAGATCTTGGACATGTCGGAGATGCCCATGCGCGCGGCGCGGGCGACTTCCTCGGCGTTGCGCGGCACGAGCCGCCCCTGCATGTCCCCGCCCACCGAGCGCACGGCCGCGGCGGCGATGACGCCCTCGGGCGCGCCGCCGGTGCCCATGAGCACGTCCACGCCCGTGTCCTCGAAGCAGGTGGCGATGGCGCCCGCCACGTCCCCGTCATCGATGAGGCGGATGCGCGCGCCCGCGGCCCGCACCTCCTTGATGAGCTCCACGTGGCGCTCGCGCTCGAGGATGATGACGGTGAGGTCGGCCACGTAGACCTTCATGCGCTCGGCGATGGAGCGCAGGTTCTCCGTGGGGCTGCGGCGCAGATCGATGGCGCCCCGGGCGCGCGGCCCCACGGCGATCTTCTCCATGTACGTGTCCGGCGCGTTGAGCAGCTTGCCCTTGTCGGCCATGGCCACCACGGCGATGGCGCCCGGGCGGCCGTAGGCGCACAGGTTGGTGCCCTCGAGGGGATCCAACGCGATGTCCACCGAGGGATCATCCGCGTGGCGCCGGCCCACCTCCTCGCCGATGTAGAGCATGGGGGCCTCGTCGCGCTCGCCCTCGCCGATGACCACCGTGCCGTTGATCTGCAGGGCGTCGAAGGCGCGGCGCATGGCGTCCACGGCGGCCTGGTCCGACTCGTTCTTGCCGCCGCGGCCCATCAGCCGCGCCGAGGCGATGGCCGCCATCTCGGTGACGCGCACGACCTCCATGGCCAGGTTGCGATCCATTGTGGGTTCCTCCTGAGGAAACAGGGTGTGAAGAGGTGGAGACTCAAGCCGCCGTTTGCAACAACCGCACGATCACGGGCGGCAGGCGCGTCGGCCTGCCGTCACGGCCCACGCACGCATGGACGGTCTGTCCGGTGCACAGCAGGGTCTCGGGAGCCCCCTCGCGCCGGACGTCATAATGGAAGGTCAGCGAGGCCCGCTTGAGCTCGCTCACCCGGACGTGCACCAGCAGCACGTCGTCATAGCGCGCGGGGGACTTGTAGGCGATGGAGGCTTCCACCACGGGCAGCATCAGTCCCTCGCGCTCCACGTCCCGGTAGCTGCCGCCCCGCGCGCGGAAGTACTCGCCCCGGGCGAACTCGAAGTAGCGAAAATAATTGGCGTGATACACGACACCCATCTGGTCCGTGTCGCCGTAGATGACTCGGATTCGTGCCTCGACCATGAGTCCCGCCGACCGTAACAAGGCAGTGTCCGACCGGGAAGCAGGAGCCCTGGGAGTTGGTTGCTTCTGAGCACGAGGCGTGGAGGATGAGCGCCCATGTTCCGCCCCCGCGCTCCCCTCCCCCTGCTGCTGCTCCTCCTCGCGCTGCCCGCCTGGGCGAAGCCGCCCCGGTTGACGCTCTTCATCACCGTGGACGCGATGGGCTCGGATCTGCTGCTGCGCACCCGGCCCCGGCTCCAGGGGGGCCTGGGCAAGCTGCTCGACTCGGGGGCCTTCTACCCGTACGCGCGCTACGACTACGCCAAGCCGCGCACCGCGCCGGGCCACGCGACGCTCGCCACCGGCGCCAACCCGTGGCGCCACGGCATCGTGGACAACCGTGTCATCGATCGGGCCACGGGCAAGCCCGCGCGCGTCTTCCCGGACGCGCAGCACCCGGTGCTGGAGGCGCCCCTGTCCGAGGAGGACGTGAGTCCGGCCAACCTCCTGGCGGAGACGCTCGCGGACCGGCTGCGGCTGGCCACCAACGAGCAGGGCAAGGCGGTGGCCCTGTCGGGCAAGGCGCGCTCGGCCATTCCGCTCGCGGGCCGGCTCGGCCAGGCGTACTGGTTCGACGAGACCGTGGGGAAGTTCGTCACGGGCACCTGGTACACGAAGGAGCTGCCCGGCTGGCTCAAGGACTTCAACGCGGCCAACCCGCCCACCACCTGGTTCGGCAAGACGTGGGAGCCGGTGCGCAAGCGCACCGAGTACCTGGGCGAGGATGAGCGTCCCTACGAGGGCGAGTACTACGGGCTCGGGCGCGTCTTCCCCCACCCGCTCACCGGAGGGCTCACGGAGCCGGGTCCCCAGGCCTACAGCGCCTTCGCCATCTCCCCGTTGTCGCTCGACCTGGTGGTGCGCGCCGCCGGGGCCGCCATCGCCGGCGAGGGGCTGGGCAAGGACGAGGTGCCGGATCTGCTCGCGGTGAGCTTCAGCGCCACGGATCGCGTCTACCACCAGTACGGCCCGAACTCCTGGGAGATGCAGGACACGATGTTCCGCCTGGACAAGGCGGTGGGAGACCTGGTGGCGCTCGCCGAGCGCGCCGCGGGGGGCCGCGCGAACCTGCTGGTGGTGCTCTCGGCGGACCATGGCGGCGCGGCGGCGCCCGAGCACTGGACGGCCCAGGGCATGGAGGCGCGGCGCGTGAACCCGAGGGAGCTGTCCAAGGGACTGACCGAGGCGCTGCGCCAGCGGTTCGGCGGAGACGTGACGGCCACCGTCGAGGAGCTGGACGTGTACCTGGGAGGCAAGACGCTGGAGGGCGGCAAGGTGGACGGGGCGGCGGTGCGGCGCGCCGCGGCGGACTGGCTGAGGAAGCAGCCCGCCATCTCCCTGGCGGTGGCGAGCGATGATCTGCCCACACTGCCGGACATGGCGGGGCTCGCGACGGCCCTGCGGCGCGGCTACTACCCGGGACGCAGCGGCGACGTGCTCTTCGTGGTGAAGCCCTTCCACGTCATGAGCGCGGACACCGTCGGCACCAACCACGGCGCGCCCTACGCGTATGATCAACTGGTGCCCTTCGTGCTCGCGGGCAAGGGCGTGCGCCCGGGCACCTACACACAGCAGATCAGCACCACCGACGTGGCGCCCACCGTGGCGGCGGCGCTGGAGATGAACCTCCCCGCGTCCGCCGAGGGACACCCCCGCTCGGAGGCGCTCGGAACCGGACGCTGAGGCGGCTCACGAGGCCTGGAGGATCTCCAGGGACAGGTCCATGGCGCGCGCCGAGTGGGTGAGCGCCCCCATGGACACGAAGTCCACGCCGAGCTTCGCCAGCCGGGGCAGCCGCTCCAGGGTGATGCCGCCGGAGACCTCGAGGGGAATACGGCCGGCCGTCAACTCCACCGCGCGGCTGATCTGCGCGTCGTCCATGTTGTCGAGCATCACCACGTCGGCGCCTTCCTCGAGCGCCTCGGCGAGCTGCTCCAGGTGGGTGACCTCGATTTCGATCTTCACGAGCTGGGGGGCGTTGGCCCGGGCGCGGCGGAGCGCCTCGCGAACCGAGCCCCCCACGGCCGCGATGTGGTTGTCCTTGATGAGGATGCCGTCGAAGAGGCCGAAGCGGTGGTTGAAGGCCCCACCCGCCTTGATGGCCAGCTTGGACAGCGAGCGCATGCCCGGGGACGTCTTGCGCGTGTCGAGCACGCGCAGGCGGGTGCCCTTCACGGTGTCCATGACCTGGCGGGCCATGGTGGCCATGCCCGAGGTGCGCTGGACGATGTTGAGGGCGGTGCGCTCGGCGGTGAGCAGCGAGCGCAGCCGACCATGAACCCGGGCCACGAGCGCCCGATCCTGGACCTCCTGGCCATCCGACGAGAGCAGCTCGATGCGGACGTCGGAGTCCACCCGCTGGAAGACGCGGGCGAAGGCGTCCAGTCCGGCGAGGACGAGCCGCTCCTTGGCGATCAGCTCGGCGGAGCCCAGGGCCTCCGCCGGAACGAGCGCGTGGGTGGTGATGTCCCCCGCCGCCCCGAGGTCTTCCTCCAGGGCGAGCGAGATGAGGCGATCCAGGAAGGCATCCATGCGCGTCGTATCTCCCGTGGCTCTCTACCGGCGAGACTTCGCCGGCTTTCCCTTGGCCTGCTTGCGCGCGGGCGCCTTGGACTTCGCCGGAGCCTTCTTGGCCGGGGCCTTCTTCGTCGGCGCCGACTTCTTCGCCGCCGCCTTCTTGGCCGGAGCCTTCTTGGCTGGAGCCTTCTTCGCAGGCACCTTCTTGGCCGGAGCCTTCTTCGCGGGCACCTTCTTGGCTGGAGCCTTCTTGGCCGACGCCGCCTTCTTGGCCGGAGCCTTCTTCGCGGGCGCCGCCTTCTTCGCGGGCGCCTTCTTGGCTGGAGCCTTCTTCGCGGGCGCCGCCTTCTTCGCGGGCGCCTTCTTGGCCGGAGCCTTCACCGGTCTGGAAGACCCGGACTTCCGGGCGGGAGGCGCCGCGGGCTCCGGCTCCTCCTCGTCGGCAATGGCCTCGACGACGTCGTCCTCATCGTCTTCCTCGGTATCGACGACGGCTTCGACGACATCGTCCTCATCGTCCTCCTCGGTGTCGACGACGGCCTCGACGACGTCGTCCTCATCGTCCTCCTCGACGACCGCTTCGGAGGAGATGACCTCCGCCTGGACGAGCTGGGCCTCGACGACGTCGTCCTTGACGACTTCGGCGGTGACGGGCTGGGACGCGGGAGTGGGAACGGGCGCGGAGTCCCGGCCCTCTAAGTCCGCCACCGTCTGTCCGGAGGTGGGCTCCGCGGCCTGGGGCGAGAGCCGCACCAGGTTGTCCCGGAGCTTGGTCACGCGGGCCTCGAGCTCCTCGACGCGGGCGCGATCCTTCTCCACCACGTCCGGGGGCGCCTTGGCGACGAAGCTGGGGTTGTCCAGCTTGCGCTTGATGCCACCGAGCTCCTGCTCGGAGCGGGTGATCTCCTTGCCCAGGCGCTCGCGCTCGGCGTCCACGTCGATGAGGCCCGCGAGCGGCACGAAGATCTCCATCTGCGCGCTGACGAAGGCCGCGGACAGGGGCGGCTTGGTGCCCGGCGCGGCGATGTGCAGCTCACCGAGGCCGGCCAGACGTGTGACATCCCCGCGCCACCGCTCGAGCAGCTCGCGGGTGCGCGCGTCGGCGCTCTGCACGTGCGCGGTGATGCGGGCCGAGGGCGCCAGGTTGCTCTCGCCGCGGATGTTGCGCAGCCCCTCGATGGCGGTGATGACGGTGCCGATCTCCGCCTCGGCGGCGGTGTCCTCGAGCGACACATCCGGCTCGGGGAACGGGGCGATCATGATGGAGTCCGTCTGCCGGGTGAGGGGCAGCTTCTGCCAGATCTCCTCGGTGATGAAGGGCATGAACGGGTGGAGCAGCCGCAGGATGCGCTCCAGGCAGTACACGAGCACCGCGCGGGTGGTGTCCTTGGCCTGGGCGTCCTCGCCGTAGAGCGAGCCCTTGGCCAGCTCGATGTACCAGTCACAGAACTCGCTCCAGAGGAACTGGTAGAGCGTGGAGGCGGCCTCGGCGAAGGCGTAGGCCTCCAGGGAAGCGCGCGTCACGGCGATGGCGCGCTGCAGCCGCGAGAGGATCCACCGGTCGGCGAGCGTGAGGGGGCGCTCGGTGAGGGGCCGGGAGTCCAGGGTGAAGTCGCCCATGTTCATGAGGGCGAAGCGGCTGGCGTTCCACAGCTTGTTGCCGAAGGCCTTGTAGCCGGCCACGCGGTCCAGCGAGAGCTTGATGTCGCGGCCCTGCTGGGTGAGCGAGGCCAGGGTGAAGCGCAGCGCGTCCGCGCCGTGCGCGGGCATGCCCTGGGGGTACTTGTTGCGCAGGTTCTTGTTGAGCTGCTCGGGGGGCGCGCCGAGGATGATGTCGAGGGGATCGATCACGTTCCCCTTCGTCTTGGACATCTTCTCGCCCTTCTCGTCGCGCACCATGGCGTGCAGGTAGATGGTGCGGAAGGGCACGTCCTTCATGAAGTGCAGGCCGAACATCATCATCCGGGCGACCCAGAAGAAGAGGATGTCGTGGCCCGTCTCCATGACGGAGTTCGGGTAGAAGGCGCGCAGGTCGGCGGTCTGCTCGGGCCAGCCCAGGGTGCTGAAGGGCCACAGGCCAGAGGAGAACCACGTGTCGAGCACGTCCGGGTCCTGCGTGAGCCGCGAGCCCGAGCACTTGGAGCACTTGTCCGGCGCGGTGCGCGCCACGATGGGCTCGGCGCGCGAGTAGTCGATGGTGCCGGTGGCCTCCAGGCGCGGGCTGCACTCCTCGCAGTACCAGGCGGGAATCTGGTGGCCCCACCACAGCTGGCGGCTGATGGTCCAGTCGTGGATGTTGCGCATCCAGTGGAAGTACGTGTTGGTCCACGACTCCGGGATGATCTTCGTGCGGCCCTGCTCCACCGCTTCGATGGCGGGCTTCGCCAACGGCTCGATCTTCACGAACCACTGCGGAGACAGGCGCGGCTCCACCACGGTGGCGCAGCGCTGGCAGCCGCCCACCGACAGCTTGTGCGGCTCCTCCTTCTCCAGCAGGCCCTGCTCGGTGAGATCCTCGACGATCTTCTTGCGCGCGGCGTAGCGATCCATGCCCGCGTAGGGGCCGCCCTCGCTGGTGATGCGCGCGGCCTCATCCAGGATGTTGATCTGCGGCAGCTTGTGGCGCAGGCCCGTCTGGTAGTCGTTGAAGTCGTGGGCGGGCGTCACCTTCACCACGCCGGTGCCGAAGGCGGGATCCACCAGATCGGCGTCGACGATGATGGGGATTTCGCGGCCGAGCAGCGGCAGCACCACCGTCTGGCCCGCGAGCCCCTGGTAGCGCGGATCGTCCGGGTGGATGGCCAGGGCGGTGTCACCGAGCATCGTCTCCGGCCGGGTGGTGGCGACGGTGAGCCGCCGGTCGCTGCCCTTCACCGGGTAGTGGATGTGCCAGAGCGAGCCCTGCTTCTCCTCGTGCTCGACCTCCAGGTCGCTGAGCGCGGTGAGGCACGAGGGGCACCAGTTGATGAGCTTCTGGGCCCGGTAGATGAGGCCCTCCTCGTACAGCCGCACGAAGACCTCGCGCACGGCGGCCGAGACGCCCGGATCCATGGTGAAGCGCTCGCGGCTCCAGTCCAGACTGGCGCCGAGCACCTTCTGCTGCTCGTTGATGCGCTGGCCGTACTTGTCCTTCCACTCCCAGACGCGCTCGAGGAACTTCTCGCGGCCCAGGTCATGGCGGCTCTTCTTCTCCGTCTGCTTGAGCTCGCGCTCCACCACCATCTGCGTGGCGATGCCGGCGTGGTCCGTGCCCGGCACCCAGAGCGTCTTGAAGCCGCTCATGCGCTTCCAGCGCACGAGGATGTCCTGGATGGTGGCGGTGAGCGCGTGGCCCAGGTGCAGGCTACCCGTCACGTTGGGCGGAGGCAGCACGATGCTGAAGGCGGGCTTGTCGGCGTCGGCGTCGGCGCGGAAATAGCCGCGCTCCTGCCAGCAGGCATACCAACGGGCCTCGACCTCCTTGGCGTCATAGGACTTCGGCAGTTCGGTCGTGTCGCTCATAGAAAAAACACAACCGGCCCCACGGGCCGGTGAAAGGACCGGCCCGACGAGGGCCGGTCGGGGTGAAAAACCACGGATGGAGCGGGCTGGACACTCAGTGCTTCGTCTCGCGATCCTTGATGAGCCGCTCCAGCTCCTCGCGGATGATCGTCTCGGCGAGCTGGGGAACGACTTCCCAGGCGATCTTCTCGATGACCTCGCGGGAGGCCTTCGAGAGGGCCTCGCGCAGGAGCGCCTCGCCACCATCGGCGGAAGGCGCGGAGGGGGCTGGCGCCGCGGGCCTGTACTCGGGGGCCGCGACGGGCTCCGGAGCGATGGGCTCATCGAGCGACAGCTCCTCCAGGCCATTGGCCTCGACAGGCTGCGGCGCGACGGGCGCGGGCTGCGGCGCGCCGCCTCCCAGGCCGAAGGGATCCCGTCCCCGGCCCGCGGGGGCACCCGGCAGCGGCGCGGCCCCGGGAGGACGCGGCAGACCGCCGGCCATGCCCGGAGGAGGAGCGCCCGGTCCCGGAGGACCACCGGGCCGAGCCATGCCCGGAGGCGGAGCCCCAGGGCCCGGCATGCCCGGACGCGCACCCGGAGCCATGCCCGGAGGCGGAGCCCCAGGCCCCGGCATACCCGGCCGAGCCATGCCCGGAAGCGGCGCCCCCGGCGCGGGCGGCATGCCCGGACGCGGACCCATGCCCGGAGGCGGCGCACCCGGTCCCGGAGGACCGCCCGGCCGAGCCATGCCCGGAGGCGGAGCGCCCGGTCCCGGAGGACCGCCCGGCCGCGCCATGCCCGGAGGCGCCCCACCAGGCCCTGGCATGCCTGGACGGGCCATGCCCGGAGGCGGCGCACCCGGTCCCGGAGGACCGCCCGGACGGGCCATGCCCGGAGGCGGCGCACCCGGTCCGGGCGGACGCGGCGCGCCAGGACCCGGAGGGGCGGCGGGCGCACGGGGCTGGGCGGCGACGGGACTGGGAGCCGTCACCTGCGTGGCGGCGGACGCGGGCATGGTGTTGGACTTCTGACCCACCAGCGTCTTGACCTTGTCCAGCAGGACCTGGCTCTCGAAGGGCTTGGTGATGTGATCGTCCGCCCGGGCGGCGCGCGAGCGGGCCTCGTCGAAGGCCTCGAAGGTGCCCGCCAGCAACATCACGGGAATGTGCTGCGTGGCCGGATCATGCTTGAGCGCCTCGCAGACCTCGTAGCCGTTCTTGCCCGGCATCATCACATCCGCGAGCACCACATCCGGGCGCAGCTCCCGCGACCGGCTGATGGCGTCCAGCCCGTTGTCGACCGCGGTGACCTGGAAGTCCTCGGTCGCGAAGATCATCCCGATCACCTTGCGGATGGTGAGCGAATCATCGGCGACCAGCAGAGTCTTGGGCATCGGTTCGGGCCTCGGGGGAGCACTCCCCCCTCAGAATTCGGTGAACGGGGGCACGTCACGTGCCACCGGCAGGCCGGGCAGCTTACGGTTGCCTACCCACGCCTTCAAGAAAACAAGCGGGGTTCAGGAAAACATGCGCCACAGGTCCACGAAGAGGATGGGGTCCGGCACACCGGTGACGGTGAACTCCCCCGGGTTTCCGGTGGGATCGAAGCGCGGGTAGACACCAATCACCCGCGAGGCGCACAGGCCCAGGGTACGTCCTTCCACCTCGGCGAGCACCAGGAAGTCCTCCGCGGCGGCCCGGCCCCCCAGCAGCGCCGGCACCGAGTAGAGGGGCCAGAGCACCTGACCATGGGGCATGAGCCCCGCGATGGCGCCTCCCCGTCCGGGCAGCGCGCTGAAGGACTCGCCGCGCATCACCACCTGGGAGATGAAGGGCAGCGGCAGACCGAACAGCCGCCCCTGGGACTCGAAGACGAGCGAGCGCTCGGGGGGAAAGCCGAACAGGTGGAGGGTAGGCAGGGGGGGAGGCGTGACGACGCCGGGCTCGTGGGGCAGCACGTCCGCGCCGAGCTCCAGGTACAGCCGCCCCTTGTGCATGACCGCGCTGTGGCTGAGCGCGGCCAGCGAGTCGCCCAACCCCGAGGGCAGCACGAAGTGGACGGCCCGGGTCACGTCGGCCACCTCGACGACGGAACTCACGCGCACCGCCAACGTGGGGCTCACGTCCAGCACCACGACCATGCCGGGGGTCGGCTCGGGCTCTCCCCCCAGCAGCACCGAGAGATCCTGAACCTCCAGCACGCCGCGCAGGCTCGTCTGGTCGGGGTCCGGTGCGGCCACTTCCGTGACGGAGGTGGCCTCGACGCTGAAGCGCGTGCCGCCCGCTTCCAACAGAAGACAGAGCCGGCGTCCGCTTTCGAAGAGGGGCACCCGGGCAGGCTAGCAGCGTTGGGACCTTGGTGCTAAGCCCCGCGTGCGATGGCGCGTCTCCTCCTCGTCGATGACGACAAGATGGCTCGGGTCCTCTATGGGGACTCCCTGCGGGGAGTGGGCCATGAGGTCTCCACGGTCGCCACCATCGCCGAGGCCAAGGAGGCCCTGGAGCACGGTCGCTACGACGTGGTGGTGACGGACCTGCTGCTGCCCGAGGGCAGTGGCATGGAGGTGCTGCGCTACACCAAGGAGCACCACCCGGGCATCGAGGTGGTGGTCATCACCGGCCTGGACAAGGTGGACCCCGCGGTACGCGCCCTCAAGAGCGGCGCCGCGGAGTACCTCGTCAAGCCCGTGGCCCCCGAGGTCCTCCAGCACGCGGTGAACCGGGCGCTCGCCACGCGCGAGCTGCTGCAGGAGAACGCCGCGTTGCGCCGCTACGTCTCGCTGTTGGAAACCGGACAGCGCATCTCCACCACGCTCGATCGTGGCCGGTTGGTGACGACCACGTGCGCGGCCTTCGTCGGCCTGGCCGCGGCCAGCGCGGTGATGCTCGTGCAGCGCGATGCCCAGGGCAAGGCGCGGGTGCTGGGCACGCAGAACCTGATGGGCTCCTCCCACGAGAACACGCTCCTGACCCGGCTCGCCCCGTACCTGCCGACGTTGAGCGAGGCGCGTCTCTTGGAGGGACTGCCCGGCGCCTGGCCCTGCGGTCTGGCCGTCCCCGCGCAGGATGGGGAGGATCTGCTCGGGTGCGCCCTGCTGCTCTACCCCTCCCGGCCTCCCTCGGACATCGCCGAGGCCACGAGCTTCCTGGCGCGCAGCCTCGCGCTCGCCCTGCGCAACCAGGGCCGTCTCGCCCAGGTGGAGGATCTGGCCTACCTGGACGACCTCACCCACCTCTTCAACACCCGCTACCTGCACCTGGTGCTGGACCGCGAGGTGAAGAGCGCCCAGCAGACCCACGGCGCCTTCAGCCTGCTCTTCCTGGACCTGGACTACTTCAAGACAGTCAACGACACCCTCGGCCACCTCATGGGCTCGCAGCTGCTCGTGGAGATGGCGCACGTGCTCAAGGGGTGCGTGAGGGATCGCGACGTGGCGGTGCGCTACGGCGGGGACGAGTACGTGGTGCTGCTGCGCGGCACCGACTCGAGCGCGGCCCTGAAGGTGGCCGAGCGCATCCGCCGCGCCGTGGAGAAGCACCGCTTCCTCGTCCCCGAGGGCCATGCGCTGTCGCTGTCCACCTGCATCGGCGTGGCCAGCTTCCCCGAGCACACCCAGGACAAGGCCACGCTGCTGGATCTGGCGGATCGGGCCATGTACCGGGGCAAGAAGGGCAGCCGGAACGTCGTGTACCTGGCCGGCGAGAATCTGGAGGCCACGCCTCCGGCACGCCACAGCCAGCCCACCGGCGGCTGAGTCCAGGACGAGCGGCCAGCCAGGGGCCCGCCCCAGGCGACGCCGGGCCTCGGAATCCAGGCCCCCCGCGTTTGCGGCCAGGCCAGCGGCTCGGTCATGCTGAGACGCCATGGACACCCCGGCTCCGCTCGCGCTTCTGCTCCAGGCCCTGGAGGCTGGTGACCTGCGGGCCGCCAGGGCCGCCGCCGCGGAGCTGCAACGCACCCGCCAGGGCTCCACCCAGCTCGCCGCCGAGGTGCTGCACGAGCTGCGTCAGCCGTTGCTCGGCGTGAAGGCCTATACCCAGATGCTCACCGAGGAGATCGGCTCGCGCGGCGCCCTGCGGCAGATGCTCGCCCAGGTGGAGCGGATGGAGCAGATCATCTCCGACTTCACGCGCCTGGCCAGCGAGCGCCCCGCTCCCCAACAAGCCGTGTCGCTGGTGGCGCACGTGCAGGCCGCCACGCGCGCCTTCGCCCTCAACCCCGATTCCGCGCGCATCCACCTCGAGGTGGAGGCCCGCGAGGAGCTCACCGTCCACGGCAATGGCCGGCTGTTGGAGCAGCTCGCCCTCAACCTGCTCAACAACGCGCGCGACGCGGTGACGGGGCGCGGGCTGGTGAAGGTGGTGCTCACGCACGAGGACCGCGCGCCGGTGATGTACGTGGCCGACTGGGGCCGGGGCATCCCGGACGCCGTGCTTCCCCGCCTCTTCGAGCCCTATGTGACGGGCAGCAAGCGCGGCACGGGGCTCGGGCTCGCGGTGTGCCGCCGCATCGCGCAGGAGCACCACGCCCAGCTCGAGATCGTCCCGCCCTCGGTGCTGTCCCTCCAGCCCGCCCCCACCACCGTCTTCCGTGTCCGCTTCCCTCCCCCGGAGCCGACGCCCGCCACCCTCCCGGCGCCCGCGCCCCTCTCGCCCTCCCCCGCCCCGGCCACGCTCCGCCGCCGCCTGCTGGTGGTGGATGACGAGGAGATCATCCGCAGCGTCTTCAAGGACTTGATGGGCCGGGAGTGCGAGGTGCTCGAGGCAGCCCACACCGAGGATGCCCTCGCGCTCCTGGAGCGCGGGCGCGTGGACCTCATCCTCACCGACAAGAACCTGCCGGGCCTGTCGGGCCTGGAGCTCGCGCGACGCGCCCGCCAGCTCGATCCCCACTCCCGCGTCATCCTCATGACGGGCTACCCCTCGCTCGTGACGGCCCAGGAGGCGCTCGAGCTCGGACTGCTCGACTACCTGCTCAAGCCCTTCGACGACATCCGCGAGGTGCGCGTCCGGCTGCGCGAGGCCCTCACCGGCGCCGCCCCGCTCCCCCGGGGACTGCGCCCCGGCAACCGCCGCGTGGACGTGCTCGAGGACAGCCCGGTCTCCGCGCGACGGCTCACCGAGGCGCTCGCCCTGCTGGGGTTGGAGGCTCGGGTGCTCGCCACCGCCCCCGCCGAGCCCGCGGCCGAATCTCCCGTCGAGCCTCCCGCCGCCGTGGTGGTGAGCTGGGACCTCGCCGCCGCCCATGGACGGCAGGCCCTCGCCCTGGCGAGACAGCTGAGTCAGGGGGCACCCTTCGTGGTGCTCGCCGAGTACCTCTCCCAGGAGACGATGCTGGAGTCGCTGCGCGCCGGCGCCTCCGGGTGCCTGCCCCGGGAGCTGGAGACGCCGGAGCTCAGCCGCGAGCTGTCCCGCCTGCTCCGCGCCACCTGAGCGCCCCCAGCGTCCACCATGAAAAACCACGGCCCCGAGCACCTTCCCGTGAGGGAGGTACCCGGGGCCGCGAACCTCATGAGCCCGTGGGGACGAGCGGCTCAGTAGTCCATGTCATCGCCGCCGTAGTCCGGCGTGCCACCGGCCGACGCGCCCTTGCCCTTCTTCTTCGGGCGCTCGGCCACCATGGCCTCCGTGGTCAACAGCAGCGAGGCGACCGAGGCGGCGTTCTGCAGCGCGGTGCGCTCCACCTTCGTCGGATCGATGACGCCGGCCTTCTCCAGGTCCTCGAACACGTCCGTGCGGGCGTTGTAGCCGTACGCGCCCTGGCCCTCGCGCACCTTGTTGATGATGACGGGGCCCTCGAGGCCCGCGTTGCTGGCGATCTTGCGCAGCGGCTCCTGCAGGGCCTTCTTGATGATGTCCACGCCGAAGTCCTGCTCACCGCCCAGCTTGAGCTTCTCCAGCGCCGGGAGGCAGCGCAGGTAGGCCACGCCACCGCCGGGGACGATGCCCTCCTCCACGGCCGCGCGGGTCGCGTGCAGGGCGTCCTCGACGCGCGCCTTCTTCTCCTTCATCTCCGTCTCGGTCGCCGCGCCCACGTGGATGACCGCCACGCCGCCGGCCAGCTTCGCCAGCCGCTCCTGCAGCTTCTCGCGGTCGTAGTCGCTCGTGGTCGTCTCCGTCTGCGAGCGGATGAGCTTGATGCGGCCCTCGATCTCCTCGCGCTTGCCCGCGCCGTCGACGATCGTGGTGTTGTCCTTGTCGATGGTGATGCGCTTGGCGCGGCCCAGGTCGTTGAGCGTCAGGGCGTCGTACTTGTGGCCCAGCTCCTCGCTCACCACCGAGCCGCCCGTCAGCGTGGCCAGGTCCTTGAGCAGCTCCTTGCGACGGTCACCGAAGCCCGGCGCCTTCACCGCCGCCACGTTGAGCACGCCGCGGATCTTGTTCACCACCAGCGTGGCCAGCGCCTCGCCCTCCACGTCCTCGGCGATGATGAGCAACGGCTTGCCCGCGCGCGCCACCTGCTCGAGGATGGGGATCATGTCCTGCATCGACGAGACCTTCTTCTCGCTGATGAGGATGTAGGCGTCCTCGAGCACCGTCTCCATGCGCTCGCGGTTCGTCACGAAGTAGGGCGAGAGGTAGCCGCGGTCGAACTGCATGCCCTCGACCACGTCCAGGGTGGTCTCCAGGCCCTTGGCCTCCTCCACCGTGATGACGCCCTCCTTGCCCACCTTCTCCATGGCATCGGCGATGATGTTGCCAATCGTCTCGTCGCCGTTGGCGGAGATGGTGCCCACCTGGGCAATGGCCTTCTTGTCGGCGGTGCTCTTGGAGAGCTTCTTGAGCTCCGCCACCACCACCTCGACGGCCTTGTCGATGCCGCGCTTGAGGTCCATCGGGCTGTGGCCCGCGGCCACCAGCTTCAGGCCCTCCTCGTAGATGGCGCGCGCGAGCACCGTCGCCGTCGTGGTGCCGTCACCCGCCTTGTCGCTGGTCTTGGAGGCGACCTCCTTGACCATCTGGGCGCCCATGTTCTCGAACCGGTTCTCGAGATCGATCTCCTTGGCGACCGTCACACCGTCCTTGGTCACCGTGGGCGAGCCGAACGACTTCTCGATGACCACGTTGCGGCCCTTGGGACCGAGCGTCACCGCCACCGCGTCCGAGAGGATCCGCACACCCCGCAGAATCGCCTCGCGCGCCGACTGGTGGAAGAAAATCTCCTTCGCTGCCATCGTAACCTCCTGAAAAAATTAATGAATGTACGTCGTGGGCCAGGAGCCCTTGAGTTAGCACTCGACCCAGGCGAGCGCCAAAATAAGAGACGGTCCGGGGTTGTCAACACGGAACGGCTGACATGTGGGGGAGCGGACGGCCGGCGGGACGCCCGGGCGCCCCGAGCGCTACTCGGCGAAACGCACCAGGTTGAGCAGCTGGTTGAAGTCCAGGGGCTTCTCCAGGGTCATCGCCACGCCCTTGCGCAGGCCCTTGTCCTGCACGTTGCCATCGGCGTTGCCCGTCATGAGGATGACGGAGGTGCCCTGGTGCCGGGGGTCCGCCTTGAGCATCCCCGTGAACTGGATGCCGTCCATGTGGGGCATCCGGTAGTCGCTGATGATGAGCCCCACGTCATGGCGCTCGAGGATGTCCAGGGCCTGCAGGGCATCGGACGCGGAATAGACGGTGTACCCGTGCTTCTCGAGGAAGCGCGAGAGCAGGGTGCACAGCTCGACATCATCATCCACGACCAGAATGTTCACGGACCCTTATGAGCGGTGTGCGGAGGGGGCGGAAGGTAACAGCCGAGAGCTACGTTGACAACGCGCGGAAGGGATTCGTATGTCGCCGAGCATGGGGAAGCGGACGTCGAAGCGGGGGGCGCCGGCGGATTGGGAGGCCCGGCTCGAGGGGGTGGCGGCGGCCTTCGACCGGGGCGCCCACCAGGAGGCCCTGGCCGGAGCGGACGCGCTGCTGGCCGAGGACGACTCTCTCACCGAGGCCCTGCACTGGCGCGCGGCGGCCCTCACCGAGCTGGGACGGCTCGACGAGGCCCTGGAGACCTACTCGCGCGCCGTGAAGGTCGCCCCGGATGACATGGAGCTGCTGCTGTCGGCCACTGAATGCCTGGTGGGCCGGGTGGGAGACGATCGCGAGGCGGTGGAGGACGGGCTCGCCCTGTGCGCCCGCGGACGCAAGCTCGCCCAGCGCGCCGGGGACGTTGAGCTGCTCTTCGAGTTCCTCTTGTGGGAGGGCATTGGACTCAATCAGGTAGGGGAATGTGCGCGGGCGCTGACGAGCCTGGAGGCGGCGCTCGGGCATGTGCCGCGCTCGGTGGAGGCGAGGCTGGAGCGGACCATTGCCCTGTTCGAGCTGTGCCGCTTCGGCGAGGCGGACGCGGCGCTCGAGGAGCTGTTGGGCGATGCGCCGGACGAGCCGTGGGCGCACCACTACCTGGGGCTGCTGGCGGAGCGGCGGGGGGATGGCAAGGGGGCGCTCGGGCACTTCGCGAGGGCGCGCGCCCTGGCGCCCGAGGAGTTCCCGCCCCCGGTGGAGCTGGGGGAGGAGGCGTTCGACAAGGCCGTCGAGGACGCGGTGAAGGCACTGCCGAGACACGTGAAGGAGTACCTGGACAACGTGACGCTCGCGGTGGAGGAGATTCCCAAGGACGAGGACTTGATGGGCGAGTCCCCTCCCCTCTCCCCGTGCATCCTGGGGGTGTTCCGGGGCTCGCCGGTGGGCGAGCGCCACAGCATCCTGGGCACGTTCGACCCCTACCCGGCCTCCATCGTGCTGTACCAGAAGAACCTGGAGCGCTTCGCCCGGACGCGCGAGGAGCTCATCGAGCAGATCGGCATCACGGTGATGCACGAGGTCGGACACTTGATGGGGCTCGACGAGGAGGACCTGTGGCAGCGGGGGCTGGACTGAGACGCGGGCGTTGACGGAGCACCGCGCTCGTGGCGGTAATCGCGCGCGGTAGGACCACTGGACCTGGTGGCTGGCCCGGTCTTCAAAACCGGTGGGGGGCGTGGAAGCACGTCCCCGGGAGGTTCGATTCCTCTGTCCTACCGACCCCTCTTCTCCTCTGAAAACGGGCGTTCGCGGTGGGTGAACCATCGGACCCAGGTGTCGAAGAGTGAGGCCCCCTTGCTCCCCCGCTACGATGGTTTCATGACGTCCACACTGCTGGTGCTGCTGTCCCAGGCAGAACAGCCTGCGGCCTCCAGCGCTGGGGTCGTGCCTGCACTCGCGGCTTCAACGGTGGGTAGGTGGAGCAACCTGCTGCAACACCACCTGTCCCTCTCCCTAGGCCTGGGGGTGGACCATGCGCGCTGAGGCCCGGGCGCACGGGTGGGCGGCGCTGCTGGCGGCTGTGCTGCTCTCCACCGGCTGCGTCACACTGGCGCCGCGACAGGGCGGCAGCCTCGCGGAGGACTCCCTCGCCTTCTCCAGGTTGCGAGACACGGCGGCCACCTCGCCCCCGCGTGAGGCGCCCTCGCCTCTCGCGTCTACCGAGCTGGGCGAGCACATCCTCTCCGCCGAGCCGGGCGAGCAGCAGCGGATGCACCGCCGCCGCAGCGCCCGCGGGCTGGGCCCGGACGCGGCCCTAGCAAACTCGGGCGAGGCGCCCGTGTACGAGGTGGCCAGCGCGGGGCCCGCCCGCCAGGAGCCGCCCTCGTGCGGAGGGCAGGCCGTGCCCCCAGGCTGGCCCGACTTGTCCTCCAGCCGAGAGGCGCTGCTGGCCCCCTTCCTCACCTGCACCTCGCCCGGGGAGGTCCTCGCCCTCCAGGAGAGGGTGGACATGCCCCGCATTCTGGAGGCACTGGACGACTGGCGCGCCGTGCGACTCGGCGCCCTGGGCCCACCGCGCGAGGACATTGCCCGCCAGCTCAACGAGAAGCGCAAGTCCCTCCTCGTGAAGGCCCCCGAGGCCTATGGGCGCCTCAACGGGCAGGTGCTTGCCGTCTACAGCGTCGACTCCGCCTATGACGATGACCTGAGGGAGATTCTCTTCTTGCTGGCCCAGGACAAGCGGCTGGCGGAAACCCTCGCGCTGCTGCCCGCGTTTCAGGTGGCATTGGAGAAGCGGGGTCTGAAACCCACGGCCCGCGTGGACCGGGACTCCGAGTTCGGAGACATGGGCCGGGGCCTGGTCCGAGCTGGGAAGGACGTTCTCTCCAGCTCACTCATGGCCGGGGGCGGACGGGACTTCGCCTTCCTCCCCATACGACTCCAACTGCCGCCGGAGTACCAGGAGGCCCTCGCCACGGCCGAGCAGGAGTGGGTGCGCAACGCCTCGGCGGACAGCATGGCGGTGAGTGCTTTTGACGACCTCACCTTTGGTGTGCCGCTGGGCGCCTACCACTCTGTCGCCACCACCCTCCATGGCGGGAAGTTGCTTTGGCGGGGAGAGCTCGAGGAGGGCACGCGCGAGGTGGCTCCGGCACTGGTGCTGGGCCTCATCGCGGGTGGCAAGGGTCTGCGCTACCTCGCCAAGGGAGAAGGCGCCGCGGGTGTGCGCTCGCGCATCGTCTCCGGGGTTGAGGTCGCGGAAGCGCGCCTGCGGGCCCTGACAGAGACGGCACGGCAGTTCAAAGGAGCGATGAGCCTGGAGGGCTTGCGGGAGTTGGTGCGGGAGGTTCGAGCGAGCCGGGAGGCAGGCCGCATCGTCGCCGTGGGCGGGGCCGATGCCGCGTTGGCGCTGCATGAGGCCGGGGGAGATGTGGCCAGGGCTCGGCCGCTCATGTCCAGGGCGAAGCCCGGGGCTACGGGCTCCCAGCCCCTGAAGGCTGGCGCGGAGACCGGTGCCGGGGAGGCCGCACGCCCCTCCGCTACGAAGGCCGGTGCCGCGGGGCGCCTGGGCACACTGGCCTCGCTCGTAGACGAGAGAGTCGGCCACACGCCGGCAGTGGTGGAGGCGAAGCTCGCGGCCGCGGAACTCGAGGCCACGGGCCCGCGTCTTCCCATGGACGTGGGCGTGCTGGAGAAGCACCGTCCCTCCCTCGACGCCCCGCCGCCCGAGGCCCGGGGCAACCCGCGCTGGCGCGAGTACGTCGACTACTACGAGAAGCGCCAGCGGGAGGTGGAGAAGGGCACGGCCACCGAGGGCCCCCTCAGGTGGGAGCCCTACGAGCGGATGCGCGCTTGGTTTGCCCGGGGGATGGCCTTCGAGGCCGACATGGTGAAGCTGCTGAAGGCTGACGCGACGAAGCCTCGGGCCCAGCGCCGCTTCCTCGGGGACTTCGACAAGCCCCGCGTTGAAACGCAGGTGGGCGTAAGGAAGCCGGGCCCCGGCCTGCGCTACGCGGATGTGCTCGTTATTGAAGAGGGCGAACTCGGCGGGCAGCCACGGCGTGTGGAGGCGTTCAGCTTCAAGAGCCGAGATCTCTCGGGGCTGGGGAGAGACGCTTTGACGGCGCAGATGATTGAGGACGCGAGGGAGGCTCTGTCCAAGTACGGCGAGAGGCTGGACATCCGTCGGGACTCCCTCCAGCGCCTTCTCCCAGAGGGCAGCGAGGTGCCCGTCCACCGGGTTCGCCTTATCTATGAAGGGGGCGCGCTCAAGCCCACGAATCCAGACTACTTGAAAGCAGCCGTGATCGAAACCAAGAGAAAGGTTCTGGGAGTGGAGGTGATGTTCCAATGAAGGTGCTAGAGTTTTACGGCGTGAAGCCGGAGGACAGCCTCCTGCTAATCTTCAACGGTGCATTCAATCCACAAGCGGCACTCGAAAGCGAGCTGGAGCCTTTCCTCGACGCGCTTGAGAAGTACGCCGACGGGTGGATGCCGGACGTTGTCAACGGCAAGCGGCAACGCAAATACGCTCGCGCAGCCATTTGGAAGGCGCTGGAAGAGCGGCGCGATGGGGACAGCACGGCCCTTGGTCTCTATCGGACGAAGTGGCCCGCGCTGGACGGTCGGCTTTCGCTGTGGCTCCCACCGCAGTCGCCTCAACTGGACCTCACCATCAACGTGAAGCCGCTCTCCTTCTTCGCGGAAGCGGATCGCTGCCGCCATTTCATGGAGATGGTGCGCGCCTGGGCCTCCCGCTACCCCGTCATTCATGCTTGGGCACACAGCAGTGATGACGCGGTGTTGGCGGGCTCTCCCAATTTCGGCCGCGATGACGAGACATTGTTCAGAGACGGTTTCGACAGAATCTACGAGGTGTGCTGGCTCAACGTCTTCGGCCCCAAGCTGGTGGAAACCGTGGGCCGCGAGCGCATATTGTCCACGCCGGCCCACCGGGTGGAGGAACTGTCTAATGGCTGCGTCCTCCTGGTGACGTGGCCCACCGTGGCGGATTTCGCCAGCAAGGAAGCCCGGCTCGCTCAGGCCCGCGCTCATGCCCATCTCCGGCCGGACCTCGACTTCGACACCGTGCTGCGCGCCTTACATGGGCGCAGTGTCATGCTCACTCCCGTGGAGCCCCGCTTTCACCCGGACCTGGCCACACTCCTCTCGCGCGTGGTGGACCGCGTTCCCAGTCACGAGCGCCAGCGCAGAATCGCTGAGCTCAACGCATGGCGCCCGCCCGAGCCCGAGGAGTGGCGTCCCGCCGACTGCGCCCTCCCCCCAGACGTGGAGGACGTCGGGCGCGCGCGCGAGCATTACAGCACCCTCGCCGAGCATCTCGTGGCGCTGCTGCACTCGGAGGTGCCCTCCGTCTACGCGGCGACACCCGAGTCGATCACGGACGCCGACTTCTACTTCTGGCGGGAGGAATTCCCGAAGAGCCGCCTGCGGGAAGCCATCGAGGAGCACGCGGTGCCCGCTATTGGCGCGTACCTGGGCGAAGTGCTGGTGCGCAACCTCGGCGGCAGGTGGATACCGCGCCAGAAGCTCGAGGAGGCGCAGGTGCTGGTGGGCAACCGAGTCTGGCTTCCCTTCGTCCGGGCCCGCAACTACATGCGCTCGCGACAGTCGCTCCTGGACTACTCCCTCACCTACCTCTACCGCGTGGCCGAGCGGCATCGGGGTTGAAGAGGAACTGAATCCGTGCGGTGCGCTCGTCTCTGCGCCGTATGCGCACCGGCCTGTTCCCCGCGGGAACGTCACGTTGCCGAGGGTGCGGCTCCAGTTGGCTCGTCACCACGTGTGGCGGCCACCCGCCCCTTGGGGACCGGCGGGGGCGTGAGCGAGTGGTGGCGGTAACCCGCAAGGAGGCTGCCGTGTGGGGGTCCGTGGCACGCGAGGATCGACGAAGCACCCCACCCTATAGGGTGGACCAGGGGGGTGACGCCCCAGGTGGTCCTTCAAAGGGAAGGCGAGTTCTGGTTGAAGGTGGGGAGTGAGCACCACCTCGAGGCAGAAGCCGGAGCAAGGGCAGTTGCTGCCGCGGTATGCGGCTTCACTCCGTCTCACTCTCAACAACAGACATCCTTTACCTGTACCCGATCATGGGAGAGGGCGTTCCCAAGGGGGATGAAAGCGAGGAGGAAGTACTGGACATGACGGGCGAGGTCATGCCATGGATCTCCACGGGAGAAGTAGGACCCAGGAATGCCCGTATCGAGAGAAGAATGGGAGACACATCCGCGCGAGCGGGAGGGGTCATCGCGGGCTCCGATTCTGTTTTTCATGGAGCGCCGGTCGGAAACGAGCGGCGTTGATTCGATGTTCACCTGGCTGAGACGCCTGTTCATTGGACGTTCAGGAGTGCCCGGACTCCCCGGGGCCACACGACCTGCCGAGTCGCCTCCCACCTGGGGCACCCTGCTTCTGGATGTCGTCCAGAAGTCCTCCCGGGCTCAGGCCCGTCTGACCCTCCATGTCGAGGATCTGGAGCGCAAGCTGGAAGGGGGACTCGCGGAGCTGAGGGGCTCGCTCTCATCTCTCCGCGGAGCTACGTCGGGCAACTCTCCGGAGCGCGAGCCCCCCTGGGACGAGATCCTGGATGCCCTGGATCTGCTCGAAGAAGCCTCCCGCGTCGCGGCGGATGCGGCGCTCGCATCGGGACTCATGGGTGTGGCGGCTCGGCTCGAGCGCTTTCTGACCTCCTCCGGGATCACGCGCCTGACGTCCATCGGTCACATCCCCGACGGGCGCCTGTTCCGGATTGTAGGCACTCAGCCACACCCCAGCTTCGCCGAGGGCGCCATTGCCCGCGTGGTTCGCGCCGCCGCCCTGCGGGGCGAGCGCCTCATTCGCGAGGGCGAAGCCATCATCGTGAGGAATACCCCTTGAGCCATGTCTTTGGAATCGATCTCGGTACGACCAACTCCGTCATCGCCCACCTGGTGGAGGGCCGCCCGGTGGCCGTGCCAGTGGAAGGCAGTCGCATCGTCCCCTCGGTGGTCCTCTACGAGGACCATCGTGTCGTCGTGGGTCGCGAGGCGCGCAACCTCGAGATGCTGAGGCCCGAACGGTGCATCCGCTCGGCCAAGCGCAAGATGGGGACGCTCCACCGCTACGCCATCGCCGGGCGCGAGGTATCTCCCGAGGAGGTCTCCGCCGAAATCCTGTCCGCGCTCAAGCAGGGAGCCGAGAAGGCCACCGGCGTCCCCGTGCGTGACGTGGTCATTACCGTGCCTGCCTACTTCGATGACGCCCAGCGCCGCGCGACCCTCGAGGCCGGCCAGCGCGCAGGGCTGCACGTGTTGCGGCTGCTCAATGAGCCCACCAGCGCCTCGCTCCTGTATGAGCGCGTGCTGCATCCCGAGGCCCTCCGTGTGGCCGAGCCCGAGATCCTCCTCGTCTACGATCTGGGGGGCGGCACGTTCGACGTGTCGGTGCTCGAGGTGTTCCAGGGGGTGCGCGAGGTGCGCTCCACCACGGGCAACACCCACCTGGGCGGGGACGACTTCGACGACAAGCTCGTTCAGCTCTTCCTCGAGGAGCTCAAGAAGCAGGGCGTGGAGCCTCGCGAGGACGTGCGGGCCATGGCGCGCCTGCGCCAGCTGGCCGAGGAGACGAAGATCCGTCTGTCCGCGGACATCTCCGTGCACGTGAAGGAGGAGTTCCTCACCCAGGCGCAAGGCAGGCCCATCCACCTCGAGATGGAGGTGCGGCGGCGCGTCTTCGAGGTGCTCATCGAGCCGCTGCTCGAGTCCACCGTGGCCCTGACCCGACAGGCCCTGGCGGAGGCCCGGCTCGAGGGGCAATCGCTGTCCAAGATATGCCTGGTGGGGGGCTCGACGCGGATCCCCCGGGTCCGCCAGCTGCTGGAGGAGGCCTTCGGAGTAGACATCCATGAGGAAGTGGATCCGGACCTGGCCGTGGGGCTGGGCGCGGCCATCCAGGCCGGTATGTTGTCCGGCGAGCCGGTGGGACGCATCCTCGTGGATGTGGCGTCGCATAGCCTGGGCATGCGCGTCATCGGAGAGGACGACATCGGGAGCGCCACGCCGGATACCTTTGCCCCGGTCCTCCGCCGCAACACGGTGTTGCCGACAACGAAGGTGGAGGAGTTCTACACCCAGGTGCCCGAGCAGGAGCTCGTCCAGGTGGAGGTGTTTCAGGGCGAGTCGCGCCGAGCCTCGGAGAACACGCGGGTGGGGGCCTTCGACTTCCCGCTCGAGCCCCGGCCCGCGAACTCACCGGTGCGGGTGGAGTTCGCCTACGATCTCAACGGGGTGGTGAAGGTATCCGTCAGCCAGCCCGGCACGACGAACGCCAAGACGGTGGCTCTCTCGGTGGCGGACGTGGGCAAGGCCGTCCCGGCCCTGGCGCCGGGGCAGAGCGCGGTGGAGCGCAAGGGGCACGCCCTGCTCGAGCGGCTCCCTCCCGAACTCCGCGCCGAGTTGAAGCGGCTTCTTGACCAGTACGCTCAGGCCCAGGGCGTGGCGCGCGAGCGCGCGGAGGAGGCGCTCCTGGATTTCTTCCTCGACCTCGAACATGGGTCGCAACCCCTGGAGCCCTGAGCCATGGTGAAGCACGACCGCACCGGGCGCCAGCACCGCCAGTGGCTGGAGGATGCCCGAAAGTACCAGAAACGGGGGGACCTGGAGGGGATGCTGTCCGCGCTACTGCGGCTGCCGCCGCCGCTGAGAGAGGAACTGCTCCCCAGCGGCGCCGCCCTCTTCCGGCAGGCCGTCCGGGAGCAGCACCGCCGCGGATCCTGGAGGATGCTCAGCACCCAGGCCGTGCACGCGGACGCCGAGCCCGGCCTGGTGGAGCGAGGCGCGGCTCCAGAGGAGGCCCGGGCCACGTACTGGCCACTGGTATGGGCAGCGGGCCACGCCCACGATTGGGAGCGCGCGCGGCGGCTGTGGCAACCCCTCACCGACCCGGCGCGAGCGCATGCGCCCCTTCTGGCCAGGGCGATGGATGGCTGGCTCTCCTCCGAGGGGAACCCCGCTCCAGAATTCATCGCCCCGGCGCTCGAGCACCTGCCCCCGGTGGATTCGCTCCTGGGAATCGAACCGCCGAGACAGCGCGTCTCCCTGCCGCCGCCCCGCTCACGGGAGGAGGTGGAAGGGGCGCTGCTCGCCCTGTGCGCGCTCGAGCCCTTCCCCGTCTTCGCCAGTCGCGCCGAGGCGTGGGCACGAGCGGCACCCGTCGAGGTAGCTCGGGCGATATGGGAGCTGGCGGGACAACTGGCGGCGCGAGAGCTGTGGCTTCGGGCGGCGGAGGGCAAGGGGCACGCCGCTCTCTCGGAGTCAGCCTCGCTGTTGGCCCGGGCGGTGCGTGAGGGAGGCGCCCCCGAGGCCCTGTCCGCTCCTACGTTGCAGGCGCTGCGGGTGGTAGCCGCGGGGCTCGCGCGGACGGTCGTCTCGCGCATCGAGGAGGCCGAACCCCTCTGCAGCCTGGCTCGGGCCGCGGCGCTCCAACCGTCAGCCCAGCCCTGGGTGGTGCAGGCGGTGTCCGGGCTTCGCTTCGAGGGGCCGGCCCTGCCGCGGGCGCTGGGCCTCTACCAGGAATTGCTGGCCCGGAGCGCGAACGCGCCCCTCTGGGCTCGGGCCTTCCTGGCCTGGTGTGAGCAGAACCCGGAGGCGCCAAACGCACCCGGGTGGCTCCAGGAAGGCTTGGGCCGGCTGGTCTCCACGGAGGCCCCTTCCCTGCTGTCCTGGCTGGGTGGGGCCATGCCCTCTGAGCGTATGAAGTTGATCGAATGCGTGGCCTCCACCTGCGCACCGGGCCTGGTGGAGTCATGGGTGGATGTCTGCTGGGAGGACGCGAACGAGGAGCTCCGGAGGGAACTCAGCGAAGCCGTCCGTATCCTGCTGGACCGCAGTCGGATGAAGGAGGGAGGACGGCAGTTGGAACGGCTGCTGCGCGGCGCGCGGAACATGGCGGATGCGGAGCAGCTGCTGATGGGGGTGGAGGAAGCGATGGAGCTGACCGGGGACGGCCTGCGCATCTGGCGCCGGTTCGCGCCCAGGGTGCTGACCTATCAAGTGGAGTTCCTCGAGGAGGCGGTGCGCCATGCTTCCTCGGACGCCGAGGCATGGGATGCCGCCGTACGGTACCTGGAGGCCCATCCTGGGAACACGGGGCATATCGAGGCGCTCCGGACGATGGATGTGTCCGGTCGGGAGGCGCTCGCCAGGCGCATTCTGGAACGCTGGCTGGAGCGCCGCGCCGCCAATGTGCTGGCGCTCGCCGAGGCGGTGGTGGCCGCCGGGAGGATGAACACCCCTTGCAAGTACCTCCACCCGGTGCTGAAAGCTTTCATGCTGGCCCTGTTGGAGCAGTTACCCGCTGTCCATGCCCCGGTGGTGGAGCAGGCGCGGGTGTTGGCGCACGAGCATGGGTACCGGCTGCGCAAGCGCGGGGCTTCGCGGAAGAAGAAGGCCGCGAGCGCCACGGCGCGCCGTACCTCACGCTCGAAGAAGAAGTCCGAGAGCAGCCCCCCAAAGGCTGTCTCTCCGGAGGATGGGGAGGAGAGCAGCTGATATGACGCCCGAAGAGCCGTTCGCCGTATTGGGGTTGGCACCTACGATAGACCCGGTCGCCGTCAAGAGCGCATACTTCGACGCGCTGGCGCGGCACCCACCTCACCAGGATCTGGAGGGGTTCCAGCGGTTGCGTCGCGCCTACGAGGCGCTCACCCGACCGGGAGGACTGGCGGTGGCATACCTGACCAGCCCCGTGGACGTACAGAAGCTGGCCAGGGATGCGCGCGAGCGTTTCGATGCACCGCTCGAGAAGGCCGCCGTGGTTGCACGGGCCGCGCGAACAGGAGAGGAAACCGTGGCGCGGTGGGTGGAGCGGTGCTCCCGGATGAGCTGGGATGAGGCGCTCCGGGCTTTTGCCAGGTGATGCGGCCCGCAGAACCCCATGGTCGAGCGACACCACGGCTGAATCCGTCAGATTCCGCTCTTTACCCGAACGATTGCCGCGATGCGGCAAATCCTTTCTCATCAGAAAACGAGAAAAGCCCGGGTGGCTCCACTAGGGTGCGCCTCCTCTTACCCCAGAGGACCCCCATGCATCGAGTGAAGCCGTCGGTAGGGCTCGCCCTGTCGGCACTGTTGCTGTGCGCCACGCCCGCGAGCGCGCAGATCGCCGCCGCCCACGTCTACCACAACCACATGCCCAACTTCTGGGCCTACTACGACCTGAGCCAATACGCGTCCACGCCCACCGGCGGCCCCATCCGGTACATGTATGACGCGCAGGTCATCAACCTGAAGAAGAACCCCCCGTCCAATTACACCTATTACCTGCCATCGGGCGCGCCCATGCCGCACGATGACCTCGTCACCTATTACTCGCACAACGCCAAGACTGGCGCCTACCTGTACTGGCCCCCGAGCGTCGCCTCGGACATGAAGACCAACGCCCCCACCGGCCAGGTGCACGTCACCATGTCCGGCGCCGTGGTGAACAATGTCCAGGATCTCGTCACCCTGAAGAACGTCCCCGGCTACGACAACCCCAACTGGGGCTCCTCCTGGAAGGACCGCTACAGCACGCTGCTCACCCCCGCGGGCAACCACACCCTGGACCTCATCCACTTCACCGGCCACCACTCCATGGGGCCCCTGGTCGGTCCGGACTACTTCCTCAAGGATCTCATCTACCAGAGCGCCACGCTCGCCCAGCCCTACTTCCTCGGCGGCTCCTTCCAGTCCTCCAAGGGCTTCTTCCCCACCGAGCTCGGCTTCTCCGAGCGCCTCATTCCCACCCTCTCCAAGCTCGGCGTGCAGTGGGCCGTCATCGGTGACAACCACTTCTCGCGCACGCTCAAGGACTATCCCTACCTCAACGAGCCGGGCTCCGACACGCTCGTCTCCCCGCCCAACCGCGCCGATCTCCAGAACACCAGCTCCGTGGGCTCCTGGGTGAGCGCGCAGATGGCCCACGAGCAGCAGGTCATCAAGAACAAGTACCCCTTCGCCTCCACCCCCCACTGGGTGCGCTACGTGGACCCCGCCTCGGGCGCCGAGTCGCGCATCGTCGGCGTCCCCGTCAACCAGAACGGCTCCTGGCTCGAGGGCTGGGAAGGCGAGGCCACCGTCGACGTCGTCAACCTCAAGAGCTTCGAGGGACTCGTTCCCCAACGGCAGTTCTTCGTCATCGCACATGATGGCGACAACTCGAGCGGACGCGCCGGCTCCGACTCCACCTGGTACAACGGCCGCTCCGTCACCTGCGCCAATGGTGTGCAGTGCGTGGGCATCTCCGAGTACCTCGTCAACCACACCCCCGCCACCACCGACGTGGTGCACGTCCAGGACGGCTCGTGGGTGGACACGCGCGACTCCTCCTCGGATCCCCAGTGGCACCACTGGAAGCTGCCCTTCGGCATCTGGAAAGGTCAGTTCCCCGCCTTCAACGCCGCCACCGGACTCAATCTCTCCCCCAAGACGAACCTCAACGGCGTCCAGGAGGGCATGACCGTCTCCCTCGAGCACGGCTGGCACTACCTCGAGCGCAACTTCGCCCTGCTCCAGGCCGCCCTCAACCACGCGAAGACCGCCGAGCAACTCTGGCTCGACGCGCACCCCAACCACTGGTCGCCCACCTCCGCGATCGACAAGCAGATCACCCACACCGGCAACCAGCTCAACCCGTGGATGATGTCCTTCCCCATCAAGGGGGACGTGAACAATGACTGGGCGGGCGGCGCCAACCCCGCGGAACTCGCCTGGTACTTCCTGCTGCCCGCCATGGACTCGGGCTTCGGCTACTACGACGAGAACCAGGACGACAACGTCAAGCCCACGCTGTCCTTCAATCAATCCCTCTACTTCTCCAAGCCCTACGTGCAGCAGCGCCTCGCCCAGGACAAGACGGGCCCCTCCGTCTGGTGGGCCCAGCGCTGGCCCTACAACCCCGGCAGCGCCAACACCGACAAGTCCGAGGGCTGGACGCTCCACTTCTTCAACAACCACTTCGCCCTCTACACCTACGCCTACGACGTGAGCGGCATCTCCTCCATCAAGGCCCGCGTCCGCGTGCACACCAACAAGAGCATCGACCCGCTCGACAACACCCCCAAGGTCTATGATCCGGCGGCGCGCAAGGCCGCGGGTGTTCCCAACATCGATCCTTCCCGCGTGGGCGCCTGGGTGGACTACCCGCTCACCCGGCGCGACCTGAAGCCCGTGATGAATGGCGTCTCCTGGCAGCCGGCCTACCTGCCCGTCATGGCCAAGGTGCCCGCGCAGGAGATCGGCGATCTCTACTACGTCTACCTGGGCAACTACCGTGACCAGCTCCTCGACTACTACATCGAGGCCACCGACAGCCGGGGCAACGTCACCCGAGGGGAAATCCAGTCCGTCTACGTGGGCTCGGGCCGGTACAACCTGGTGGGCGGCAAGTACATCGAGGACCCCAACGGCACGGTGCAGGGGACGCATCCCTTCCTCGTGGTGGACACCACCGCGCCCTCCGTCCCCTCGGGACTGACCGCCACGGCGAAGACGGATCGCTCGGTGACCCTGGGCTGGAGCGCGTCCTCGGACAACGTGGCGGTGAGCGGCTATGATGTCTTCCGCGATGGCACGCAGGTGGGCTCGAGCACCAGCACGGCCTATACCGACAGCGGCCTCTCCCCGGGCACCCAATACAGCTACACCGTGCGCGCCCGGGACGCGGCGGGCAACACGTCCGCCCAGGGCTCCGCGCTCAACGTCGCCACCCTTCCGCCGGACACCACCCCGCCCTCCACTCCCTCGGGGCTGACGGCGTCGGGCACGACGAGCTCCTCGGTGGCCCTCGCCTGGACGGCCTCCACCGACAACTACGGCGTCGCGGGCTACGAGGTGCTCCGCAATGGCACCCAGGTCGCTTCCGTCCCGGGCACGACCTACTCGGACACCGGCCTCTCGCCGAGCACCGCCTACAGCTACACCGTGCGCGCCCGGGACGCGGCGGGCAATGTCTCCGCGCCCAGCGCCGCCCTGTCCGTCACCACCCAGACGGGCAACAGCACCACCGTCTATTATTCCAACAACAACTTCACCCTCAAATACATCCACTTCCGCATCGGCAGCGGCACGTGGACGACCGTGCCCGGCAACGTCATGGCCAACTCCGAGGTGCCGGGCTACGCCAAATACACCGTCAACCTGGGAGCGGCCACCCAGCTCGAGTGTGTCTTCAACGATGGCAAGGGCACCTGGGACAACAACAAGGGCACCAACTACCTCCTGCCCGTGGGCATCTCCACGGTAAAGGACGGTGTCGTCACCCGCGGGGCTCCCGCGCTCGACACCACCCCGCCCTCCGTCCCCTCCGGCCTGACGGCGGCGTCCAAGACAGCCTCCTCCGTGTCGCTCACCTGGAGCGCCTCCACGGACGCCAGCGGCATCGCCGGATATGACGTGTACCGCGATGGCGCGCTGGTGGGCTCACCCGTCTCCGCCAGCTACACCGACAGCGACCTGAGTGCCGGCACGGCCTACCGCTACACCGTGCGCGCGCGTGACACCGCGGGCAATGCCTCCGCCCAGAGCACCGCCCTGAGCGTCACCACGAACACCACCTCGGCCACCTCCGTCACCTTCAACGTGACGGCCAGCACCGTCGTGGGACAGAACGTCTACCTCGTGGGCAACCATGCCGCGATCGGCAACTGGAACACCGCCGCCGCCATCCTCCTGTCCTCGGCCAGCTACCCGAAGTGGAGCGTGACGCTCAACCTGCCCGGCTCGACGGCCCTCGAATACAAGTACATCAAGAAGGACGGCTCCGGGAACGTCACCTGGGAGAGCGGCGCCAACCGCGCGACCACGATCCCCGCCTCAGGGACCGCGACCCTCAACGACACCTGGAAGTAGCCGGACCGGGGCCTGGCGCGCGAAGTCACCCGGCGGCTCGCGCCAGGCCTCACCCTGCCCTCGCACGGCCCGCCGCCGCAGTCTCCAGGCAGGCCCATTCCCGCGGGTCACCCCATTCTATTCCCAGCAGCCATTCCGCTCCCCAGGCAGCAAGCCCGCTGGGACGACAGACGGCACCACCGAGCGTGAGGTGTGTCTTCACGACCAATGCACCCTTGCAGAGCCATACCTAGCCTCCTGGGGTCCAACTGGAGGAGAGGAAACGTCATGAAACACATCAAGACGGTGGTGGTGGGTGCGTTGTCCGCGGCTCTGCTCTTCGGCGTGGGCTGTAAGACGGCGGGCGGTGCTGGGGATCAAGGAACGAGCGGGACCGATACATCGCAGGGCGGCTCCACGACCGGATCCGGAACGAGTGGAGGAGGAACAACAGGAACCGGAACGACCGGAGACACCACGGGAGGTGGTGACACCACGGGCGGAGGCACCGGAGGAACGGGTGCTGGTGACATCAGCGGCTCGAGCAGTGGCAGCACCGGCTCGGGCAGTGATCTGGGCGGCTCGGGTGCTGGCGGCACGGGCTCGGACGTGGGCAGCGGAAGCACGGGCTCGGGCAGTGATCTCGGTGGATCCAACTCCGGCAGCACGGGCTCCGGTAGTGACGTGGGCGGCACCGGCGGCTCGGGCGTGAACAGTGAACCGGGCGGTTTCAGCCCCGACCCCTCGGGCGTGGACAGTGACCTGGGCGGCTCCGGCAGTGACGTGGGCGGATCCGACAGCGGAAGCACGAACTCGCGCAGAGACCTGGGCGGCTCCGGCAGCGTGGGCCCCGGCGGCAGCACGAGCGGCACGGGCGAAGACGACATCAACCGCTGATGCCGTGCACCGTGGCTCACGTTGACTCGCTGGCGGAGCCCGTGTGCCGGGCAGGAGGAGTGCTCCGGGGGCCGTTGGAGTCCCCGGGGCCCCCAGCCCACGGCGGGAACCATTGTGGCCGCGACCCGGTGCCCTCCCGGAGGAGCTGAATCCGCGCCCCTGATCCCTGGGACAATGCGACCTCCACTCCGGGTTGACAGTTTGTTTTCATGAGCCTGGCAAGACGCAAAGAGAGCGAGCAGGACGAGGTGGGCTCCGTCACGAGCCAGCGGCGGGTGATCGTGGCGGCGGACGGCCGGGGTTGGTACGTCCGGTTCGAGAGCAGCCGTCAGCTCGGCCGCTACTCCAACGTGACCCAGGCCATTCACGGCGGGCGCAGGCTGGCTCGCCAGCACAAGCCAGCGGGCCTCGTCGTGCGCTACCTGGACGGAGAAGAAGAGGAATCCTGGTACGGGGAGCGTGAGGATCCTTGAGAGGGCCCCATTCCAAAATCAGGGACCACTCCTTATTTCTAAAACATCCCAGTCACGCAGGCAGGAGAGAGCCATGGGGAGAACCTACAGTTTCGAACCCTTCTTGTCGCAGCAACCCGCGCAGACCTACAAAGGCTCGGGTCCCCGGCTCGGCAATGACGAACACAAGATCGCCCTCACCAAGGAGGAGGAGAAGGCGGCCCTGCCCGACGCGCCCACCGGTTATGGACAGGCCCACGCCGAGACCGTGAAGCGCTACCGCGCCCGCGCGGCGAAGAAGCGCACGGAGCCCAAGGCCCCCGCGGCCAAGGCGAAGAAGGCCACCACCCAGGCGAAGCCCGCGGCCACCCAGGCGAAGTCCGCCCGGAAGGTGACAACAGGTCAGGTCACCGCCAAGGCCCCCACCCGTCAAGAGCGGGAGGAGACCGAGACGAAGGCCCCCGCGCGCAAGAAGCTGACCGCCACGGGGCTGGTGAGCAGCATCGGGCGCAAGGTGGTGACCCGGGCCGCGGTCGCGGCGAAGAAGACCGTGGCGCGCGCCGTGAAGTCCGCCACCGCGCGCAAGTCGGCCAAGGCCAAGAAGCGCTGAGCCTTCGGCGGGGGCCGGCCACGAGCCCGGTCCCCGCTGGTGCTCCATGCGGCGAGGGGGACTCCATCAGCCGAGCTGGCAATGGCGGTCGCCCCTCCAGACGCCCGGCGGCCCGCCCGCCCTGCGGAGCGGCGGCACCGCCGAGCCACTCCCGTCCTCCATCCCCATGTTTCCTCCAGGAAACGGAGGTGCCCGATGGCACAGAAGCAGGACAGGGAGAAGCTGCATTCCGACGAGGACAAGGAGAAGTTGTATCCGAAGGTCGACTCGGGTGACGTCTCGGGTCAGGGCCGCGAGCGGCGGCCCGACGAGGAATATCCCAAGCAGCGCAACGCGGGCGAGTTCGGCACCCACGGCGGTCCCAACAAGGGCGGCAAGGAAGACCGGCGGCAACTGCATGCCCCCGGCAGCTCCAAGGCGGGCTCCCAGTAGCCGGCGAGTCGCGGCGGGCGGACAGCATTCCGCCCCCGCCGCGCCGTGGAGGGCTAGAGTGCCCTCGTGCCACATCCATCCGAGCAGAGCGCTCCGTCGGGACTCCGGGCGCGGTTGCACACCATCATCTTCGAGTCGGACACCCCAGCCGGTCGCGCCTTCGATGTGGGACTGCTGTGGGCCATCGTGCTCAGCGTCCTCGCGGTGATGCTCGAGAGCGTGGAGTCCATCCGCGTCCAGCATGGGCAGGCCATCCGCGTGCTCGAGTGGTGCTTCACCGTGCTCTTCACGCTGGAGTACGTGCTGCGGCTGCTGTCGGTGAACCGGCCCCTGCTCTACGCGTCGAGCTTCTTCGGGCTGGTGGACCTGCTGGCCATCCTGCCCTCGGTGCTGAGCCTGGTGCTGCCCGGCATGCAGTCCCTGCTGGTGGTGCGGGTGCTGCGCCTGCTGCGCGTCTTCCGCGTGCTCAAGCTCGCCAGCTTCCTCGGGGAGGCGGACGTGCTGCTCACCGCGCTGCGGGCCAGCCGGCAGAAGATCATCGTCTTCCTCGGGGCCGTGCTGAGCACGGTCGTCATCATGGGCTCGGTGATGTACATGGTGGAGGGGAGCGCCAACGGCTTCGACAGCATCCCGCGTGGGATGTACTGGGCCGTCGTGACGATGACCACGGTGGGCTATGGAGACCTGTCGCCCAAGACGGTGCCCGGACAGTTCATCGCCTCGGTGTTGATGATCATGGGCTACGGCATCCTCGCGGTGCCCACGGGCATCGTGTCCGTGGAACTCGCCCAGGCGACCCGGCAGCACGCCATCGACCCGCGCGCCTGTCCCGGCTGCGGCCTCGAGGGCCACGACCTGGACGCACGCCACTGCAAGCGCTGCGGCAACGTCCTCTGAGCCGCGGCGCCTACGCCGTCAGCACCAGCTTGACGATCTCCGGGGGGCTGCCCACGCGCATCGGCGGGCCCCAGAAGCCGCAGCCCCGGCTCACGAAGATCCGCGAGTCCCCATGCTGGTACAGCCCCGCCGTGTACTCCCACTCCAGGCCGATGAGGAACGTCATGGGCGGCAGTTGTCCCCCGTGCGTGTGTCCGGAGATCTGCGCGTCGATGCCCCGGGCCGCCGCGACGGGGAAGTTGGCCGGCTGGTGCGCGAGCAGCACCGCGGCCCGGTCGGGATCGCGCCCCTCGAGTGCCTGATCGAGATCATAGCCCCGCCGGTTGAAGCGCTTCCCACCGCTCCAGTCGTCCACGCCGACCAGGTCCAGCGAGCCGCCCGCGTCGCCAATCCGCACATGGCGGTTGCGCAGCGCCTGGATGCCGAGCGACTCGAGGAACGCCACCCACTCCACGTCCCCCGAATAGTAGTCGTGGTTGCCGGTGACGAAGAAGCCGCCGAAGCGCGAGCGCAGGGCGCCGAGCGCCGCGACGTGAGCGCCGAGCGTGGGCACGTCCCCATCCACCAGGTCCCCCGTGATGGCCACGAGGTCCGGCCGCAGCGCGTTGGTGCGGCGCACCAGCTCGTCCATGTACCGCCGCTGGATGAAGGGCCCCACGTGGATGTCCGTGAGCTGCACGATGCTCAGTCCGTCCAGCGCCCGGGGCAGCCGGGGAATCTTCAGCACCACCTCCGTCACCTGGGGCGGAGTGAGCGCCCGCCAGCTCCCGTAGGCGGCCGTCCCTCCTCCCGACACGAGCGCACCACCCGCCACCGTGCGCGCCAGGAAGCGCCGCCGCTCCACGTCCACCGGCGGAGCGCGTGACACCCGCCACCCCACCGTCACCAATCCCCGGCCCAGGTCCAGCACCAGCAACGCGAGCACCACGAACAGCGCCGCGCCCATCCACGCGTACAACACCACCGAGACCGGCTCCTCGAAGCTCTCGGGCAGCACGTCTCGCAGCACGCGCCGCAGCAGCATCAGCAGACCCATGGCGCAGAACAACCCCACGATCCCCCGCCGCAGGGCCGGGCTGGCCACCAGGTGCCGCACCAGGCGGCGGTACAGGTACACGTGCCCCAGCACCGCGCCGAGCAGGATGAGCGTCGAGATGAAGGAGAAGCGGATCACCGGGGGACCCCCTCGGAGGATGTCACGTGCGAAGGAGCCCTGAGGGGTAGCACCCGGCTCACCCCCAGGCCAGCGTGTTCAGATCGAACTGGTACCAACCGGTGCCCACGATGGCGTGGAGGATGGAGACACGGCCCACGACGGTGCCAGTCGAGAGGGACTCGCCCGTGGGCAGACTCACGGTGAACTCGCGGGGCTTCGTGAGCGACTCGGCACCGTCCGTGGAGTAGCAGGCCCAGGCTGGCTCGCTCAGCAGCACCTGTCGCCAAGGCCGCGCGCCCAGCCTGGCGGCGGAATGGACAGGTGGCTTGCTGTCCGAGGTGCCGCCGCGGGAAAGGACCGATCCCGGAGCCGAGCGTGTTACGCAAGAACTCGTCACTGAGCTGGGAGATGGAACCGGTGGGGATTCTCCCCGCACTCCATGGAGCCATCGGTGGCCCGAGAGCGGGTGGACGGTGGCGCAGGCGACGAAGGCAAGGTTTCTCGAGGCGGGGCCCTTTCATCAAGCACTCAAGACGCGGGTCGACACCTATCTCCAGCGGAGTGGACGCGCGCCGCGCGACCTGCCGGGCATGTACGCCAAGACGGCGGCCCTGCTCGCATGGTTCGTGGCCTCCTACGTCTTCCTCGCCTTCGTGGCGGCCGGACCCTGGAGCGCGCTCCTCGGGTGCGTGTCGCTCGGACTGGCGATGGCGGGGATCGGCTTCAGCGTCCAGCACGATGCGAACCACGGAGGCTACTCGGAGCGGCGCCCCCTCAACCAACTGCTCGCGGGCACGCTCGACATGCTCGGCGCCTCCTCCTACGTGTGGAGCTGGAAGCACAACGTCTTCCACCACAGCCACCCCAACGTCGTCGGGCTCGACGCGGACATCGACATCCAGCCCTTCTGCCGGGTCGCTCCGGGCCAGCGCCTGCGCCCGGCCCACCGCTTCCAGCACTTCTACATCTGGATGCTCTACGGACTGCTCACGGTGAAGTGGCAGCTCGTGGATGACTTCGCGAACGTGATCAAGGGCCGGGTCGGACAGCAGAAGATGCCTCGTCCCACCGGGCGCAAGCTGGTGGGCATGCTCGGCGGAAAGCTGTTCTTCTTCGCCTGGGCCCTGGGGGTACCCTCCTTCTTCCATCCCGTGTGGAAGGTCGCGCTCTGCTACGCGCTGACCTCGTTCATCCTCGGGCTCACGCTCGCGACCGTGTTCCAGCTCGCACACTGCGTGGAGGAGGCGGACTTTCCCGAGGTTCCCCAAGGCGGTGGCGGCTCCTTCTCGCGCGAATGGGCCGTGCACCAGGTGGAGACGACCGTCGACTTCGCGCGCGGCAACCGCTGGCTCTGCTGGTACCTCGGCGGGCTCAACTTCCAGGTGGTGCACCACCTGTTCCCCAAGGTGTGCCACCTGCACTACCCGGCGCTCTCACGGATCATCGAACAGACCTGTGTGGAGCACGGCGTGCGCTACCGCACCCAGGACAGCGTGCGCGCCGCGCTGGGCAGCCACGTGCGCTGGCTCAAGCGCATGGGCCAGCCCGCGCAGTTGGCCCGCATCGAGGCCGACGTGGCCTTCACCACCCTGCTGCGACGGCTGCCCGGACTGCGCCTGGACGTCCCGCCCGAGTCAGTGCAATGGCGGGCCAACATGATCCTCCGGGGCCTGCAACGGCTCCCCGTCGCCTTCTGACGGGCGACAGGGCCACGCGAGGATTGGGCGGGCGTGCTCGAGAACACGGGAGGCCGTAAGTCCCCGTGCACACCGGTGCGCCAGGGCATGCACACCCGTGCCACTCAGAACAGGCCGCTCAACCCCAGCACCGCGCCGCTCGGGGTGACGGCCAGCAACGGCTGGAGCCTCCCGCGCGCCGCCCACCGGCGCGGCTCGTGCTGGGACAGCTCGTACCCGACGATGCAGCCCGCCATGCCCAACAGTGGAAGGCTGGCCGTGGCCAGGGGCGAGAGTTCCCCACCCTGACCCGAGGCCCGGATCGCGGCAACCCCCAGCACCATCCCTCCCGCGAGCGTTCCCACCAGGCCGCCCGCGAGCGTGGCGAGCAGAGAGCCATTGCCTCCCACCGCCTCCCCCGCCCACCACACGCCCAGGGGAAAGCCAACCGCCACGCCCACGAGGGCACCCAGGCCGGCGGGAATGAGGCAGATGAGCTTGTCCAGGTCGTCGTTGGCGGAGCCCAGGCAGAGCAGACCGCCCGTGAGCCCACCGGCGAGCCCCAGGGCCGCCGAGGTGACCAGTCCTCCCCCCACCTCCGCGAGGATGCGCACCCCCCGGGGGGCTCCCGAACGCACGGGCTCGCCCGAGTCGTCCTCGTACCCCTCCTCCGTCATCAATCGCCGCGGTGCATCATCCTGGCGCCCGGGAAGCGCGCGCTCCTCGGCCGCGATGGGGGGAGCGGACTCCTGGGCGGCCCGACCCACGCCGGGCAACACGAGCCCCGCGCACAACAGCAACGACACGCACCACCTGTAAATCGGAAGGGTCATGGGCTCCAGCAATGTGCAACGCCCACGCCAGGTGGCCAGCATCATCCCGGATGGAATCGGGCAAGCTGCGCGCATGCGAATGACACCCACCGTCCTCGGACTGCTGCTCTCCCTGTCTCTTCCCGCCCTGGCGCAGGAGCCCACTCCCCTCGAGCTCTCCAAGGTTCCCCAGCAGGGGAAGACACCCCAGGACTTCGTTCCCTCGGGCTGGAAGATCGAGGACACCGTGCGTGGGGACCTCGACAAGAATGGCAGCGAGGACGTCGTCCTCCAGTTGGTCGAAGCGGGGCCAGACAGCGACTCCGAGGGAGCGGCGATCGAGCACGCCCGCGCCCTGCTCGTCCTGCTCACCGACGGCGCGACGCTGCGCCGGGCGGGCGCCTCCAACCAGGTCCTCTATTGCACCACCTGCGCGGGCACGCTGAGCACGCCGGGCGCCGTGGGACAGGTGAAGCTGCAGAAGGGCGTCCTCCTCGTCGAGCAGAACAGCGGCTCGCGGGAGATGACCCACTCGCTGCTGCGCTTCCGCTTCGAGCCCAAGGACAAACGCTTCCTGCTCATCGGCGAGGACATCGAGCACGTCGACCGGGCGACCGGCAGCATCGACAAGACCAGCACCAATCTGCTCACCGGACAACGGATCTCCGAGAAGCTCCAGTTCGACGAGAAGAAGAACAAGAACGTCCCCCTCTCCACCAAGAAGGAGAAGGTGCCCGTGAAGAAGGTGTTCCTGGAGGACGTCAATATCTCCAGGTACTGAACCCGAGTGAGCCTGGCCCGGTTTGTTGGCGCTCCCGCGTTTTACGCGGCGCCCCGGAGAGTGTGCTTCGTCTAGGATGCACGGCCCCCCATGCTTCCAAGGGTTCATGCATGATCGGTCGCACTCTCTTGTTCACCCTCGCTGTTGTTTCAACCATCGGCTGCGGCCCCCCGTCCAGCCCCGGGGCCGACGCCGGGAGCGACATCGACGCGGGCTCCGATAACGACGCGGGAACCGATGGCGGGTCCCCTGGCACGCCTCCCCCCGACTTCTACACGTCCTTCGAGGACGAGCAGCCGCAGCCCACCTGGGTCTCCACGGTCGAACTCGACGCGGCGGGGCAGAAGAAGTCCTCCGGGGTCACCGGAGAGCAGGACACGCGGATCCGCGGCAACATCATGGGTCAGGTGACCGAGGTGACCGCCAACGGCGAAAACCCTCCCGACGAGACCGCGGACCGCGTCGCCGACGGCGAGGTCACCTCGAAGTGGTTGACGTTCACGAAGACGGGCTGGGTGCAGTTCAAGCTCGAGCAACCCGTCGCCGTGAAGCGCTACGCCCTCTCCTCCGCCAACGACGCGCCCGAGCGCGACCCCACCGCCTGGACGCTCGAGGGCTCGCAGGACGGAACGAGCTGGACCGCGCTCGACCAGCGCAGCGGCGAGTCGTTCGCCGCGCGCTTCGAGACCAAAACCTACGAGTTCACCAACACCACCGCCTATCCCTATTACCGGCTCAACGTCACCGCCAACCGCAGCGGCAACATCGTGCAGCTCGCCGAGCTCCAGCTCTCCAATGGTGATGACACGCCGCCGCCGGTGACCGACATGAAGAGCGAGGTCGGCAGCGGCCCGGGCGCCTCGTGGAACTCCAAGATCGGCGCCGGGTTCACCGGCACGCACGCGCTGCGCTTCGCGGGCGCGGTCACGGCGAGCGGCCGCGGCTACTCCTACAACAAGCTCTTCGACGTCGACGTTCGGGTCACGCCGACGACGGAGCTGTCGTATCTGCTCTTCGTCGACTCGGCGACCAACAACCCGAACTACCCGAGCACCTACGCGGCGCTCGACCTCGCCTTCGACGACGGCACCTACCTGAGTGAGCTGAACGCCGTCGACCAGCACCACGCGGTGCTGAGCCCCGCGGGCCAGGGCGCCTCGCGCACGCTCTACCCCAACGAGTGGAACTACAAGGTCTCACGCATCGGTGACGTCGCCGCCGGCAAGACGATCAAGCGCATCCTGATTGGCTACGACCAACCGCAGGGGCCGGTCGCGGGTTTCGGTGGCTGGATCGACGACGTGCGGATCACCGCCACGCCCGTGCACGCGAAGCCCACGCATCTGTCGGACTACGTGACCACCCTGCGCGGCACCCACTCGAGCGGCAGCTACTCGCGCGGCAACAACTTCCCCGCGACGGCCATCCCGCACGGTTTCAACTTCTGGACCCCGGTGACCGACGCGAGCTCGGCGAGCTGGCTCTACGCGTACCACCGCGGCAACAACGCCAACAACCGCCCGGCGCTCCAGGCGCTCTCCCTGAGCCACGAGCCGAGCCCGTGGATGGGTGACCGGCAGAGCTTCCAGGTCTTGCCCTCGGTGGCCAAGAGCGCACCGAACGCCAACCGCGCCTCGCGCGCCCTCGCCTTCCAGCACGAGAACGAGATCGCGCGGCCCTACTACTACGGCGTGAAGTTCGACAACGGCGTCCAGGCCGAGCTCACCCCCACCGACCACGCCGCGCTCTTCCGCTTCACGTTCCCCGGCGACGACGCGAGCCTCATCTTCGACAACGTCAACAACAATGGCGGGCTCACGCTCGACCCCGCGGCGCGCACGATCACGGGCTACTCCGACGCGCGCAGCGGCCTGTCGGTGGGCGCCTCGCGGATGTTCGTCTACGCCACGTTCGACCGGCCGGTGGCCACGAGCGGCATGCTCTCCGGCGGCGGCGGCGCGAACGTGACCGGCTACTTCCGCTTCACCGTCCCGGCGGACGACCGCACCGTGACCATGCGCATCGCCACCTCGCTCATCAGCGTCGAGCAGGCCAGGAAGAACCTCGCGCTCGAGATCGCGGAGGGCGACCGCTTCGAGGACGTGAAGGCACGCGCCCAGAAGCTCTGGGACCAGAAGCTCGGCATCGTCGAGGTCCAGGGCGCCAGTGAGGACCAGCTCACCACGCTCTATTCCAACCTGTACCGGCTGTTCCTCTACCCGAACTCGGGCTTCGAGAACACCGGCACGGCGGCCGAGCCCGTCTACCAGCACGCGAGCCCGGTGACGAACCCGAGCGGCACCAGCACCCCCACGCAGACCGGCGCGAAGATCGTGAGCGGCAAGATCTACGTGAACAACGGCTTCTGGGACACCTACCGGGTGACCTGGCCGGCCTACGCGCTGTTCACGCCGAGCACCGCGGGCGAGCTGATCGACGGCTTCGCGCAGCACTACAGGGAAGGCGGCTGGATCGCGCGCTGGTCCTCGCCCGGCTACGCCGATCTCATGACTGGCACGAGCTCGGATGTGGCCTTCGCCGACGCCTACGTGAAGGGCGTGCGCAACTTCGACGCGGAGGCGATCTACGACGCGGCCGTGCGCAACGCCACGGTCCCGCCGACCAGCAGCGGCGTCGGGCGCAAGGGACTCGAGTCGTCGATCTTCCTCGGCTACACCCCGACCTCCCTCGGCTATGGCCTGTCGTGGGCGATGGCCGGCTATCTGAACGACTTCGGCATCGCGAACATGGCGCGCGCGCTCGCCACGGACACGAACCACCCCCGCCACCAGGAGTTCGCCGAGAGCGCGGAGTACTTCCTCGATCGCGCGCAGCAGTACGTGAACCTGTTCGATCCGTCGATCCAGTTCTTCCAGGGCAGGTCGGCGAACGGCGTGTTCGCGAAGTCCAAGAGCCAGTACGATCCGCGCGTCTGGGGCCACGACTACACCGAGACCAACGGCTGGAACATGGCCTTCGACGCGCCGCACGACGGCCTCGGCCTCGCGGCCCTGTACGGCGGCAGGGCCGGGCTCGGCGCGAAGCTCGACGAGTTCTTCGCCACGCCGGAGACCGCGAGCTTCGGAGGCTCCTACGGCGGAGTCATCCACGAGATGGTCGAGGCGCGTGACGTGCGCATGGGGCAGCTCGGGCTGAGCAACCAGCCCTCGTTCCACATCCCGTACATGTACGTTCACGCCGGTCAGCCGGCGAAGACGCAGGAGAAGGTCCGCGACGCACTCGCGCGTCTCTTCGTCGGCAGCAACATCGGCCAGGGCTACCTCGGCGATGAGGACAATGGCGCGACGTCGGCGTGGCACATCTTCAGCGCGCTCGGCTTCTACCCGCTCGGGGTGGGAAGCGAGAACTACGTCATCGGCTCACCGCTCTTCACCCAGGCCGTCATCCACCTCGAGAACGGCAAGGACATCACCATCAACGCCCCGAACAACGGCCCGAAGAACGTCTACGTGCAGGCGCTGAAGGTCAACGGTCAGGCGCAGACGAAGACCTACCTGACGCACGAGCAGCTCACCGCTGGTATCACGCTCGACTTCGACATGGGCCCCGCCCCTTCCGCGTGGGGCACCGGTGCCGAGGACGCGCCGCCCTCGATCACCACCGGGGGCAACGCCCCGAACCCGTTGCGCGACACCGCGACGGGCGGCACGGCCACGTCGAGCGATGCCACGAACATCAGCAAGCTCTTCGATGACACCTCGGCCACGAACGTGAGCTTCACCGCGGCGAACCCCGTGCTGCAGTACCAGTTCGCCTCGGGCGGGCGGCAGGTCACCTTCTACACGCTGACGTCGGGCACCGGCACGGTCGACCCGACCGGCTGGACGCTGAGCGGCTCGAACGACGGGGTGAACTTCACGACCCTCGACCAGCGCGGCGCCCAGACGTTCCGCTGGCGCACGCAGACGCGCGCCTTCCGGGTCGCGACCCCTGGCAGCTACGCGTACTACCGCCTCGAGCTGACCGGCGCGGCGGGCATGTCGCTCGCCGAGGTCGAGCTGCTCGCCAGACCCTGAGAAACAGCCGTCCGAAGGAGGACTCCACCTCATCGCGTTCACACCGTTGAGCGCGATGAGGTGGAGCGTCCCACCCCTTCCCTCGGCGCACGTCCTCTCGGCTCGACCATCGCGGCGCATGTACACAACCGTGTACTTCACTGGACACGACCCGATCGCCGTCATAAGTAAACCGTCGTGTACATACCCCGAGCCCCCGAGCCCAGGAAGCCGACGCGCCCGCGTGATGCCGAGCGCACGCGCACCGCGATCCTCGATGCCGCGCAGACGCTGTTCGCCACGCGAGGCTTCGCCAACACCGGCGTGCGCGAGGTGGCGGAGTTGGCCGGGGTGAATTCCTCGCTCGTCGGCCGCTACTTCGGCTCGAAGGAAGGGCTATTCCGGGCGACGTTGGACCGGGCGCTCTACATCACCCCGCTGCTGCATGGAGACAGGCGCCGCTTCGGCGTGGACGTGGTGGCGCTCTTCTTCGACACGCGGGAGCTGCCAGGCCCCATGGCGATGATGATCCTCTCGGCGGCGGACCCCGAGGCACACGCGGCGAGCGTCGAGCTGATGCAGACGAAGGTGATCGCGCCGTTGGCCAGGTGGCTGGGGCCGCCGGACGAAGAGGGGCGCGCGGCGCGGCTCAACATCCTCTGGGGCGGCTTCCTCACCAGTTGGAAGCTGCTGCCCATCCAGCCGCTCGCCAAGGCGCGCATCGCCTCCACCCGCCGCTGGCTGGAGGCCACGACCCAGGCGATCGTCGACGAAGGCTCGGCCTGAGCGCGGCCCCGTGCACCGGGGAGGCTGGCCCGGGCAGGTGCATGCGGGGGCACCTGCTGGCGCCCCTCACGAGAGGCGAGGCATCGAACCGGTCGGAGGAGACACGGATGTGGCCGGGGACTCTTCCTCCCGCGCCAGAGGCAACTCGACGGTGAAGGTGGCGCCCTGCCCGGGAGCGCTGGACGCGATGATGCCGCCACCGCTCGATTCGACAATCTTCCGGGTGATGTAGAGCCCCAGCCCCAGGCCGCCATAGTGCCTGCCGGACACCGCCCGCTCGAAGCGGTGGAAGATGCGCTCGAGCGCCGCGCTGGGGATGCCAATGCCCTCGTCGCGGACCGTCAGCAGCGCGCGTCCCTCCAGCGGCTCGAGCCGCACGCGGATGGGCTTGCCCGCCCCGTACTTGAGGGCGTTGGACAGCAGGTTGTCGAGCACCTGCTCGAACCGGAAGGGATCCACCCAGGCCGTGAGCGGCTGGGGAGCCTCCAGCTCGAGGGTATACCCGGCGCGGGCAGCCTCTGGCTCGAAGCGCCGCACGACTTCCCGGAGCAGCGCCGCGAGCTCCACCTTCTCGGGGTGCAACTCCAACCGTCCCGCGCCAATGCGCGACACATCGAGCAGGTCGTCCACCAACTCCACGAGCTTCTTCACCTGGCGCTGCGCCATCTCGATGTGGCCCAGGGCGCGCTCGGGAGAGGAGGAAGCAGAGGCCCCCGACAGCTCGCGCCGGAGCGCTTGCAGCTTGAGGCTCAGCGGCGTGAGCGGCGTCTTGAGTTCGTGGCTGGCCACCGAGAGGAACTCGTCCCGGATGGCCACCGCCTGCTCCGCGCGCGCCAGGCTCTGGCGCAGCCGGAGAGCATCCACCCACATCATCCGCAGCATCAGCCCCACGCTCGCCATCTCCGCCAGGGCGATCACCCAGCGCTGGAGCGCTGGCGGGGGTTGCTCGACGAGCGGCGGCAGGAGGACATCCACCCCCACCACCCAGACGACGACGCCGAAGGCGGCGAACATGTAGCGGGCGAGCGCGGGCCGCTCGGCATAGGGCTGCACCAGCACGACCCCGGCGATGGCCATCACCACCAGGGCGGCGAACAGGAAGTGCACGAAGATCGCTCCGAGGGCCACCATCACCAGCAGCGCGTAGCCACTCAGGAGAGCCGCGCGCTCCGATTGCCCTCGGGCCACCAACCGCCGGGAGCGCGCGAGCGCCAGCGTATACACCAGCACCGCCCCCGTTCCGCCCACCAGGGACACGCTGCGCAGCACCACCGCGAAGACGGCGTAGAGCAGGAGGAAGCCCACCGCGATGGGCCACATGAACTGGAGGAACTGTCCGAGCCGCAGGTGCTTCAGCTCTTCTTCGGAGAACTCAGGAATCCGGGATGGGCTCGTCATTCGGCACCGCTCGGGCGACGCAATCACGAATGCCCGCCCCTGTCACCGAGGCCCCCGGGACGATGGTTGATTGATGGATGAACGGGGATACACCCACGCATCAGGCGGAGGCCCAGGTCGCCCAGCGAGCCAGTGGGCGAGGACCCGAGTCATCCGCTCCCGCCCCAGCGAGCCGCTGACGGCTCGTCCCACCCGGTGGTTCATCCGGGTTTCACGAGGACCCCTGCCTGACGCGGTACTCGAGCAGGGCCGCAGAGGGATGGATGCCCTCGCGGAGATCCGGAGCGGGCTCGGGTGGAAGCGTCAGGAGGCGCAACGGGAGCACCCCCGCCCAACACTCCAGTGGCAGATCCTCGTCATCGTCGCGAGGCGGTCCGGTGCGAACCTTCGCCGAGGCCTCGTCCAGGGGCAGCCGCAGCACGGACGTCGCCTTCCTCTCCTGGGCGTTGGGTGGGCGCACCTCGGCCCAGCGGCCGCGCAGGGCGTGATCCGTGAGGGCCTCGAGCGCCCGCGTCTTCTCCTCGTCGTCCGTCACCAGCACCGCCGTGCCGAGTGCCACCACGGAGCGGTAGTTCGCGCTGTGGTGGAACGCGGAGCGCGCGAGGACGAGGCCATCCAGCAACGTCACCGTGAGGCAGACCGGTACGCCCTGGGCGAGTTGCCGGGCCAGCCGGCTCACCGAGGCGCCATGAAGGTACAGGTGCCGTCCGATGCGGCCGTAGATCATGGGAATGACATACGGCTGGCCCTCCACCGCCACCCCCACGTGGGCCACCAGGCCCTCATCGAGGATGGAGTGGATGACGGCCTCCTCGTAGGAGGCGCGCTGCGGGAGCCGGCGGACGGTGCCGCGTTCACTGGGAGGCGGTGTGTTCATGCACCCTTTCATCACTCCGAACTGGTCCGTCCAACAGGCCCAGTTCCTCCAATTCCCATGGACCAGTGCCCGCCGCCTGGTACAGGCTCTTCCCCATGAAGGGCTGGGACCTGACGCTCGACCTCCATGCGCCGTCACCGACTCCCCTCTTCGTGCGCATCGCCCGCGCACTGGAAGAGGACATCCGCCGCGGCCGGCTCCCGCCCGGCGCGTCGCTGCCCGGGAGCCGTACCCTCGCCAAGTCCCTGGGCGTGCACCGCAACACGGTGCTCGCCGCCTACCAGGAGCTGGCGACGCAGGGCTGGGTCACCACCTCGGCGGCGCGAGCCACCTCCGTTTCTCCCACGCTGCCGGACGTGCCCGCCCGCGCTACGACTGGCGCCCCCCGTGCGGCCATGCCCTCTCGGGTGGGCTTCTCCCTCCCCGCCTCCTCCCCCCTTCGCCGCGAGCGCCTCGAGTCCCCGCGCGGCGCGCTCGTCATGGTGGGAGGTGAGCCCGACGTCCGGCTCCTGCCCTCCTCCGCCCTCGCGCGCGCCTACCGCCGGGCGTTGAAGATCGGTGGCAAGCGGCTGCTCGGCTACGGCGACGCGCGCGGTCACCCGCGCCTGCGCGCCGCGCTCGCCGAGATGCTCTCCTCCCTGCGCGGGCTCGCCGTCCACGCGGACGAGCTCGTCATCACCCGGGGCAGTCAGGGGGCGTTGGATCTCGTGGCTCGCACCCTCTTGCGCCCCGGGGACACCGTGGCGGTGGAGGCCATTGGCTACCGTCCCGCCTGGCACGCGCTCCAGCTCGCCGGAGCCCGCCTCGCGCCCGTCCCGGTGGATGGCGAGGGACTGCGCGTGGAGGCGCTCGAGACGCTCTCCCGGCGCACGCCGGTGCGCGCGGTGTACCTCACCCCCCACCACCACTACCCCACCACCGTGACGCTCTCCCCGGCGCGGCGGCTCGCGTTGATGGCGTGGGCGCGCGCCCACCGCGTGGCCCTCATCGAGGACGATTACGATCACGAGTTCCACTACGACGGCCACCCCGTGCTGCCGTTGGCGAGCGCGGATCGGGACGGGCTGGTGCTGTACGTGGGCACGCTGTCCAAGGTGCTGGCGCCCGGTTTGCGCCTGGGTTTCCTCGCCGCGCCACGCCCCTTCCTGGAGCACGCCCTCGGGGTGCGCGAGGCGGTGGACCGGCAGGGAGACTTCGCCGTGGAGCTGGCCGTGGCCGAGATGTTGGAGGAGGGCGAGGTGCAGCGCCACGTGCGCAAGCTCCGAGGCGTCTACCGGGACCGGCGCGATGCCCTGGTGGGGGCGCTCGAGCGGGAGCTGGCGGGGGCGCTCACCGTTTCGCCACCCGCGGGGGGAATGGCCCTGTGGGCACCGTGTGCGCCGGACGTGGATGCCGACGCCTGGGCCCGCGCGGGACGGGAGGCAGGCGTGGTCTTCACCCCGGGGAGCACCTACAGCTTCGACGGGCGCCCCGTGCCCGCCGTGCGGCTGGGCTTCGCGGCCCTGAAGGAGTCCGAACTCGTGGAGGCCGTGCGGCGCATGGTGCGCGCGCGGACGCGCCCGTAAGACTTCTGTATGTGTTCACGCTCAGCCGCGTGGGCTGGAGATGAGCCGACGCAAATCGCCTGTGAGGCCACGCGCCAAGGCCCCGAGAAGAACGCCCGGCGGGGCCCACGCCTCCGGGTCGATCCGGCGCGCGAGCAGAAGAGAGAAGCGCCGCATGTACTCGCTGTCGGTCATCGTCCACCGGAGCACGCTCCGAGCCGCCCAGGAGGGCAGCTCGGTGTAGATCTCCCGCTTCACCCGATCGAGCGTGGCGTGGAACATGGAGCGGGTGGCCGAGAGCGCTTCCCGTTCGTAGCGCTCGATGGCTTGTTCCCAGCTGATGGCTCCCTGCTTCCAGTCGACCAGCGCGGCCGCGAGCAGCTTGCTCTCGAGCAGGGCGTCATAGATGCCCTGCGCATCGATGGAGTCTTTCTGGTGGAAGGCGTCACCGACGAGCACCCAGCCGGGACCACCCGCCTGACGGTACAGGTTTCCCATCCGCTTGATGCCGCGGATGGAAGACACCTGGGTGGCGTGGGCCAGGCGCCGCCAGAGCGCGGGATAGCGGCGGAGACCCTCGAGGTAATAGGTCTGGGCATCACCGGTGACATTGAAGCGGTCCGAGCGCCCCTGGAAGACGACGCCGGCACGGCCCTGGGTGGTCGGCATGACGATCATGCAGAACCCGTCCCCCTCGGTGTGGATCTGGATGCCGGTGGGATCCGCGTCGTAGGGCGCGTATCCGGACCAATAGGCATACAGCGCCGAGGTATCGACATCCGTGCGCTGCTCGGTGACGCGCGCACCGGCCTGGCGCGCGACCAGGCTGTAGCGCCCATCGGCGCCGACGACACAGCGGCCCTCGACCACCTGCTCCACGCCGTCCTCGAGGCGGAGCTTGACCCCGGAGACCCGCCCGGAGGTGTCGCGCTCGAGCGAGAGGACATGGGCGCCCTCGAGCCGCGTGACGGAGTCGAAACGGGCGAGGTGGTTCCAAAGGCAGCCGTCGAGGCGTTCACGATCGACGGTGTAGATGTAATCGCGGCCACCCACCTCGGAGACGGCGTAGTGGGCGCGGAAGTAGTCCTTGTACTCGACGAAGAAGTGGCGCAGGCGCGGCGCGTCGTGTGCGTACTCGGACTCGGGGACCGCGAGTTCGTCGAGCAGACTCATGGAGCTGTTCATGAGGAACGGCACCGAGACGGGCGGCGCGCTGGGGAAGTTCGCCCGATCGATGATCAGGACGCGCATGCCCTGGCGGCCCAGACGCATGGCGAGGCTGGCTCCCGCGGGTCGTCCGCCGACGATGATGGCGTCATAGGTCTCTGGGGTGGGTCGCATGGTGCTCATGGAGGCTCCTGGTGTGCCGAGCATGGGTTCGCGCGACCTGGACTGTCAAAGCGATCCGCGCGGCACGGTGCGCCAGTCGCTCAGGCCGGGGGGCTCATGGGCCGAGCGTGCCACGTATCCCCTGCCAGTCACCTCCCCTTCCCGAGTTCCTTCCTTGCCGCGGCCCCAGGCGCTACGCTCGCCTCGCTCCAAAGGGCCTCGACTCCCTCGAAGAATGAACGCTCCCTATCCACGCATCCGTCATCGCGGCACTGCGCTCATTCGCCGGAGGCTCTCCGAGGAAGCTCCGCCTCGTGGGAGGAGAGAACTTCTCGCGCGAGACGTGGTGCACCTCGCCTTCTACCTCCCGCACGATCATCCGGACATCGCATCTGGAGTGAATCATGCGGTCGAGAGCTATCTGCGTGCAGTCGGGCAGGGTCCCGGAACGCTCCATCATGCCGTCATCAATGACGACGAAGGCGACGCACTCACCGAGGAGCGCTGGAGCTACATCCGCGAACTTCTCCTTCCCGAACGACCGTTCCGCTTCATCGAGGAGTTGGACGAGGCGACTGCTCGCCGGCTGGAAAAGAGGGGCTACGCCACTCAACTGCTTCTGGATGGAGGATTGCGTGGTCGCAACGGCTACCAACTTTGGTACCAAGCCCGCCTTCCCTGGCGTATCCCCTCGCCAGACTCCGTGAGCCTCCTCACCGCGACGCTCCCCACCGAGTACCTGGAGTCGCATGGCCCCATGAAGGTGCGCGAACTGGCCCTGGACATGGCGTCTCAGCTTCGATTCGCCTCGGGTCACGTGGGCCTTGCTCTCCACTTCTACTGGATGCTGAGTGCCATGGACGAACCCCTCCGCGCCGAACTCGCCCGATACCCGGGGATTGATCTGCGCACGGCCTGGCTTCCTCCGACGCGTCTCGGCACCCGAGTCGATGGCGTCCATTGGCTCAATTTCCTCGCGCAGCCCGTGCTCGGCCAGCTCGGTGGAGCCGCTGCCCTTCGTTCCCGCCTCCATGCTCCGGAAACGACCGTGCACGAACTCGATGGGGAGCGCGTCATTGTCTCTCTGGGCGAGCGCCCCGAGGCGGGAGACCTGTCCATCGGACAGACCCTTCCCGCGTACCGCGACCTCGCGCGACTGCTGGAGCCCTGGCTCGAGCCCCTGAGCTTGTCGGAAAGGACCTTGTCCGATAAGCCGCCGCGTTACTCCGACATGCGCTTTACCGCAGACGAGGCACGTCGCTGGTGGAGGCGATTACTGGACTGAACGAGAAGCATCGGTAGTCGCCAGACTTCGCGCGGTTGAGCAGCGATTGGAGGTTTGTTTGAAGAACCACCAGGACTCAGGGGGAGGCCGACAGGGGAACGCTGTGGGCGAGAACCATCCGCCATCGTCCTCCGCGTCTGAGAGCGATATCCGTGAAGGTGCCTACATCGTCCACGATCGTGCCGTCCTCCAACCGCACCCGGGCGTGCTGCCGGCCCGTGAGGACTCCGACGTCTCCGTAGACATGGACTCGCAGGTCATCGGACTCGACGGACAGGATGGTGCCAGGAATGGCGAGGATGTCCTCTCGGTCGGCCATTCTACCCAGACGAGAAGCCAGGCCCAGGGCTCCTGCCTCGCCGATGTCACCCCGAAGTGACGTAGTCTTCACCCCCAGATACGTCCGCTTCGACACTCCAGCCCCCGCCCCCCGCTCATGTCCCAGCCCCGCTCCCTCGTTGATCTGCTCGAAGAGCGCAGTTCCACCCGTGCCGAGCAGCGCCTGTACACCTTCCTGGATGACGAGGGAGCAGACGAAGCCGCCCTGACCTACGGCGAGCTGTTCACCCGCGCGCGGCGCATCGGGGCCGCCCTCCAGGAGCTGGCTCCCCCCGGCGAGCGCGCCGTGCTGCTCTATCCCCCCGGCACCGACTACGTCTCCGGCTTCTTCGGCACCCTCTTCTCCGGCCTCGTCGCCGTGCCCGCCTATCCGCCGGATCCCTCGCGTCTGGAGCGCACGCTGCCGCGCCTGCGCGCCATCATCCACGACGCCCGCGCCACCGTGGTGCTCACCACCTCCTTCGTCCTGTCCATGGTGGAGGCGCTCTTCCAGGACGCCCCCGACCTGAAGGCCCTGCGCTGGGTGGCCACCGATACCCTCTCCCCCGGCGGCGAGACGCTCTGGCGCAAACCCTCCGCGGGCCCCGAGTCGCTCGCCTTCCTCCAGTACACCTCCGGCTCCACCGGCACGCCCCGGGGCGTGATGCTCAGCCACGCCAATCTGTTGCACAATCTGGCGCTCATCCGCGGCGCCTTCCAGACGCGCGACGACAGCGTGGGCGTCATCTGGCTGCCGCCCTACCACGACATGGGGCTCATCGGCGGCATCCTCGTGCCCCTCGCCCAGGGCTTCCACACCGCCCTCCTGTCGCCGCTGTCCTTCCTCAAGCGCCCTCGCGCCTGGTTGGAGGCCATCACCCGCCTCGGCGGCACCATCAGCGGCGGCCCCAACTTCGCCTTCGAGCTGTGCGTGCGCCGCATCCCCCCCGAGCAGCGCGAGGGGCTCGACCTGAGCCGCTGGCAAATCGCCTTCTGCGGCGCCGAGCCCATCCGCCCCGCCACGCTCGACCGCTTCACCGAGGCCTTCTCCCCCCACGGCTTCCGCCGCGAGGCCTTCTATCCCTGCTATGGCCTCGCCGAGGCCACCCTCATCGTCTCGGGAGGCCTCGCCTCCGCTCCCCCCCTCCTGCGCGACGTGGACGCCTCCTCGCTGGAGCGGGGCCTCGCCGTGGTTCCCCCCACCCACGAGGCCGCACGGACGCTGGTCGGTTGTGGCACGTCGCTCCAGGACCAGCGCATCGCCATCGTCGAGCCGGAGTCCCTCCGCGAGCTGCCCCCGGGCGAGGTCGGCGAAATCTGGGTGAAGGGCCCCAGCGTCGCCCAGGGCTACTGGCAACAGCCCGAGGAGTCCGTGCTCGGCTTCTCCGCCCACACCGCCAGCGGCGAGGGCCCCTTCCTGCGCACCGGGGACCTCGGGTTCCTCGATGGACACGAGCTGTATGTGACCGGACGGCGCAAGGATCTGCTCATCCTGCGCGGCCGCAACCTCTATTCCCAGGACCTCGAGTTCACCGTCGAGCAGAGCCACCCCGCGCTCCGGCCCGGCTGCGGCGCCGCCTTCGGCATCGAGGAGGACGGCGAGGAGCGTCTCGTCGTCGTGCAGGAGGTGGACGCGCGCAAGCTCGACGGCACCGTGGAGGAGCTCGCCGCCCTCCTCCGGCAACGCCTCGCCGAGCGGCATGAGGTGCGGCCCCACGCGCTCGTGCTCATCCAGCCCGGCAGTCTGCCCAAGACGTCCAGCGGCAAGGTGCAGCGCCGCGCCTGCCGTGCCGCGTTCCTCGCCGGTGAGCTGCGCGCCGTCCACGTCTGGCGGGCCTCGGAGCCCACGCCCCCTCCCTCCGCGTCACCCGCCTCTCCGGCCGCTCCCGCCGACTCCGTGGAGGCCCGCGTGCTGGCGCTCATCGCCACGCGGCTAGGCGCTCGCGCCCACTCCCTTGAGCCGCACCAGCCCCTCACCCGGCTGGGACTGGACTCCCTCGCCGCGGTGGAACTCGCGCACGCGCTGGAGCAGGACCTGGGCGTCGCCCTGCCCATGGAGACCCTGCTGCGGGGCGTGAGCGCCTCCGAGCTGGCCCGGGAGATCTCCGCGCGCCAGGCCTCCGCCTCTCCCCGGGGCTCCATCCCCCGCGCGCCTCGCGACCGGCCCCTGCCCCTCTCCTTCGCCCAGCAGCGGCTGTGGTTCCTCGATCGGCTCGAGCCCGGCAGCGCCTTCTACAACGTCCCCGTGGTCTCCCGCGTGACGGGCCCCCTCGACGTGTCCGCCCTGGAGAAGAGTCTCCAGGCCCTCGTGCGCCGCCATGAGACGCTCCGCACCGTGTTCCGCGAGGAGCGCGGCGAGCCCTCCCAGCACATCCTCGAGGAGCTGGTCCTGGCCCTCGGCGTCGTCGACCTGAGCGCCCTGCCCGAGAACGCCCGCGAGCGGGAAGCCCAACGGCTCGCGCGCGAGGAGGCCCGGCGCCCCTTCGACCTCTCTCGCGGACCGCTGCTCCGCGCCACCCTGGTGCGGCTCGGCGCCGAGCGGCATCTGCTGCTGCTCACGCCCCACCACATCATCTCCGATGGCTGGTCCCTGCGCGTCCTCGTGCGCGAACTGGAGGCGCTCTACTCGGCCCTCTCCACCGGCCGCACGCCCTCCCTTCCCGCCCTGCCCCTGCAATACGCCGACTACGCCGTCTGGCAGCGCGAGTCGCTGCGCGGCGCGCGGCTCGAGGCGCTGCTCGGCTGGTGGCGCACGTACCTCGCCGGCGCCCCGCCCGTGCTGGAGCTGCCCGGGGATCGCCCCCGGCCCCCGTCCCAGTCCTACCAGGGCGCCCACGTGGTGCACCGCCTCGAGCACGAGTCCTGGGCCCGCGTGAAGGCGCTCGCCCACCGCGAGTGCACCACCCCCTTCGTCGCCCTGCTCGCCGGCTTCCAGCTCCTGCTGCACCGCTACTCCGGCCAGGAGGAGCTCGTCGTCGGCGTGGACCTCGCCCACCGCACGCGGCCCGAAATCGCTGGACTCATCGGCCTCTTCGTCAATCCGCTCCCCGTTCGTGGAGATCTGCGCGGCGCCCCCTCCTTCCGTGAGCTGCTCGCCCGGGTCCACGCGGGCGTGCTCGGCGTCCAGGCCCACCAGGACCTGCCCTTCGACGAGCTGGTGCGCGCGCTCAACCCCGAGCGCAGCCTCGCCCACGCGCCCCTCTTCCAGGTGAAGCTCGTGCTCCAGGACGCCCCCTCCACGCCTCCGGGCGCGAGCCTCGTCCTCGACAGCTCCCTCGGGGACACCGGCGCCACCAAGCTCGACCTCACCCTCTCCGTCACCGAGTCCGCCCACGGCCTGGAGCTGCTGGGCGAGTACGCCACCGATCTCTTCGACGCGAGCACCGTCTCGCGCATGCTCGCGCACCTGTGTCTGCTGCTCGAAGGGGCCGCCGCCGCTCCGGAGCGCCCCGTGCACGCGCTGCCCCTGCTCTCCGCGCCCGAGCGCCACCGCGCCCTCGTGGAGTGGAGCCACACCGCGCCCGCGACTCCCGACTCCTGTGCGCACCTCCTCTTCGAGGAGCAGGTCCGCCGCACCCCCGACGCTCCCGCCGTCTCCCTCGGCACCAGCACCCTGTCCTACCGGCAGCTCGACGCGCGCGCCAACCAGCTCGCCTGGCACCTGGCCTCGCTCGGCGTCGGGCCGGAGATGGTGGTGGGCGTTCACCTGGAGCGCACGCCCGAGTGGGCCATCGCCGTGCTCGGCGTGCTCAAGGCCGGCGGCGCCTTCCTGCCGCTCGATCCCAGCTACCCCTCCGCCCGTCTCGCGCTGATGCTCCGGGAAGCCCAGGTGCCCGTGATCATCTCCCGCGAGGCCCTGGCCGATCAGCTCGCCTCCCAAGGTGAGCTGCTGGTGCTCCTGGATGGGGATGGTCCGGCCCTGGACGCACAGCCCGAGACGGCGCTGTCGCCCGCACCCGCCGTCACCCCCGGGCACCTCGCCTACGTCATCTTCACCTCCGGCTCCACCGGCACGCCCAAGGGCACCCTGCTGGAACACCGCGGCCTGTGCAACACCGCCCGCGCCACCCACGAGGCACTCGGCCTGCGCCCTGGCGAACGGATGCTGCAGATGGCGTCCATCGGCTTCGATGCCTCCGTCAGCGAGCTCTTCTCCACGCTGCTCTCCGGCGCCCACCTGGTGCTCGCTCCGCCCGAGTCGCTGCTGCCCGGGCCCCCGCTCCAGAAGGTGCTCGCCGACGAGCGCATCACCGTCATCACCGCCACGCCCACCTCGCTCGCCCCGCTGGAGCCCGAGGCCCTGCCCCACCTGCACGTGGTGGCCTCCGTGGGCGAGGCCTGCACCCCGGAGCTGGCCCGACGCTGGAAGCCCGGCCGCCGCTTCCTCAATGCCTACGGCCCCACCGAGGCAAGCGTCTGCGCCACGATCGACCCCGACGTGGATCCCCGCCAGCCGTCCATCGGCCGGCCCATCGCGGGCGCCCGGACGTACGTGCTCGACGCACGCCTGGAGCCCGTGCCCGTGGGCGTCCCCGGAGAGCTGTACGTGGGCGGCGCTGGCGTGGCCCGGGGCTACCTCCACCGCCCCACGCTCACCGCCGAGCGCTTCGTTCCCCACCCCTTCTCCTCCATCCCCGGTGCGCGGCTGTACCGGACGGGGGACCGCGTGCGCCTGTCGCCGGATGGGCGGCTGGAGTTCCTCGGCCGGCGCGATGCCCAGGTGAAGGTGCGCGGCGTGCGCGTGGAGCTCGGCGAGGTGGAAGCCGCGCTGGCCCAGCACCCCGGCGTGCGTCAGGTCGTGGTGCTCGTGCGGGAGCACGCTGGCGAGTCGCGGCTGGTGGCCTATGTCGTGGCCGGCGAGGACGTGGAGCCCGCGGCCCTCCGGCGCTTCCTGCGCGAGCGGCTTCCCGACGCGCTCGTGCCCTCCGCCATCGTCCGGTTGGACGCGCTGCCCCTCTCCCCGGGCGGCAAGGTGGATCGTCAGGCGCTGCCCTCGCCCGAGCAGGCCAGCCCCGTGCCCCCGGCACCCTCCACCGAGCCCCGCTCCGAGCTGGAGCAGCGCATCGCCTCCGTCTGGGCGCGCGTGCTCCAGGTGCCCCACGTGGGGCCGCATGACCACTTCTTCGATGACCTGGGCGGCAGCTCGCTGCTCGTGGTGAAGGCGAGCACGCACCTGCGCGACGAGCTGGGCCACGACGTCCCCGTCACCCACCTCTTCGAGCACCCCACCGTGAGCGCCCTCGCGGCGCGGCTCCAGAGCGAGCGTCCGGCCCCCGCCGCCGAGCCCCGGCGCACGGCTTCCGACGAGGACTCCCACGACATCGCCCTCATCGGCATGGCCGGGCGCTTCCCGGGCGCCGCCGATGTGCACGCCTTCTGGGAGAACCTGCGCCAGGGCGTGGAGTCCATCTCGCGCTTCGCCCCGGAGGAGCTGGAGCCCTCGCCCCTGTTCTCCGAGGCACTGCGCACCCATCCGGACTTCGTCCCCGCCGGCGGCATCCTCGAGGGCGCCGAGGGCTTCGATGCCGGCTTCTTCGAGCTGTCCCCCCGCGAGGCGACGTGGATGGATCCGCAGCAGCGGCTCTTCCTCCAGTGCGCCTGGCACGCGCTCGAGGACGCCGGCCATGACCCGGAGCGCTTCCACGAGCCCATCTCCCTCTACGCCGGCGCGGGCAGCTCGAGCACGCACGTGCTGGCGGTGCTCGGGCAGACCCGGAAGGATCCCGCCTCGCTGTTCGAGGCGCTGGGCACCACCACCGGCGAGAACGTGGCCACCAAGACGGCCTACAAGCTCCAGCTCGGCGGCGAGAGCCTCAACGTCTACACCGCCTGCTCCACGGGGCTCGTGGCCGTGCACCTCGCCTGCCAGAGCCTGCGCACCCGCCAGTCGGACCTCGCGCTGGCCGGCGCGGTGAAGGTGTCCCTGCCCCAGCGCACCGGCTACCTCTTCCAGGAAGGGATGATCCTCTCCCCCGACGGCCACTGCCGCGCGTTCGACGCGAGCGCCCGGGGCACCGTGCTCGGCAACGGCCTGGGCGTGGTGGTGCTCAAGCGGCTCGCGGACGCCGTGCGCGACGGGGACTCCATCTACGCCGTCATCAAGGGCTCGGCGCTCAACAACGACGCCGCCGCCAAGGTCAGTTACACCGCGCCCAGCGTCCAGGGACAGAGCCAGGTCATCTCCCGCGCGCTCGCCTCGGCCGGCGTCGACGCCTCCAGCATCGGCTACGTGGAGGCCCACGGCACCGGCACCTCGCTGGGAGATCCGATCGAGATCGCCGCGCTCACCCGCGCCTTCCGCGCCCAGACGAGCCTCACCGGCTACTGCGCCATCGGCTCGGTGAAGACCAACATCGGGCACCTGGACACCGCCGCGGGCATCGCCGGTCTCATCAAGGCCGCCCTCGCGCTGCACCACGGAGAAATCCCCCCGAGCCTCCACTTCGAGCGCCCCAATCCGGAGATCGACTTCGAGCGCGGTCCGTTCTTCGTCAACACCGCCCCCCGCCCCTGGACGCGCACCGAGGGCCCCAGGCGGGCCGGAGTCAGCTCGTTCGGCATCGGTGGCACCAACGCCCACGTGGTGCTGGAAGAGGCGCCGCGACAGGACGGCGGGCAGGGCAGCCACCGCCCCCGGCAGCTCGTCACCCTGTCCGCCCGGAGCGCCTCCGCCCTGGAGGCGATGGGCCGCGCGCTGGCCGGCTTCGTGGAGAAACACCCGGAGGTGAACCTCGCGGACCTGGCCTTCACCCAGCACGTGGGGCGCAAGGCCTTCGAGTTCCGCCGGGCACTCGTCGTGGAGGACGCCGCGGGACTCGTGCGCGCGCTGGAGGAGGCCGGCCCTCCGTCCGAGGTACGTGAGCTGAACGCCGCCCGCTCGCGCCGCGTGGCCTTCCTCTTCCCCGGTCAGGGCGCGCAGTCCGTGCGCATGGCCCAGGAGCTGTACGCCGCCGAGCCCCTCTTCCGGAAGGAGCTGGACGCGTGCCTCGCGCTCCTGCCCGCCGCGGGCCTGACGGAGCCGCTGCTCCCGGTGCTCTTCCCCGAGCCGGGTGCCGAGGCCGCCGCCGAGTCCCTCCTCTCCTCTCCCCGCATCGCGCTGCCCGCGCTGCTGGCCGTGGAGCTCGCCCTCGCCCGACTGTGGCGGAGCTTCGGCTTCGAGCCGTCCGCGCTGCTCGGCCACAGCTTCGGTGAGTACGCGGCGGCGTGTGTGTCGGGCGTGCTCTCCCTGGAGGACGCGCTCCGGCTGGCCGTCATCCGCGGGGAGCTCATGGCCCAGCTCCCCCCGGGCGGCATGCTCGCGGTGGGGCTCTCCGCCGAGGCCCTGGCGCCGCTCCTGCCCGAGGCCGTGGAGCTCTCCGCCCTCAACGGCCCGGATCGCTGCACGGTGTCCGGTCCTCTCGAGGCCCTGGACGCCCTGGAGCGCACGCTGGCCGGGCGGCACGTGGGCCTGATGCGCCTGTCCTCGGCGCATGCGTTCCACTCGCGCGCCGTGGAGCCGTTGATGGCTGGCCTGGAGCGCGTCGTGGCCGGGCTCACCCTGAATCCCCCCTCCATCCCCTACATCTCCAGCCTCACCGGCACGTGGATCCGCCCCGAGGAGGCGACGTCCCCGCGTTACTGGGCCCGGCAGATGCGCGAGCCCGTGCGCTTCGCCTCGGGCTTGAGCACGCTCGTGGAGGCGGGCTGGAGCTGGTTCATCGAGACCGGCCCGGACCAGAACCTCACCGCGCTCGCCCGGCCCCGGCTGCGCGCCGAGCGCACGGCACTCGGAGTGCCCTCGCTGCGCCGCAGTGGCACGTCCGCCTCCGACTCCCAGACGCTGCTGGAGTCACTGGGCTCGCTCTGGCGCGCGGGCGCGGCCGTGGACTGGAACGGCTTCCACGCCCACGAGCGCCGCCGCCGCATCCCGCTCCCGGGCTACCCGTTCGAGGAGACCCGCTTCCCCCTGGAGCAGCGGCCCGCCACGCCCACCGAGTCCCTCCCCGGGGTGGCGGCTGTCCCGACGCCTCCGCCGCCCCCCGCGCCCGTGCCCGCCGCCGAAGCCCCCGTGCGCCGCGCGCCCCTCGGCGACATCCAGCAACGGCTGACGGAGCTGTGGCGGGAGCGGCTGGGCGTGGAGGACATCGGCCCGGACGACAACTTCCTCGACCTGGGCGGCAACTCGCTGATGGCGGCGCAGTTGCTCACCCGGTTGCGCGAGACCTTCCAGGCCCAGATTCCGCTCAATGATCTGTTCGAGGCGCCCACCATCGCCACCCTGGCCGCGCGCATCGAGGCCCGGCTCCAGGTGGAGCCGCGCTCGGGCGAGGCAACCGCGACGGCGATGCGGCCCGTTCCCCGCCCCGAGCCCATTCCCCTGTCCTACGTGCAGGAGCGCGTCTGGGAGATGGAGCTGCGCGAGCCGGGCAGCTCCCTGTTCAACGAGCCCCTCGCGGTCCGGCTCTCCGGCGCGCTGCGTCCCGAGCTGCTGGAGCGCGGCATCAACGAGGTGCTCCGCCGGCACGAGTCGCTGCGCACCGTCTTCCCCCAGGTGGACGGCAAGGCCTGGCCGCGCATCCTTCCCGAGGTGCGCGTGTCCCTGCCGGTGGTGGATCTGAGCGGCTTCGCCGGGGACCGGGAGGCCGAGGCGATGCGACTGGCCCGCCTCGCGCCCACCGCGCCGTTCCCGCTCGCCCAGGGTCCGCTGGTCCGGGTGCAACTGCTGCGGATGGCCGAGGCCGAGCACGTGCTGCTGCTCACCATCCATCACCTCGTGGCGGACACGATCTCCCTGGTGAACTTCATCGGGGAGGCGATGGTCTTCTACAGCGGGCTGCTCACCGGCCAGCCCGTGCCCGTGCCCGCGCTGCCCCTCCAGTACATCGACTTCACCCTCTGGCAGCGCCGCGCCCTGGCCGATGGCTCGCTCGCGGCCCAGCAGACCTACTGGCGCCAGCAGCTCGCGCGGCGTCCCGGACCCCTCCCCCTGCTCCTGGATCGCCCGCGCGTGCCTGGTACGCGCCGCCGGGGCGCCCGTCACGCGTTCGCCTTCCCCCGGGCGCTCGGCGCCGCCCTCCACGCCTTCGGCCAGCGCGAGGGCCTCACGCCGTACATGACGCTGCTCGCGGGCTTCAAGGCCTGGCTGGCCCGGTGCACGGGTCAGGACGACATCGTCGTCGGCACTTCCATCGGCAACCGGACCCGCCCCGAGCTGGAGCCGCAGATCGGCTATGTGGCCCATGCCCTGGCGCTGCGCACTTCCCTGGCCAGCGACCCGAGCTTCCGCGCGCTCGCGCTGCGCGTGCGCGACACCACCCTCTCCGCCTTCGCCCACCCGGACGTGCCCTACGAGCAACTCCTCGGAGAGCTGGAGCCCGGTGAGGAGGCCCGGCTGTCGCGCCTGTTCGACGCCATCTTCCTGCTGCACACCCAGGGCGTGTCCGCGCCCCTGCTCGAGCTGCCCGGCCCGAAGTTGAGCTACTTCGACGTCACGGAGTTGCCCGCTCAGTACGGCACCTCGCTCGCGGACATGTCGCTGCTCATGCGCGAGGACGCCCAGGGCTTCTCCGGCACGCTGGAGTACGCCGTCGATCTGTTCGACACCTCCACCATCGTCCGGCTGCTCTCGCAACTGGAGGCCTTGCTCACCGACGCGCTGGCCTCGCCGGACAAGCCCCTGTCCCAGCTCTCCCTCGACGGGCCCCCGCGAGCAACGCAGCTGCCCGGCGCCTCCGCCTCCCAGGGCACCTCCCTGCCCGCCCTGCTGTCCACCCAGGCCGGACGCACTCCGGACGCGGTGGCGATCCGCCAGGGAGACCAGACCCTGAGCTGGCGGGCCCTGCGTGCCCACGCGCTCGCGCTCGCCTCCCGGCTGCGGACGCGCGGCGTGGGGCCGGGGATTCCCGTGGCCGTGGACCTGGAGCCCTCTGCCGAGCGGGCCGTGGCCCTGTGGGGCGTGCTGGCCGCTGGTGGCGCCTATGCCCTCGTCTCGCCGTCCGAGGAGCTGTCCGCGCTCGGCCGGGAAGAGGCCACCCCCCTCCTTATTACGAGCCCCTCGGCACCGCTGCCTCCGGGGCTGGACGAGGCCCACCTCCTGCGCCTTGAGCTGTCCGATGCGCGCCCTCCCGAGACCCTCGCGCCGGCCGTGGACGGCAACGGCCTGGCCTGCCTGGTGCGCGAGCCGGAGCACGGCGAGCGGGCCCGGGTCATGTGGAGCCACCACAACCTGCTCGAGCGCTTCTCCGCGCTGGATGCCCGCGTCGAGGCCCGCCCGGGCGAGACCTGGTGGTGCCTCCCGGACGCCGCCGATCCCTCGGGCCTGGAGCTGCTCTGGGCGCTCACCCGGGGACTCCAGGTCGTCTTCCCGGCACGTGCTCCGTCGCGGCTCGTGGCGTTGCGTCCGGAGCCGTCCGCGACGCGGCCCCTGGACTTCAGCCTCTTCTACTTCGCCAATGACGCGGAGGCCTCGGGGCGGCGCAAGTACCAGCTCCTGCTGGACGGGGCGAGGTTCGCCGACACGCACGGCTTCAGCGCGGTGTGGACACCCGAGCGGCACTTCCATGCCTTCGGCGGCCCCTACCCGAGCCCCACCGCCACCAGCGCGGCGCTGGCGATGATCACCGAGCGGGTGTCCCTGCGCGCGGGCAGCGTGGTGCTTCCGCTGCATGATCCCATCCGCGTGGCCGAGGAGTGGTCCGTCATCGACAACCTCTCCAACGGCCGGGCCGGCGTGTCCTTCGCCACGGGGTGGAACCCCAACGACTTCGTCTTCGCGCCGGAGAACTTCCAGCAGCGCCCCGAGGCCCTGCGGCGGGGACTCGAGGAGATCCGCACCCTCTGGAAGGGCGGCGGCGTGCGCCGGACCAACGGCGCCGGCAACGAGGTGGACATCACCATCCGCCCCCGCCCGGTGCAGGCGGAACTGCCCGTGTGGATCACCGCCGCCTTCAACCCAGACACCTTCCGGCTGGCCGGAGCGCTGGGCGCGGGACTGCTCACCAACGTGCTGGGGCTCGGACAGGACTTCGAGGAGCTGGCGCGGAAGATCGCCCTCTACCGGCAGGCGCGGCGCGAGGCGGGGCATGACCGGGGCCACGTGGTGCTGATGCTCCACACCTTCGTGGCGGGCAGCCCGGAGGACGTGAAGCGCCAGGCGCGCGAGCCGCTCATGCGCTACTTCCGCAGCTCGGTGGAGCTGTTCAACGGGCTGGTGGCCAGCCAGGGACTGGGGCTCGACGTGCGCGACCTCACGCCCCAGGACGTGGAGGTGCTGCTGGAGCGGGGCGTCTCGCGCTACCTGGAGGCGGGGGGGATGTTCGGCACGCCCCAGACGCTCGCGTCCCGGGTGGAGCAGTTGCGCCGGGCGGACGTGGACGAGGTGGCCTGCCTCGTCGACTTCGGCCTGGGCCATGAGGCCGCGATGGAGGGGCTGCGGCACCTGGACGTGCTGCGCCGCCAGAGCCAGGAGCCGGTGGCCGGGCCCACCGCACCCGTGCTCGTGGAGGCCGATGGCATCCAGCTCCTCGCGGAGTCGTTGAAGCGAAGTCCTCCCGCGCACCTGCGTGGCACTGTCGCGCTCGTCGAGGCCCTCGCGCGGATGCCGGAGGCCGCCGAGGTGCTCGGTCCGGTGCGCACGCTGGTGCTGGACGGGGCCGACGCACTCCCCGCCCACCTGGCCACGACGCTCCAGCGAGTGGCCTCCGCGCGCGTGGTGGCGCCCGCGCCCCTGTTGCCCGGTACGCACGAGGACGACTCGCGCGCCTCCCGTGTCGTGCTGGACGCCGCCGGACGCCGCGCCCCGGTGGGCGTGGTGGGCGAGCTGTTCCTGGGGGGCGACGCGGTGCCGCTCGGCTTCTGGAAGGCGCCCGAGGTGACGCGTGCCCGGCTCCGCTCCTCGCCCGATGGCACGGGAGCCCGCCTGTACGGCACCGGCGCCCCCGCCCGCTACCGCGCGGACGGTGAGGTGGAAGTCCTCTCGACCCTGGCCCGGCAACGTCCCGCCTCCCGGGAACTGCCCTCTGTGCCTGTCGCTCCTCCCCCCGCGCCCGTCCCGGTCCACACCGAGGCTCCCGCGATCCAGGGCGAGGTCATCCCCCGCGTGTCCCGCGCGGCACCCCCGCCGCTGTCATTCGCGCAGCAGCGGCTGTGGTTCCTCGACCAGTACCAACCGGGCAGCGCGCTCTACAACATGCCCGCGGCGATGCGCCTGGAGGGCTCGCTCGACGTGGCCGCCCTGGGACGCGCCTTCGCCGAGTTGACGCGCCGCCACGAGGCCCTGCACACGACCTTCCAGGCCCGGGAGGGCGCTCCGGTCCAGGTGATCTCCCTCCCCGAGCAGCGCGCGCTGGAGGTGGAGGACCTCGGCGCGCTGGCCCCGGCCGAGCGGTGGGCCGAGGGACTGCGCCTGGCGCGCGAGGAGGCATGCCGGCCGTTCGATCTCGCCCATGGGCCGCTGTTGCGTACGCGCGTGCTGCGGCTCACGGAGAACGAGCACCTGCTGCTGGTGACGATGCACCACATCGTCTCGGACAGCTGGTCCATCGCGGTGCTGGTACGCGAGGTGGTGGCGCTCTATGAGGCGTTCGCCGCGGGGAAGTCCTCGCCCCTGCCCGAGCTGCCCATTCAATACGCGGACTACGCCGTGTGGCAGCGCGAGTGGCTGCGCGGGCCCACGCTCGCGGGACAGGTGGAGTACTGGAGGAAGCAGCTCGCGGATGCGCCCCCCGCACTGGAGTTGCCCACCGACTGGCCCCACACCGCGAACACGAGCAACCCGGGCACCTCGCTCCGGGTGACGTTCCCGCGTGCCCTGACGCAGGGGCTGAGGACGCTGTGCCGGCATGAGAAGGGCACCCTGTTCATGGGACTGCTGGCGGGCCTCCAGGCGCTGCTGGCGCGCTACACCGGGCAGGAGGACATCTGTGTCGGAGCGCCCATCGCGGGCCGCACCCAGCCCCAGACGGAGGCGTTGATTGGCTTCTTCGTCAACACGCTGGTACTGCGCACGCGGCTGGAGGGCAACCCCACCTTCCGTGAGCTGCTCGGCCGCGTGCGGGAGGTGACGCTCGGGGCCTATGCCCACCAGGACGTGCCCTTCGAGAAGCTCGTCGAGGAGTTGCAGCCTCCGCGTCAGCCCGAGCGCACGCCCTTCTTCCAGGTCGCGCTCGTGTTGATCAACACCCCCTCCGCGGAGATCTCCACGCGAGGACTCACCTTCCACCCCCTGGAGGTGGACAGCGGGACCTCCAAGTTCGACTTCACCCTGATCCTCACCGAGTCACCCCAGGGAATGAGTGGAGCCCTGGAGTACCGGAGCGATCTGTTCTCGGCCGCCACGGCGGCGCGGATGGTGGAGCACCTGCGTCTGTTGTTGGAGGACGCCGTAGCCCATCCCGAGCGCCGCCTGTCCTCGCTCGCCCTTCTGCCCGAGACGGAGCGGCGTCAAGTATTGGTGGAGTGGAATGCGCGCACCGCGGACGTCCCTCCTCCCGCGCTCGTGCATCAGCTCTTCGAGGCCCAGTCCGCTCGCACTCCCGACGCCCTCGCCGTGGTGTTCGAGGACTCCCAACTCACCTACGCCCGCCTGGAGCGTCAGGCCAACCGCCTCGCCCATCACCTGCGCTCCCTCGGCGTGCGCGCGGGGGACCGCGTCGCGCTGTGCGTGGAGCGTTCTCTGGAGTTGGCGGTGGGCGTGCTGGGCGTGCTCAAGGCAGGTGCGGCCTATGTGCCCCTCGACCCGGCCTACCCCGCCGAGCGTCTGGCCTTCATGCTCCAGGACGCGGGCTCGCCTCTCGTCCTTACCCACTCCCGTCTCCGCTCCTCGCTGCATGCCGGCACTCGGGCCCTGTGTCTGGACACCGAGGCCGAGGCCCTCTCGCGCCAGCCCACCTACGCGCCCGCGCTGGAGCTATCGCCCGAGGCGCCGTGCTACCTGCTGTACACCTCGGGCAGCACTGGCCGGCCCAAGGGCGTGCTCCTTCCGCACCGGGCTCTGTCTCATCTGCTGCACTGGCAGTCGCTCCAGTCCTCTCTGCCCTCGGCCACCACCCTCCAGTTCTCCGCGCTGAGCTTCGACGTCTCCTTCCAGGAGCTTTTCTCCACCTGGTGCTCCGGCGGCACCCTCGTGTTGCCCTCCTCCGAGGTGCGCCGCGACATGCCCGCCCTCCTGGCTCTCATGGCCCGCCAGGGCGTGCAGCGTCTCTTCCTGCCTTTCGTTGCCCTCCAGGCCCTCACCGATGCCGTCTCTCACGGCGCTCCTCTTCCCGAGCGTCTGCGCGAAGTGGTGACAGCCGGAGAGCAACTCCAAGTCACTCCCGCCCTCGTCTCCTTCTTCCAGCGCCTGCCGCAGTGCGTGCTGGAGAACCAGTACGGCCCCACCGAGAGCCACGTGGTGAGCGCCTACCGGCTGCGCGGCGCTCCGACTGATTGGCCCCGTCTGCCGCCCATCGGCTCGCCGCTGCCCCATTGCCCGCTCTACGTCCTGGACGCGCAGGGCCAGCCGTGTGCCCCTGGCGTCCCCGGTGAGCTGTTCATCGGTGGCGAGCAACTCGCCCTCGGCTACCACGCCCGTCCCGCACTCACCGCCGAGCGCTTCGTCCCCGACCCCTTCTCCTCCTCCCCGGGCGCCCGCCTGTACCGCACCGGAGACCGGGCCCGGTGGAACGCCGAGGGAGAGCTGGAGTACCTCGGCCGCCTGGATGGACAGGTGAAGGTGCGTGGCTTTCGCATTGAAACGGGTGAGGTGGAGGCCGCCCTGCGCGAGGCCCCCGGTGTCACGGACGCGGCGGCCGTGGTGCGCGAGGACTCCCCCGGCGACAAGCGCCTGGTGGGCTACGTCGTGCTCGTGCCTTCCACCGCCTGGGAGCCCGAGGCCCTGCGTCAAACCCTGGCCCGACGTCTGCCCGAGTACATGCTGCCCTCGGCCCTGGTGCGTCTGGACGCCCTGCCCCTGACGCCCAGTGGCAAGCTGGCTCGCCGTCTGCTGCCCGCCCCCGACGCCGACCATCTGCGCGGCGCCGCGCCCTTCGTCGCGCCCTCCACGCCCTTGGAGCAGACGCTGGTGGACACCTTTGCCCAGGTGCTGGGCGTGGCGCGCGTGAGCGTGGACGACCACTTCTTCAACCTCGGCGGCCACTCCCTGCTGGCCACCCAGGTGGTGTCTCGTCTGCGCAGCGCCCTCGGTGTGGACCTGCCCCTGCGCGAGTTGTTCGAGGCCCCCACCGTTCGCGCCCTCTCCCGACGCATTCAAGCCCTCGCGTCCACGGATCAGCGGGAGACTCGCGCGCCCGTGCGAGTGGCTCGCACGGGGCTGACGGAAGCGGAGTTGTCGTTCGCGCAGCAGCGGCTGTGGTTCCTCGACCAGTACCAACCGGGCAGCGCGCTCTACAACATGCCCGCCGCGCTGCGCGTCGAGGGAACGATCGACGTGGCCGCCCTGGAGCGAGCCTTCACCGGATTGATCCACCGTCATGAAGTGCTGCGCACCTCCTTCCAGGTCCGCGAGGGCAAACCCCTCCAGGTCATCGCGCCCGCGGCGGCCTGGACGCTGGAGCTCGAGGACCTCGGGCATCTCCCGCCGGAGCAGCGGCGGGCCGAGGCTCTGCGTCTGGCACACGAGGACGCGCGCCAGCCGTTCGATCTCGCGCGGGGCACCCTGCTGCGCACGCGGCTCCTGCGCCTGTCGGAGCGCGAGCACCTGTTGCCCATCACGCTGCACCACATCATCTCGGATGGCTGGTCCATCGCCGTGCTGATCCGGGACATGGTGGCCCTCTACGAGTCCTGCATCACCGGCAGGCCGTCGCCGCTGCCAGAGCTGCCCATCCAGTACGTGGACTACACCGTGTGGCAGCGCGAGTGGCTCCAGGGCGAGGTGCTGAAGCAACAGCTCGACTACTGGAGAACGCAGCTCGCGGACGTCCCGCCCGCGCTGGAGCTGCCCACCGACTGGCCGCACACCGCGGAGACTCGCCACCCAGGTGCCTCGATGCGGGTGGAGCTGCCGCATGCGCTGATCCAGGGACTCGGAGCGCTGTGCCAGCGCGAGGGCGCCACGTTGTTCATGGGTCTGCTGGCGGGTCTGCAAACCCTGCTGGCGCGCTACACCGGGCAGGAGGACATCTGTGTCGGAGCGCCCATCGCCGGCCGCACGCAGACCCAGACCGAGGGACTCGTCGGCTTCTTCGTCAACACGCTGGTGCTGCGCACGCGGCTGGAGGGCAACCCCACCTTCCGCGAGCTGCTCGGCCGCGTGCGGGAAGTGACGCTCGGAGCCTATGCCCACCAGGACGTGCCCTTCGAGAAGCTCGTCGAGGAGCTCCAGCCTCCGCGTCAGCCCGAGCGCACACCCTTCTTCCAGGTCGCGCTCGTGTTGCTCAACGCGCCCAGCGCGCGGCTCAGCGTGCCCGGGCTCGAACTCGAGATGTTGGACCTGGACACGGGCACGTCCAAGTTCGACTTCACCCTGCTGCTCACCGAGACCCCGGGCGGCTTGAACGCCACGCTGGAGTACCGGAGCGATCTGTTCTCGGCCGCCACGGCGGCGCGGATGATGGAGCACCTGCGTCTGCTGTTGGAGGACGCCGTGGCCCATCCCGAGCGCCGCCTGTCCTCGCTGTCTCTCTTCTCCGAGGTGGAGCGGCGTCAGGTGTTGGTGGAGTGGAATGCACGCACCGAGGACTTTCCGCCTCCCGCGCTCGTGCATCAGCTCTTCGAGGCGCAGTCCGCTCGGACTCCGGACGCTCTGGCCGTGGTGTTCGAGGACTCCCAGCTCACCTACGCCCGCCTGGAGCGTCAGGCCAACCGCCTCGCTCATCACCTGCGCAGCCTCGGCGTGCGTCCCGGTGATCGCGTGGGCCTGTGCGTGGAACGCTCGCTGGAGTTGGCGGTGGGCGTGCTGGGCGTGCTCAAGGCCGGTGCGGCCTACGTGCCCCTCGACCCGGCCTACCCCTCCGAGCGTCTGGCCTTCATGCTCCAGGACGCGGGCTCGCCTCTCGTCCTCACCCACTCGCGCCTCCTGTCCTCACTGCCCTCGGGCTCCCGGACCCTGTGTCTGGACACCGAGGCCGAGGCCCTCTCGCGCCAGCCCACCTACGCGCCCGCGCTGGAGCTGTCGCCCGAGGCCCCGTGCTACCTGCTGTACACCTCGGGCAGCACCGGCCAGCCCAAGGGTGTGCTCCTTCCGCATCGGGCCTTGAGCCACCTGCTGCACTGGCAGTCGCTGCAGTCACCCCTGCCCTCGGCCACCACCCTCCAGTTCTCCGCCCTCAGCTTCGACGTCTCCTTCCAGGAGCTTTTCTCCACCTGGTGCTCCGGTGGCACCCTCGTGTTGCCCTCCTCCGAGGTGCGCCGCGACATGCCCGCCCTCCTGGGCCTCATGGCCCGCCAGGGCGTGCAGCGTCTCTTCCTGCCTTTCGTCGCCCTCCAGTCCCTCGCCGACGCCGTCTCCCACGGCGCTCCTCTTCCCGAGCACCTGCGCGAAGTCGTCACCGCGGGCGAGCAACTCCAGGTGACACCCGCCCTCGTCTCCTTCTTCCAGCGCCTGCCGCAATGCGTGCTGGAGAACCAGTACGGCCCCACCGAGAGCCATGTGGTGAGCGCCTACCGGCTCCAGGGAGCGCCCTCCGACTGGCCGCGTCTGCCACCCATCGGCTCGCCCCTGCCGCACTGCCCGCTCTACGTGCTGGACCCGCAGGGCCAACCATGCGCACCCGGCGTCCCCGGTGAGCTGTTCATCGGTGGCGAACAACTGGCCCTCGGCTACCACGCCCGCCCTGCGCTCACCGCCGAGCGCTTCGTCCCCGACCCCTTCTCCTCCTCCCCCGGTGCCCGTCTGTACCGCACCGGAGACCGGGCCCGGTGGAACGCGGAGGGAGTGCTGGAGTACCTCGGCCGCCTGGATGGACAGGTGAAGGTGCGTGGCTTTCGCATTGAAACGGGTGAGGTGGAGGCCGCCCTGCGCGAGGCCCCCGGTGTCACGGACGCGGCGTCCGTGGTGCGCGAGGACTCCCCCGGCGACAAGCGCCTGGTGGGCTACGTCGTGCTCGTGCCTTCCACCGCCTGGGAGCCCGAGGCCCTGCGTCAAACCCTGGCCCGCCGTCTGCCCGAGTACATGCTGCCCTCGGCCCTGGTGCGTCTGGACGCCCTGCCCCTGACGCCCAGTGGCAAGCTGGCCCGCCGTCTGCTGCCCGCCCCCGACGCCGACCGTCTGCGCGGCGCCACGCCCTTCGTCGCGCCCTCCACTCCGTTGGAGCAGACGCTGGTGGACACCTTCGCCCAGGTGCTGGGCGTGGCGCGCGTGAGCGTGGACGACCACTTCTTCAACCTCGGCGGCCACTCCCTGCTCGCCACCCAGGTGGTGTCTCGTCTGCGCTCGACCCTCGGTGTGGACCTGCCCCTGCGCGAGCTGTTCGAAGCCCCCACCGTTCGCGCTCTCGCCCAGCGCCTCCAGGCAATCCTCCCAGCCCCGACTCGCCGGGTGTCCGCTCCGGTGATCGTCCCCCGCTCGGTGGAGGCGGAGCTGTCGTTCGCGCAGCAGCGGTTGTGGTTCCTCGACCAGTACCAGCCGGGCACCGCGCTCTACAACATGCCCGCCGCGCTGCGCCTGGAGGGCCCGCTCGACGTGACCGCCCTGCGCAACACGTTCACCGAGCTGGTGCGTCGCCATCAGGTGCTGCGCACCACCTTCCGGCTCCGCGATGAAATCGCCCGCCAGGTCATCGCGCCCGCGACGGGCTGGACGCTGGAACTCGAGGACCTGGGGCAACTCCTCCCGGAGCAGCGGCGGGCCGAGGCCCTGCGTCTGGCCCGTGACGAGGCCCGCCTGCCCTTCGATCTCGCGCGAGGCCCGCTGCTGCGCACGCGCGTGCTGCGGCTGTCTCCCCGGGAGCACCTGCTGCTGGTGACGATGCACCACATCATCTCGGATGGCTGGTCCATGGCCGTGCTGATCCGCGAGGTGGTGGCGCTCTACGAGGCCTTCTCCACGGGCAAGCCATCGCCGCTGCCGGAGCTGCCCATTCAGTACGTGGACTACGCCGTGTGGCAGCGCGAGTGGCTCCAGGGGGAGGTGCTGGAGCAGCAACTCACCTACTGGAAACAGCAACTCGAGGACGTCCCGCCCGCGCTGGAGCTGCCCACCGACTGGCCACGCACCGCGGAGCCGCTCAACCCAGGCGCCTCGCTGAAGGTCGAGCTGTCGCCGAGGTTGATGCACGGGCTGAAGGCGCTGTGCCAGCGCGAGGGCGCCACGCTGTTCATGGGACTGCTGGCGGGCTTCCAGCTCCTGCTCGCGCGCTACAGCGGGCAGGAGGACCTGTGCGTGGGAGCGCCCATCGCCGGCCGCACGCAGGCGCAGACCGAGGGGCTCATCGGCTTCTTCGTCAACACGCTGGTGCTGCGCACGCGGCTGGAGGGCAACCCCACCTTCCGTGAGCTGCTCGGCCGCGTGCGCGAAGTCACGCTCGGCGCCTATGCCCACCAGGACGTGCCCTTCGAGAAGCTCGTCGAGGTGCTGCAACCCCCGCGTCAGCTCGGACGTACGCCCTTCTTCCAGGTGATGCTGGCCCTGCTCAACACGCCCTCGGAGACGCTGTCCGTCTCCGGGCTGAGGATCGAGCCGATGCCCCTGGACAGTGGCACGTCCCGGTTCGACTTCTCGCTCTCCCTCACCGAGACCCCGGGCGGGCTGAGTGGCGAGCTCGAGTACCGGACGGATCTGTTCTCGGCCGGCACGGCGGCGCGGATGATGGAGCACCTGCGCCTGCTGCTGGAGGACGCGGTGGCGCATCCCGAGCGCCGTGTGTCCTCGCTGTCCTTCCTGTCCGAGACGGAGCGGCGCCAGGTGCTGGTGGAATGGAACGCCACCGCGGCGGACTTCCCACGGGACACCCTCGTCCACTCGCTCTTCGAGGCCCAGGCCGCGCGCACGCCCGAGGCGGTGGCGGTGGAGTTCCAGGGCGCTACCCTCACCTATGCCCAGTTGGAGCGGCGCGCGCGCCGGCTCGCCCAGCACCTGCGAGGGCTCGGCGTGCGCGCGGGAGACCGGGTCGCGCTGTGCGTGGAGCGTTCACTGGAGATGATGGTGGGCCTGGTGGGCATCCTCCAGGCGGGCGCCGCGTACGTCCCGATGGATCCCTCCACGCCCCCCGAGCGCCTCGCCTTCATGCTGGCGGATACCGGCGCGCCCGTGCTGCTCACCCAGGAACACCTGCGCGCCACCGTGCCTTCCTTCGCGGGCCACCTCGTGACGCTCGAGTCGGGCGAGTGGATGCGCTCGGACGACGCGCCCGCGCCGCTCGACTCCGGCGTGACGGCGGAGCATCCCGCCTACGTCATCTACACCTCCGGGAGCACGGGCCAGCCCAAGGGCACGCTGCTGAGCCACCGGAGCCTGGTCAACAACATGACGTGGCTCATCTCCACGTTCGGCCTGAGCGCCGGGGATCGGGTGCTCCAGAAGACGACCCTGAGCTTCGACGCCGCCGTGTCGGAGTGCTGGGCCTCGCTGCTGGTCGGCGGTCCGCTGGTGCTCGCCCCGCCCACGGCCCACCGGGACCCCACCGCGCTGGTGGACTGCGTGGTGCGCGAGCGCATCCACGTGCTGCAACTGGTGCCCTCGCTGCTGCGCTTCATGTTGGAGGAGCCCGGCCTCTCCCGGGCCACGCACCTGCGCTTGATTCTCTGCGGCGGTGAAGCGCTGAGCGCGGAACTGGGCGTGCGCCTGCGCGCGATCCTGCCCCAGGTCCGGCTGGCCAACCTCTACGGCCCCACCGAGACCACCATCGATGCCACCTGGGCCCCCGTCTCGGGAGGGGAGTCCGCCGGGGTCCCCCTGCCCATCGGGCGGCCGGTGACCAACACCCAGGTGTACGTGCTGGACGGCGCGGGGAGCCCCGTGCCCGTGGGCGTGCCCGGAGAGCTGTACATCGGCGGCGTACAACTGGCCCACGGCTACCTGGGCCGGCCCGCGCTCACCGCCGAGCGCTTCGTGCCCCATCCCTTCAGCCCGGAGCCCGGAGCGCGGCTGTACCGCACGGGAGACCGGGCCCGGTGGTCGCCGGACGGGCAGCTCCAGTTCCTCGGGCGTGTCGACTTCCAGGTGAAGCTGCGCGGGCTGCGCATCGAGCTGGGGGAGATCGAGAGCGTGCTCTCCCGCCACCCGGCGGTGCGGGAGGTGGCGGTGCTGGCGCGCGAGGATCTCCCGGGAGGCGAGGGCCTGGTGGCCTATGTCACCCCGCGTCCGGGCCACGTGCTGGAGGAGGCCGCCCTGCGTGCCGTCCTGCGCCAGAGCCTGCCCGAGTACATGGTGCCCGCGGCCTTCGTGGTGCTGGACGCCCTGCCCCTCACGCGCAGCGGCAAGTTGGATCGCAAGGCGCTCCCGGCGCCCGTGGCGTCTGCCTCCGGGGAGACCTTCCTCGCGCCGGACACGGAGACCGGCAAGCGGCTCGCCGCGCTCTGGGGGGAGCTGCTCGGCCTGGAGCGGGTGGGCGCGCGGGATGACTTCTTCGCGCTGGGTGGCCACTCGCTGCTCGCCACGCGGTTGCAGTCGCGCATCCGCGGGGCCTTCGAGGTGGAGCTGCCCCTCCAGGCGCTCTTCGAGGCGAGGACCCTGGAGCAGCAGGCCGCGCGCGTGGAGGCGCTCATGGGGCTGGCCCGGCCGCTCGAGGCGCCCCCGCTGCGGCCCATGCCTCGCCAGGCGCTCATGCCGCTGTCCTTCGCCCAGCAGCGGCTGTGGTTCCTGGAACAGCTCGAGCTGGGCCTGCCCACCTTCAACGTCCCCATCGTCCTGCGGCTGCGGGGTGTGCTGGACGTGGCGGGGCTCGAGCAGTCCTTCCAGGAGATCTTGCGCCGGCACGAGGCACTCCGGACGTGCTTCGAGCAGGGGCCGGAGGGTCCCGCGCAGCGGGTGCTCCCCTCGGTGGAGTGGGGGCTCGGCCGGGTGGACCTGAGAGCGATGCCCACCGAGGCGCGTGAGCGTGAGGAGCGGCGGCTGGCGAATGAGGAGGCACGCAAGCCCTTCGTGCTGACCGAGGGGAGACTCCTGCGCGCCTCGTTGCTGTGGCTCCAGGACGAGGAGCACCTGCTGCTGTTGACCCTGCACCACATCGTCTCGGACGGCTGGAGCCTGGGCGTGCTGGTGCGCGAGCTGATGGAGCTGTACGCGGCGCGCTACGAGGGGAGGACGGCGCGGCTGCCCGCGCTGCCGGTGCAGTACGTGGACTACGCGGCCTGGCAGCGGCAGTGGCTGCGGGACGAGGTGCTGGAGGAGCAGCTCGGGTACTGGCGGCGGCGGTTGGAGGGAGCGCCGGCGGTGCTGGAGCTGCCGGCGGATCGACCCCGGCCCGCGGCGCGCACGTACCGGGGAGGCCGGCTCTTGTCGAGGTGGAGCGGAGAGCTGACACGGAAGATGGAGGCGCTCGCCCTGCACGAGCACTCCACGCTCTTCATGGTGCTGCTGGCGGGCTTCCACACGCTGCTGCACCGCTATACGGGGCAGACGGACGTGGTGGTGGGCACGGACGTGGCCAACCGCAACCGCCTGGAGACCGAGCCGCTCATCGGCTTCTTCATCAACCAGCTCGTGCTCCGACTGGGACTGGAGGGCAACCCCACCTTCGGCGAGCTGCTCGCCCAGGCGAAGCGGGTGTCGATGGAGGCCCAAGCGCACCAGGACGTGCCCTTCGAGGAGGTGGTGCGCGCGCTCAACCCGGAGCGCAGCACGGCCCACGCGCCGCTCTTCCAGGTGAAGCTGGTGCTGCAGAACGCCCCCCTGCCGATGCCCAGGCTGCCCGGATTGACGCTGAGCAACGAGCACCCGGCCGAGTCGATGTCCAAGCTGGATCTGACGCTGCTGGTGAACCCCACGGCCGAGGGCCTGGTGTGCGAGTGGATGTACAGCACGGACCTCTTCGACGCCTCCACGGTGGAGCGCATGGCCCGGCACTTCGAGCGCCTGATGGAGGGCGTGGTGGCCGGGGGAGAACGCTCACGGCTGTCCGAGCTGCCGCTGCTGACGGAGGAGGAGCGGCGGCGGGTGCTGGTGGAGTGGAACGATACCGCGAGGCCCTACGCGCGGCGGTGCCTGCATGAGCTCGTCTCCGAGCAGGCGGCGAGGACGCCCGAGGCGGTGGCGGTGAGCGCGGGCGGCGAGCGGCTCACCTACGGGGAACTGGAGCGGCGGGCCAACCAGCTCGCGCACTGGCTCCAGGCATTGGGAGTGGGAGCGGAGACGCGGGTGGGCCTGTTCGTGGAGCGGCGGGTGCACGCGCTGGTGGGCCTGCTGGGCATCCTCAAGGCGGGAGGGGCCTACGTGGCGTTGGATCCCTCGGCCGCGCGGGTGCCGGCGCGGGTGCGGCACGTGCTCGAGGACGCACGCATCCAGATCATCGTCACCGAGGAGTCCCTGGCGAACGAACTGCCCGCCCAGGGCGAGTTCCTGGTGAGCCTGGACGCCGGGGACGGGTTGCTGGAGGCCCAACCCGAGGAGGCCCCCGAGTCCCGGGCCGGGCCGGACAACGTGGCGTACGTCATCTACACGTCCGGGAGCACGGGGCAGCCCAAGGGGGTGTGCATCGAGCACCAACACCTGGCGAGCTACGTGGCGGCGGTGAGCGAGCGCCTGGAGCTGCCCCGGGGGATGAGCTTCGCCTCGGTGTCGACGCTGGCGGCGGACCTGGGCCACACGGCGCTCTTCCCCACGCTGTGCGCGGGGGGCGCGGTGCACCTGGTGGACAAGGAGACGGCCTCGGACGCGGCGCGGATGGCGGCCCACGGGCGCGAGCACGGCGTGGAGGGATTGAAGATTGTCCCGACGCACCTGGAGGCGCTGATGTCGGGAGCGGACGCCGCGGCGGTGCTGCCGCGCCGGCGCCTGGTGCTGGGGGGGGATCGCTCGGAGTGGGCGCTGGTGGAGAAGGTGCATGCCCTGGCGCCGGAGTGCGAGGTGTTCAACCACTACGGCCCGACGGAGACGACGGTGGGAGTGCTCGCGGACAAGGTCGAGCGCGGGGCCCGGGGCGCGGGAACGGTGCCGCTGGGCCGGCCGCTGGGGAACGTGAAGGCCTACGTGCTGGACGGGTACGGCCAGCCCGTGCCACCGGGCGTGCCGGGCGAGCTGTTCATCGGCGGGCGGAGCGTGGGCCGGGGCTACCAGGGCCGGCCAGACCTGACGGCGGAGCGCTTCGTTCCGGACGGCTTCAGTGGGGAGGCCGGAGCGCGGCTGTACCGGACGGGAGACCGGGTGCGGTGGCTGGAGACGGGCCGCATCGAGTTCCTCGGCCGAGTGGATCACCAGTTGAAGATCCGCGGCTACCGGGTGGAGCTGGGCGAGGTGGAGGCGGAGCTGGGCCAGCACCCCGGCGTGGGCGAGTGCGTGGTGGTGGCGCGCGAGGAGGCCGGAGGGAACAAGCACCTGGTGGCGTACGCGGTGGGCAAGCCGGGGCACGCGCTCGAAGAGCGAGGACTGTGCGTGTTCCTGGAGCAGCGGCTGCCGGATTACATGGTGCCCGCGGCCTTCGTGGTGCTGGAGACGATGCCGCTCACCTCGAATGGCAAGGTGGATCGCAAGGCACTGCCCGCTCCCGCCCAGCGGGAGGCGAGCGAGGCGTACGTGGAGCCGCGCACGGAGACGGAGCGGAAGCTGGCGGAGCTGTGGCGGGAGTTGCTCGGCGTGCCGCGCGTGGGCGTGCACGACGACTTCTTCGAGCTGGGCGGACACTCGCTGCTGGCCACGCAGGTGGTAGCGCGTGTGGGCACCCTGTTCCACGCGCGGCTCGCGGTGATCGATCTGTTCGAGGCCCCGCGGCTGGAGGCCCTGGCGGCGCGCATCGACTCGGGCATCACGTCGGACTCACCGCTGGTGGCGCTGAGGAAGGGAGGCGGCGCGAGGCCCTTCTTCTGCGTGCACGGCGTGGACGGCGACGCGATGACCTATCTGGAGCTGGCGAAGCGGATGGACGCGGACCAGCCCTTCTACGCCCTCCGGTCGCTGGAGAACGGGACCGAGAAGACGGTGGAGGAGATGGCCGCGCGCTACCTGGAAGCCATCCAGGAGGTGCAGCCCGAGGGCCCCTACCTGTTGGGCGGCTGGTCCATGGGGGCGCGCGTGGTCTACGAGATGGCGCGGCAGCTCGAGGAGCGGGGCGAGCGGGTGGGCCTGCTGGTCATCATGGACGCGCGTGCCAATGACGGCGGCTTCAAGCTGGAGGCGCTCGAACCGGGGATGATGAACCCGGCGGTGTTCAAGTTCACCAACCACCTGCGGCGGATAGGAGCACACCACTCGCGGGCGGCGGACCTCCTCCAGCGGTTGGATTCGGCGGAACTGTGGTCGGTGCTGGACGGGCCTCCCGAGGCGAGCGCCGCGCTCCAATTGGACGAGGCGGCGTGCGCGGAGCTGCGGACCCTGTGGCGGGTGTACGAGCGCAACTGGACCGCCGCGCGGATGTACGACCCGAAGCCGTACGGAGGCCCGCTGGTGCTGCTGCGCGCCAGCGACGCCTACCCCGGCGAGAAGGCGGTGCCGGTGGCGGAGTACGGCTGGGAGCCGCTCGCCCGGGGTGGCGTGGAGGTGCACGATCAGCCGGGCACGCACATCGGCATCGTCACCCTGCCCCTGGTGGAGCACCTGGCCGCGCGGCTGAGGAGCCTGCTCGAGCGGGCGCGGGAGCCAGGAACGGAGGCCGGGTAGCGCAGGGGCCGTCCGCAGGCGGCTCTCTCGCCTTTTGTGGCTTCGACGGTAGCGGAGGAGACGTTCAACAATGCGCGCTGAGCGACCAGGGGCAAGGGGAACAGGGCTGTTGATCGCCTTGGCCCTGCTGTCCAACGCCTGTGCATCGCGGAGGCCACCGCCTGGCCGGGGGATGAGCCTGCACTACACGCCGCGCGAGGCCATGGGGACCGCGCTCACCGGAGGGCCGGGCGAGGCGTCTCCGCTCGCTCGAGCCTCCCCGCCCGAGTCCGACAGTGCGGAGCAGCCGCACCGGCGCCGGGACTCGCGAGAGGCCGTGACGGCGGCGGGTCCTGGCCGGGTGGAGGGGAATGCGTGGCCGAGCGCCCTCGCGGCCCACGTGGCGTTTCTCGGTGCCGTGGACGAGGTCTCCACCTCCTCGCGCCGCGTCTCCAGCGAACTTTCCAGGCTCAAGGCCAACCACCTGGGCATCGCTGGCGTAGGCAGCGGCATCTTCGTCCGCTACCTCGAATATGGCGAACGTCAACGGCGGTGGGTTGACGCCGAGCTCGCCGCCGCCACCCGGCTGGCCATTGCCGCCTCGGAGGTGGAGGACTCGGACATGCGGCTCGCTCTGCTGCGTCTGGCCGGCCCACGTCTGGAAGCCGCCATGCTGGGCTCCATTCTCCTGGCCGTCTGGGTTGACATCCTCCACCTCACCGACGTCGCGCTCTCCGGACACCTCCATGGCGTGGAGACGCTGTTCATGAATCTGGACCGCATCCAGAAGATGCTCGAGCCCACCATGACGGCACTCTCCTCGTTGGAGCCGGAGCAGGTGGAGGCCGCGGCGCAAAACGTCCCCGCCCTGGTGGGCCACCTCACCGGCGAGTTCGCCGCACTCCGAGAGGCCATGCGCAAGGGGGCGGAAGTCCTCCAGAAGGCGCTGGCACTGAAGGAAGCCATGGAGGCACTCACCACGCTGTCGGCACTGAAGTTCTCCCTGCCCCGGCTGCTGCCACGAGCCGGCCCCGCCACGCTCGGAGTGGGCTTCATGGTGGGAGCCAACGGCGTGATGATGGGCACACGGCTCGTCGTCTCCGCCGAGTGGGTGGAGATGATGCGCCAGTTGGTGCGAGCGGGCGTCCTCTCCGTGCCCGCTGTCAGCGCCGCCGTGCGGATTCAGGCGGGCCAGGTGATGATGGCCGAGGCGCACGGCGAACTACCCAGGGGCGTACGCGAAGCGCTGGGCGACAGCCCCGAGGTGCGGGGCATGCGCGTGACGGGCAAAACGGGGGCCGGAATGGCCGAGCCACCCCGGCACCACGTCCTGCCCAAGGAGTTCCGCGAGTGGTTCGAGAAGCGCGGCTTCACCGGCGAGATGGAGATTGACCAGTTCTGCGTCAGGCTGGAGCAGGCGCACCACGAGGCCATTCACGGTGGGGGCGACTGGAAGCTGGGGCGCACATGGCCCGGTGAGTGGAACCGGATGATCATGGAAGCGCTGCTTGATGCCGAGGCCGAAGCTGGCCGGATGTTGACTCGGAACGAGATATTGAAGCTCGTCTCGAAGCGTATGAAGTTCTACGACATCCCGATGAACTTCACTCCTTGGGGAAGGTAATGACCGACGGACGTTCCTGGGAGGGCAACTGGGTGGCACGCCTGTACGAGCGGGTCCGCGAGCGCGGTTACGACTCGTTGACCGCCTTTGCCGAAGCGCGCCCCGCCGTTCCTCTGAATTTGCTGGCCGAGGAGCTTGGTCCGGACGACATCGCCGGGGTGCAGGTGTTCAGAGGGTTGCTTGCCGAGGCGGAGCGAAGCCATCGGGTCACACGCTTCGTGCGTGATGTTCTCGTGCGCGAACTTGCAGAGAGCCTCCCTGACGGCTGGCCGGCCGTGCTGGACGACACAAGCCGTGGAGAGATTGCCATGGCGCTCGGCACGTGGAGCGCCGACACCCCAGAAACGCATAAGGAGCGTGTCAGGCAAGCCCGCGCAGCTCTGCGTGCCACGCCACCACCGCCCGGCTGGCGCCCACTCAGCCCTGACGATGAACTGCTGCTCACGCTCCTGCCTGACGAGGAAGTCTGAATTTCATCCCCTGGAGAGGGCCATGAGCGACGGACATCCTTTTCAGGGCAACTGGGTGGCACGCCTGTACGAGCGGGTCCGCGAGCGGGGTTACGATTCGCTCACCGCCTTCGCGGATGCACGCCCCACCATGCCACTGCATTTGCTGGCCAAGGAACTGGGCAAGGACGACGTTGCTGGGGTGCAGGTGCTGCGCGGGCTGCTCGCCGAGGCGGAGCGGCGCAAGCAGGTCACACGCTTTGTGCGCGATGTATTCGTACGCCTCTGGACCCAGAGCGTCCCCGAGGGTTGGCCGGTAGTGCTGGACGACGCCAACCGTTTCAAGGTTGCCGAGGCACTCGGCCGATGGTCCGCGTACACCCCTGAAACCCACGAGGAGCGCGTCACGAAGGCCGGCGATGCGCTCCTTGCTACGCCACCGCCGCCCGGGTGGCGCCCGCTCGGCCCCGACGACGGGTTGCTGCTCACGATCCTGCCTGACGAGGAAGTTTGATCCTCCCCTGTGAACCTCACCCGCTGAAGAGGGCCATGAGCGACAGACATCCTTTTCAGGGCAACTGGGTGGCACGACTGTACGAGCGGGTCCGCGAGCGAGGTTACGATTCACTCACGGCTTTCGCCGAGGCGCGCCCCACTGCCTCGTTGGTGGCGCTGGCCAAGGAACTTGGCAAGGACGATATTGCCGGAGTGCAGGTGTTCCAAGGACTGGTGGCCGAAGCGGAACGAAGCCATGAGCTCACCCGCTTGGTGCGCGGCCAATTCGTGCGTGAACTGTACGAGAGCCTCCCCGACGGCTGGCCCACCGTGATGAATGACGCAAACCGTTTCAAGGTTGCAAAGGCGCTCGGCTCGTGGACTGCATTCACCCCAGAAAGCCATGAGGAGCGAGTCAGGCAGGCTAGGTCGGTGCTCCGGGCAACGCCGCCTCCGCCCGGTTGGCGACCACTCGGCCCTGACGACGAACTGCTCCTCTCACTTCTACCCGACGAGGAAGTCTGACCTTCGCTAGCTGGAGACTTCACCTTACAAACATGCTTCCCCATTCAGCTCGCTTGACGACCCCTGCCGCTGAGAGCAGAGGCCGTCTGGCTGATTGACTACGCGCGAGCAAGATGAGTGGGAGTGCTCCCCTGCCCGGCTCATACCGGGGTGAAGTCGATGCCGGTGATGCCTTCGTCTTCCATCGCCTGCTTGACGCGCTCGGAGACGAGGAACGCCACCAGCCAGCCCCAGGGGCGGAAGATGTTGGCGCCTCCAATCTTCTCTGGATCCACCTTGAGCCCGCGGACGTTCTGGTACTCGCCCAGCTTGTCCGGACGCTCGTCCTCCGGCTGCCAATAAAAGACCTCCTCACACCGGGCGTCGTCGATGCAGCGGATGACTTGAAGGGTATTGATGATGAACCAGGGTTCTGTCTGCCCCTCCACCTCGGCGGGAAGGAACTGGACTTCCCGGTCGAGACCCAGACGCTCGAAGAGGGAGACAACCCGGCGATGGACGACGGGAATCCCCATGGACAGCGTGTACTCGAGCACGACGCCCGTGGGCCTCACCGGGAAGCGGATCGGCCCCGGGATGTCGAGAACCCTTCCCTCATTAAACTGCCAGGTATCTATCCACTCGCCTTGGGCGTCGAAAGGCATGCGCAAATGCCAGCGCTTACGGATGCGCATGTTGTCATGCAATCGATAGTATTTCACCTGCGTGTTCATGGAGTCTTCGTAGCCAGCTTATTGAGTTTGGAACTGGGCACGCAGACTTCACCTGCGATCTTGTCGAGCATCTTCGTGAGTAGAACTCGGCATTCGGTTTTCGTTTTCCGCGGCTGCCTCAAGCGGCCACGAACTGCCGCGCGACCAGGCGGCGGTAGAGTCCCTCCTGGGTCATGAGGGTGGCATGACTGCCGCTCTGCACCACTCGACCGCCCTCCACCACCAGCACCCGGTCCGCGCCCGTCACCGTGGACAGGCGATGGGCGATGATGAGCGTGGTGCGCCCCCGCATGAGTCGCTCCAGCGCCTCCTGCACCAGGTGCTCGCTCTCGGCGTCCAGGGCGCTGGTGGCCTCGTCGAGCACCAGCAGGCGCGGATCCTTGAGCACCGCGCGGGCGATGGCGATGCGCTGCTTCTGCCCGCCGGACAGCTGCACCCCGCGCTCTCCCACGTGGGTGCGGTAGCCCTCGGGGAAGCGGGAGATGAACTCGTGAGCGTTGGCGGCGCGGGCGGCGGCCTCCACCTCGGCGTCGGTGGCGTCCATGCGGCCGTAGCGGATGTTGTCCGCGATGGAGTCGGAGAAGAGCAACGGCTCCTGCGCCACCGAGCCCACCTGCTGGCGCAGCCACTCCGGATCCAGCGTGCGCAAATCCACGCCATCCAGCAACACGCGCCCCCCTTGAGGGTCGTACAGGCGCACCAGCAGGCTGGCGATGGTGGACTTGCCTCCGCCCGAGGGGCCGACCAGGGCCACCACCTCGCCCGGTTGGAGCTCCAGCTCGATCTCCTGGAGCACGGGCACGTCCGGGCGCGCGGGATAGGCGAAGCGCACCGCCTGGTAGGTGACGCGGCCCCTCACCTCCGGGAGCCGCTCGCCACCCTCGGAGGGGATGGCGGGGACGCGATCGATCATCTCGAAGACGCGCTCGGCCGAGCCGGAGGCCCGCAGCAGCTCCGCCCACAGGTCCGTCAGCCCGCTCAGGGCCACGGAGACGAGCGTGGTGTAGACGAGGAAGGAGGTGAGGCTGCCCATGGTGAGCTCGCCCCGCAGCATCAACCGGGTGCCGTACCACAGCACCAGGGCCGCGGCGGCGAGTCCTCCGAACGAGGTGCCCACGACGTAACCCGTGGACAGGCGCGTGCGCTCGCGCGCCAGCTCGAAGGCGGTGCCCAGCCGTTGACGGTATCGGCCCACCTCATGGCGCTCGGCGGCGAAGGCACGCACCGTGCGGATGCCGGAGAGGATCTCGTCCGCCACGCCGGTGGCCTCGGCGAGCGCGGCGTGCACCCGGCGCGAGCTCAGCCGGATGCGGCGGCCGAAGAGCACGGTGGTGATGACCAGGGGCGGCACCACGGCCAGCATCAACAGGGTGAGCCGGGGCGAGGTGTAGAGGAGCATCGCGAGCCCGCCCACCACCTGCGCGCCGCTGCGCAGCGCCGTGGCGATGTTGGCGCTCACCACGTTCTGCAACACCGTGGTGTCCGCGCTCAGACGGCTGGTGAGCTCTCCCGTCTTGTGCTGATCGAAGAAGCCCACTTCCTGGGCCACGAGGCGCGAGAACAGCTCGTGCCGCAGCCGGGTCACGATGCGCTCACCCGTCTGGGTGAAGAAGTAGTAGCGCAGCGAATCGGCACCAGCCTGCACCGCGAAGACGGCGATCATGGAGAGCGCGACCCGGTCGATGAGGGCGGCGTCCTTCGACCCGAGCGCCTCGTCGATGATGAAGCGCACGGCCTGGGGGAAGACGAGGGACAAGCCGCTGCCGAGCAGCAGGAAGAACACGCCCGCGCACAGGGTCCGCCACTCGGGCTGGACCAGGGCCAGGAGGCGGCGCACGACGCCGGAGGAGGAGTCCTGGGACATGAGACGGAGGCCCCGCTCAGACCGCGGGCGCGGGGGGAGAGGAGTATCGGGCGATGCGGCGGAGCGACTCCCGGGCGGCCTCGCGCACTTCCGGCTCGGGCGCCTCCTCCAGCCGCTTCAAGGCGGTGGGGACCTCGTCGCCGGGATAGAGGATGTCGCCCAACCGCCGGGCCGCCAGCGCCCGGGGGCCCACCCCACCCCGCTCCAACTCGGCCAGCAGGAAGTCCCTGTAGAGGGCCAGGAACCGGTTCTCCGCGTCCAGCATGCCCTCGCACAGCGAGCGCAGATAAGCCCGGTCCTCCGCACCGGTCGGCACCTGATAGCCCCAACGCGCGCGGCAGTCATAGATGCGCTCGAACAGGAGCGACCGCTCGTCGTTCACGTGCCGGCGGTGCGCCTCGATGGAAGCGCGCTTGAAGAAGGCCTGGGCTCCGGACTTCAGCGCCGCCTCGGCCGCCGCGATCCGGGCCGCGATGGAGACGAGCTCCTTGAAGCCCGGCTGGGGCTGGCCCCGCGAGTCCATCACCGCGGAGTAGTCGTAGCCGTGGAAAGCTCCGCGCGGATCCGGATACGCGAGGGGGTAGCGCAGCGGCTCGCCCTCGGCGCGCGAGCGGGCGCGCTCCATGAAGTTGTAGGGACGGTGCATGGCGACGCGCACCCACTCCTCGGCGGGCATCAGCGGAATGCGCTCGCGGAGGTCCTCTCCCGCGAGGAACAGCGAGGCCTGCTTGAGGTTGACGGCCCCATCGCGCAACAGCCGGGACTCCTCCACCGCGCTCGAGTCCACGGGGATGCGGCTCAACAGGCCCACGGACTGGCGCAGGCGCTCGTGCCGCGCCTGCTCGCCCTCGAGGAAGCGGTCCTTGAAGACCAGGGTCACGTCGAGGTCGCTGTCGGCCACGGCTTCGCCCATGGCGTGGCTGCCCAGCAGGTAGCAGGCCCGGAGTCGCCCCGGGAAGGCCATCTGACACAGGCTGATGAAGCCGTAGAGGACGGAGTTGGCCGCCATGTCCTCCGTCATGCCGACCAACGACAGCTCTTCATCCATCACACGGCTCCCTCGTGCCCACCGGCTCGCAGTCTATCGACTAGTTGTCGAGCGCGCCCGCGAGGATCCACGAGCGGATCTGCGTGAGCTCTCCCGGGTTGGAATCGAAGTAGTCGGAATTGCCCATGGGCATCCGGATGCCGCACTCCTCGCCGCTGATGCGCCTGACCAGCAGGGACTCCTCGGGACGGCCGGGCGAGACCCGGGCGCCCGAGGCACACGCCCCCACCCCCGACGCCATCAGCGAGGCGTGGGACTTACCCACCAGCAGGTTCAGTCCCTCGAGGCCATTCTCGTTGTGGCAGCTCGAGCACCTCGCGCTCCACAGGGGCTCGATGTCCCGGGCATAGGAGGGAACGCCCACCTGCACGGGCACCGAGCGGGTCTCCGAGCTGGTGCCATCGGACACGGTGACCTTCACGGTGTAGGAGGCGGGCTGGCTGAGTTCCCCCGAGCGCCACTCGGAGAGGGGCTGGTCCGGATGGGTGAAGACGCCCGCTCCGGGGGGCTCCGTCGTCCAGGAATAGGTGAGCGGATCCCCATCCGGATCCCTCGCGGAGATGAAGAAGGGGTGCGACCTGCCCGCGATGAGCGCCTCGGGCTCCTCGAGCATGTCCACGCTGGGTGCCTGGTTGAGGGCGGGGACGTTCACGACGGTGACCGACACCGTGCCCTGGGTCGAGCCGCCCCTCCCATCCGAGACCGTCACCTTCAGGAGGAAGGTCGTGTCGCGGGAGATGAACGGCGCGGTCCACGAGGGGGTGGCGTTGCTGCCTTCGGCGAACGTCCCCAGGGGCGCGAACGGACTCTGGGTCCAGGAATAGGTGAGCGTGTCGCCATCGGGATCCGTGGCGGTCACCGCGAGGCTCGCGGCGGAGCCCTCGTCGAGGGTCTTCCGTGTCGTGGTCACCGGACCGAGCGTGGGAGCGCGGTTGGCCGCCAGGACGGTGATGGCGATGGGCGAGGAGAGGGCGCTGTTGCCCGCGGCGTCCTGGGCCTTCACGGTGAGCTGGTGGTCGCCCGTGGGGGTGGTGGACGAGTCCCAGGTGCACGAGAAGGTCGAACCGGAGCGCCGTGCGATGTCGTCCACGCACACCGGCGAGCCGGCGACGGAGAACTCCACCCGGGCCACCGTGCCCGAGTTGTCCTCGGCGGTGGCCCGGAGGATTCGTGAGCCCGAGACGCGCTCGCCGGGCGTCACCCCCTCCACCACCCGGACATTCACCGGCGCGACGGAGTCCGCGTCTCCGCCACACCCCAGCAGCCCCAAGACAAGACAGCCCGCGACGAGCCGAAGCGTTTTCATGGGGCGACACTATCGCATGCCCCAAAGGCCTTTCCGCATCCGCTCCGGGCCCCGCGACCATGTGGGATGGCGGCGCTCCGGCGAGTGCGAACCGGGTACACTGCCGCTCCTGGTGGTTGCGCGGGGCCACGTCCCGCCGAGGAACACGCATGTCTTCGTCGCCCATGTACCTGAAGCAGAACGTCGTCTCCGAGCCGCTCTACAACCAGTGGTACGCGTGGTGGTTCCTGGCCTCGCCGATGACGGCCCCGCTCTTCGTGGCCAACCTGCACCTCAAGGTCATGGAGTCCTTCGTGGCCAACCCGGCCATCCACGTGGCGGCCCTGAAGAGTCCCGCCCTGCGGGGGGGGCCGTACATCAACTACGGCGTGGACAAGGTGAAGGAAGTCCAGGCGTTGCTGGAGCGCACGCGCAAGGAAGAGGCGCTGTCCTTGCGGTACGCGCAAGCCATGTTGGAGTTGCACAAGCTGCTGGACATGGCGGAGGGCTTCTCGCTGGAGGAGCTGTACCCGCGGGTGCCGGACCTGCTGCGCGGCTACGTGGAGCTCACGTATGACCTGAACCACCGGGCCTCGCCGCGCTTCTTCGAGTCGCTGCTCTACCGCGGCCCCTTCCACCGCGAGTCCTCGCAGAGCCTGTCCATGCGGCTCATCCACGAGGACGCCCGGCCATATGTCTTCAGCACGCCCCGGCTGGATTCGGTGGACGGCGCCCTGCAGATCAAACGGCCCTACCGGGACGCGGCCCTGGATCGGCTCTACGCCATGACGCGCACACCCGGGCCGGTGGAGCCGGTGCGCGAGGCCCTGGGCATCGAGCCGAGGGACCACGACACCTTCGCCTCCTTCTTCACGCCCGAGCCCCCGCGCCCCGCGCCCCGGTACGACGGCGAGGGGGTACGCGTGCGCTACTTCGGCCACGCGTGCGTGCTCATCGAGTCGCGCGGCGTCAGCCTGATGACGGATCCGGTCATCAGCTATGACTTCCCCTCGGAGCTGCCGCGCTACACCTTCGCGGATCTTCCCGAGCGCATCGACTACGTCCTCATCACCCACGGGCACGCGGACCACCTGATGTTCGAGCCGCTGCTGCAACTGCGCCACCGCATCGGCACCATCGTGGTGCCCGCGAGCAGCGGCGGTGGGCTGGCGGACCCCTCGCTCAAGCTGATGCTCAAGCATGCCGGCTTCAACAACGTGGTGGCGTTGTCGGAGATGGATTCGCTGCCGCTGCCGGGGGGGGAGCTCATCGGCCTGCCCTTCATCGGCGAGCACGGGGATCTCAACATCCAGGCGAAGATCGCCCACCTGGTGCGGCTGGAGGGCAAGAACCTGCTGATGGCGGCGGACTCCAACGCGCTCGAGCCGCGCCTGTACGAGCACGTGCACCGCGAGGTGGGCGACATCGACATGCTGTGGCTGGGCATGGAGTCGGAGGGAGGCCCGCTGAGCTGGATGTATGGTCCGCTGCTGCCCGCCCCCATCCAGCGCAAGATGGATCAATCGCGGCGGCTCAACGGCTCCAACGCGGCGCGCGCCATCGACATCGTCCAGCGGCTCAATCCCAAGCAGGTGCGCATCTACGCCATGGGCCGCGAGCCCTGGCTCGGCCATGTCATGGTGATGGGCTACCACGAGAACTCGCCGCAGCTCGTGGAGGCACGCAAGCTGCTCGAGTACTGCCGCGAGCGGGGCATCTCCGGGGAGATGCCCTACGGTCAGGCCGAGCTGTTGCTGCGCTGAGTGGTCTCAGTCCACGAGCTGGCGCTTCACGGGGGCGGGGTCCACCGCGACCATCAACGGCCGGGTGAAGTTGCTGAAGGAGACGATGGCCTGACCGGGAGCGAGCTGGGAAACCCGCTCCCACAGGCCCGCGTCAATGCTGCCCACGGTCCGTTGCATGCGGGAGATGACGGAGCTGTCCGTGATCTTGTGGATGATGAAGTTGTTGAGCAGACCCAGCACCTCGTTGGGGAGGTGCTGCGGCAACTGGGTGACGAAGACGAGCCCCAACCAGCGCTTGCGTCCGCGCTTGGCGATGCGCGCCACCTGCTCGAACAACACCGGCATCTGTGAGATGCGGCTGGCGGACAGGAACTCGTGTGCCTCCTCGAGGATGATGAGGACCGGAGTGACGGGCTTCCCTCCGGCGCTCGCCCGCTGGTAGCGCGCCTCCTGGGTCTCCTGGAGCCCCCGGAGGATGTCGGCGATGACGAGGTTGTTGAGCTGAGGCGAATCCGTGTCCGACAGATCGATCACCGACACCCGCCCGGGCGTGAGCATGGAGTCATGGTCCACGCCGGGGGCCGTGGCGACGTCGAAGATCTTCAGCCGGCGCAACTGGTGGAGCTTGCCCGCCAGCGCCTTCCAGCTGATCTCGTTCTTGCTGCTCTGGGCGTGGACGCGGGCCATCACACGGCCCACGTTGCGGCCGAACTCGCTGAGCATGCGGGGGCCACGAGGAGTGGGATCCTCGAACACCCCATCGCTCCCCTCGTCCGGGTCGGACGACTCCTCGGAAGCACCCTTGCGCTTGGACGGGGAGCGCGACCTGCTCCGGCCTTCGCCCTTGCCTTCATCGCTGAGGCTGTAGAGGTACGCGCTCACGACGTCCAGCAGGTGCTGAAGGGTCATTTGGGGATAGCCCGTGGTGAGCTCGTCGACATCCAGCATTCGCTGCCGGTCTTCCTCGCTCCGAGGCCGGGGGAAGATCTCGAAGTCCTCCAGGAGCAGCTTCGTGACGTCATAGGCCTTGTGGAAGCGCTCCTGCTGTGCCTCGGAGAGATTGAGAATCTCCGCGATGGCATAGGGCGAAAGGCTGGAGAAGTTCAGCGAGAAGCCGTGCAGGTTGTCGTGATCAGGATTGCGGCTGTCGCGGCCCGTGAGGTGGTGGATGTGGAGCTCCTTGACACCCTCGGCCTTCTGACCCCGGCGCTCGAGGGCCTCGAGCATCGCCGCGTGGTCCGTGGGTTCATCCACGTGCGTGTACTCTCCCTCCACATCGAAGACGATGGTCGCGATGCCCGCGGCCTGGGCGCGGTGGATGAGGGTGGCGACCGTGGTGGACTTGCCACCGCCGGTCGTCCCGATGATGCCCGTGTGCCGGGGGAGGATGGACTTGTCCCGGGGATTGAGGCGGGCCTCCATCTGGTCGTAACCCGAGACCATTCCCAGACAGAGATCGCCCGCCATGCCGAGGACCGCCGCGCTCTCTTTCTCTCCCAACAGGAAGACAGGACTCTTGGGCCGGGGCCGACGTCCCGGAGGGACCAGCTTGCCCCCCGCCGTCTCCTCTCCCAGGATTTCGACCTCCGCGCGCCCATGGTAGTCGAAGGTGAAGGCGATCTTCTTGCCCTGCGACACCACGCCGATGGCCATGGTGGAACTGGCGGAGACGGCATCGGGCTCGGCGAACGGCCCGCGCACGATCACTCCCAGGTAGGAGCGCTTGTCTTCCCTCGATTTGATCCGGACGAGCGTCTGGGAGGCGAGCTGGAGGAGATCCTCCCGGGTCATCAGGACGGTGACGAGATTGTCGTGGCTCCCTGCGGAGTCGAAGTGGGTGAAGCCCACGGCATCCTTCGACTCGGGATCCACCAGCATGAGTTTGGGCCGGGCTTCGATTTCGGTGAGCGCCTTCAGCGCCTCTGCGGGAAGGGGATCCAGGGACCCATTGGGATGAGCCACCGAGGGAGGAGACGATCGTGGGGCCTCTCGGTTGGAGATGGACGCGGGCGGCTTTCCGGGCTGCGGGAGCGAACGGGTGCTCTCGGCTCGCCCGGCGTTGACGACAGGAGGAGCGGACGTCCGAATGGGAACAGGGGACGCGGGAGCCGGGGCCCTGACTCCTGGTGGAGGGGTCGTCCGGGGAGGTTCGCCGCGAGGTCCACCCACGCTCGCCGTGGGAGGCGACCTCGGGGCGGATACCGGATTCGTTCGAGCAGGCGCACCGGGCGCGCCTGGAGCTTGCAGTGTCTTTTCATCGGCCATGACCGTGTCTCCTATCGGCGCCGCTTGTGCGCTCTGAGGTAGTGAAACTTCGCGCCCGCATGGGTGTAGGCGTCATGCATCAAGCCCATGAAGCCTTCCGCTCCGAAGGCTCCCCGGCACGCCACCTCCGCGACATCCAGGAGCATGGGGAAACCCCGCTCGGAGCGCAGGATGCTGTCGGCCAAGGCCACATGGGCCGCGAGGTGGACGTGCTCCCGATGCGCATAGAAGAGGTACGGTGGAGCGTTGTCGGACGCACGGAAGAGCCCCCGGAGGACCAGCGGGCCGCACTCCCTGACGAACTGACGTGCCTCGTTCTGTCCCCGGTTCTCGTAGTCCCACCGGTCCACGATGCGGAGACTGTCCGCCTCCACCGTATCGAGGATGAGGTACTCCCCCACGTTCAATGCGTTGCCCAGGGTCAGCAGACCGATATCGTGCAGCGAATCGGAGACGAAGACGAACTTCGGGTGTTTCTCGAGCAGGTTGCGCAACAACCCCAGGGAGACGGTGAGCAGGCTCGTGTACCCGGAGCCCGAGAGCAGCTCGGGGGCGAAGGGATTGCCATACCCCATGCGCCACTCCGCGGTCGCCCGCTCCAGGAGGATGGCTCGCTCGGCGTACGTCCGGATGCCCCGCCGGGCCAGCGTCGAGAGTTCATCCCTCCGGCCCGCTCCAGAGCGTGCCTGGCGCTTCTGGATGAAGGCAATGGCCTCCGCCAATCCATCCACCTGCGCGGCCATCTCCTTGCGAAAGAGGCGCTGGGAGAAGACTCCCGTGGTGGCATTGTAACTGACGATGGCGACGCCAATCTGGGTGACGCTGATGGGCAGGCTGTCGTGGGAGACCACCGTGCTGTTCACGGCTTCGACCAGCCCCTGATACAGCAACTGCTCCCGGATGGTGTCCAACCACGAGAGGTCGGCCGGGAAGACGCCCGCGCCGTCGGGTGCGAGCTTCGCCGACTTGATCTGGTGGAAGAGTTGCTTCCGGATGATGGACCGGAGGCTCTCCTCCTTGTTCACGGACTGGGAGACCTGCGTCTTGAACTCGGCGAACAGGCGCTTGAAATCATGCCCGGCTTCCCAGGACACCATGTCGAGCACGGCGGATAGTTCCTGGCCAAAGCCCGACCGGAAATCCCCGTCCCGGATGAACCCTCTCTCCGCCTCGGGACCATCTCCGTCTCCATCGTCTGGAGCGTCCCCCTCATCCATGCTCATTCATCATCCTCCTCTCCAAGATATTTCCGGATACAAAAACCCTGGTGCTCGGACCCGAGCATCAGGTGGGCGTAGGCGCGAGCCTTGAGTCGGGGCAGTCCGAACTGGGTCTCCAGCAGAGCCACGGCCTCATCCCGGGGAAGGCCCTTCACCCTGGGCAGGACGTACTTCGCGGGAGCCAGGAGTTCGAAGGCCACGCGATCCGCCCGGTACTCCGCTTCATCAATCGTCCCTCTTTCGATTTCACCCTCGTCGCTCCGCTCCATGACGGACTCCTGCTGGAGCGGAACACCCGCGAGGATGGAGTACAGGGCATCCCCGGCAGAAGGCTCGCGGCCTTTGTCGAACACCTGGAGGGCGCTCTCACCCAACGCGAGTTGTGCCCGCTCACGGGGCAGTAGATACTCCAACACGAAGTGGCCCAGTTCATGCGCCACGGTAAAGTTCTGAACGTGGGCTTCGTCGGTACTGTCACAGAAGATGAACCCAAAGCCCCTGCCCACGGCCATGCACCCATGCATATGGCGATCGAAGTAGGAGTGATCGACCCGAAAGCCCAATTTGGACAGCCAGATCTTCACCTTCTCAGGTGTGATCCGGGGGATGCGCTCCACATGGACGACGCGCAGGACCCATACCCTGTTCATCACCCGGGGAAACGAGGGTGAATACGGCTCCTTGCACGCCGCGACGGCTTCCTGCAACCAGCGAGGATTCATGAGTCCTTCTTGTCCGGGGAGCGGTCACGCGCCGCGAGCAGTTTGATGGACGAACCATTCGAGCGCTCCTCGCCGTCACTCTCCTCGGAGACGGTACGCAGGATCTTCGCGAGCAGAAGCACGGGAGCAAGCCGGTTGGGATCCACGTTGAACCGCTGCGTGATGACGCTCAGTTCCTCGGCGAACCGCTCCTCACTGGGAACACGGCAGAGCGAGAGCCAGTCCAGCGTCTCCAGCGAGCAACCCAGTTCCTCCGCCAACTCCTCGGAGGACTTGTTCTTGAACTGCCGGTATCTCTTGAAGATGAAGCCGAGCGTCCAGTCCTCGTCCGCACTCCGCCGGACCGCGGCTTTCAACCAGCTAGGCTGGGTCATTGGACTCCTCCTTTCCGAAGCGCTCCAGGAGCTTCATGAGCCGATCCCGATGGCGCTTCACCTGCTGCTGTAACTGTTCCCATGGCAATCGGCCCAACCCCAGAGTCGCCGCCACGAGACGGGTGGACCCCTCGCCACTCAGCACCAGTCGGAGATGCTCGACCTCCTGCTCATTCTTCAGCCGACCGCTCTCGAGGAACCGTTTCAGCAAGAGCTTCGCCTCCACGAAATCCTCCATTTTCTCCTTCGGACTCCTCGCCGGATCTTCGACACGGCGGTCGTAATAATTTTGATCCCCCCTCTGTAGCGCGGCCGCGGATCTGCGCCGGTCCAACGCCTTGTACCTGGCCGCCTTGATGAGGTAGGTAATCAAACTACCTTTACCCGGCTCGTAGCGCTCGGGGTTCTTCAAGTAGGCGACCACTGCGTCGACCATGGCGTCGTGGGCCGTTTCCGTGTCGCACACCCGGTCATGCAGGAGGGCCTTGATGATGCGCTCCGCGAAGAACAGGTAGACGTCGACGGATGCCACGTTGTCGCGTTTGAGAACCCGCGCATGCAGCTCCGACTCCTCGATCGGTGGTGGAATGCTCATCCCCTCTCCTCGCCAGGCGTACTTCGCCTTCGCATTCACTGCGTCTGGCCTGGTCCTTCGTCACCGGGCAGTGGAGTTCGACGCGCGGTACAGCCTTGACGCACGGGAGGTTGATCCACCTCGTGGACAAAAGTCCATCCCCCCTAAGAGGTAGGGGGAAAGGTCGGGGACGAAATCCAAAAAAGAACACGGCGCGGCGAACTTCGGTTTCCGGTGACGAATGTGTCAGGGAAGACACGGCGAGACGCCGCGTCTCTCATTCCCTACGGAGGGGAACCATGACACCGCTGTCTTGTCGCGTCGCCACGACCCAGCATGAGCTGGACGATGCGCTGCGCATCCGCTGGGCTGTCTTTGGCGCGGAGATGGGGCTGCTCGGAAACACCATCCCGCCCGCGCCCCGGGAGGTGAACTGCTTCGACACGCTGGAGACCACCGTGCATCTCATCGTCTACGCGGGCGACGAGCCGGTGGCCACCTCGCGGCTGCTGTTGCCCAACCCCGAGGTGGCGCGCACCCTGGGCGGGCGGCTGGGGATCGACCTGGAGCGCAAGCTGGACCTGTCGGCGATGGAGGGCCCGGGGCTCCTGTTCGCGGAGACCACGCGCCTGTGCGTCCTCAAGCCCTGGCGCAACTCCGAGGCGACCCTGTGGTTGCAGGCGGGGATCTACCGGGAGAGCCGCCACCGGGGGGTGACGCATTGGATTGCCTCGGCGAACATGGACACGGATTGGGCGGAGGATGCATGGCTCGCCGCCCAGGTGGCCTCGCATCGGGGACTGATCAGTCCGAGATGGCGGGCCCGGGCCCTCGCGCCCCAGACGTCTCCGGCCGCCGCGGACACGCCCATCTACACGGAGCAGGAGCGCGAGCACGCTCGGCGAGGGCACTTCGAGGGACTGCGGCTGCCCCGGGTCCTGTCCTTCCTCGCCGACAAGATGGGCGCGCGCTTCATCGCCGACCCGCTCTATGACTCCAGCTTCCGGCGCTTCTCCCTGCCGCTGGTCGCGGCGCTGGATGAGGTTCCGGCCCGTACCCTGGCGCACTTCGAGTCCCTGAACGTCCGCGAGTCCTGAACCGGACGCCTTTTCGTCACCCCTCCCCTCACCCCTTCACCCCACGAACGGGACCGCACCACGGCCCCGAACAGGAGACGTACATGCACACGCAGAATGGAACGCAGTCACGGATGGATTGGATGGAGACCCTGGAGCACGAGGCGCGCACGCTGGTGGAGGACCTGGAGGTGCACCCCACCGCGCGGAGGCTCTTCGACGGCAGCATCGACGCGGCCAGCTACACCCGCTACCTGGTGCAGGCCTACCACTACGTGCGGTGGACGACGCCGTTGTTGATGGAGTCGGGCGAGCGCATGAAGCGCACGGGAAGCCACACCGCGCTCGGGGAGTTGTTCCTGCACAAGGCGGCCGAGGAGCGGGGCCACGAGCGCTGGCTGCTCTCGGACCTGAGGAACCTGGGCTGGTCGGCCGAGCGGGTCACGGCGGCGGGCCGTTGCCCGGCGGTCAACGCCTACATCGCCTGGAACCGGTACACGGCGCTGGCGGGCATCCCCCTGGCCTTCCTGGGTACCGCGTATGTGTTGGAGTACCTCGCCGTGCATCGCGCTCCCCAGGCGGTGGAGCGGTTGCTCAAGGCCCGGAACATCCCCAACATCCACAAGGCCGTCACCTTCTTGCGCGGGCATGGGGAGGCGGATGGAGAGCACGTGGCCGAGCTGACCCGGCTGTTGCGCTCGATGAAGGACCCGCGGGAGCAGTCCGCCATGCTCCTGTCCGCGCGCACCACCCGCTCGATCTACCTGGGGCTCTTCTCCAGTGATGCGCGGAGGGCTCCGGAGCACACTACATCCTAAGGGGTACAGACGCCGCCGGCCCCGCGGTGCATCTTGCTTCGCGTGAACTCACCGGACACGTGAGTCCACGGCTTGCATCGCCCGGCCGGTGGCGTCCGCCGTGCCGGGCGAACGGGCATCCCTCCTCCAAGCTGGCAACAGCCCACCGCGCCGGCGTCTCGCCGCCCTCTTCCGTGCCTCAATGAAAAAAACACCTTCCGGCTCGATCCGAAAAGCCAAGACCCGGAACCTGACCTTCCTGCTCATCCGCAAGGAGTTCAAGTCACCAGCGGAGGCGCTCAAGGTCGCCGAACCGCTCGACGAGTGGCCTCTTCCGGGGGACTTCGAGTTCGAGGGAAGCCTCCATGTCTCGAAGCCGCCGCTCAAGGAGCCGCGCTGGGCCTCCTTCGTCAAGGAGGGTTTCCCGGAGGAGATTGAATTCGCCCAGAGCGCCACGGCGGCCGCGGTGTTGTTCATCAAGACGGACTCCCGGATGTTCGCGGTGACCTTCGGACAAGGACGTCACCTCCTCAAGCCCGACACCTACGAGATCGACTTCGGCTTGAAGGTCACCTTGAACACGGTGGACCAACAGAAATTGCGCAGCCTCGACCTGCGCACCTTCGAGGAGTTGACGGTCCATACCCGGCGTCAGGTCAGCCGCAGTTCCTCGCTCGAGGCCTTCAGTGTCGACGTCTTTCGGGATCTGCTCGGTTCGGTGACCGGTGAACCCTCGGATGAGTCGCTCGCCAGGCGGCTCACGGGTCGTGATGCACTCGCCTTCTCGGGTGCCATCGCTTTCGCGGACCTGGCCGACAAGTGCAAGACGCTCCTCGCGCATTACAAGAGCGAACGCTACAAGACGAATTTCTCGTGGGTCGACAACGTCCGTCAAATCAGGGACGTCGGCACCCTTGATCGTCTCAACGACAAGCTGGTTCACGCCATCAATGCCCATGACACGGAGCGGATCCACCTGGCGCCACCAGAGGTCATCGAATGGAACGACGTGAGCTTCCTCTACCCCGGTGAACGTCTCGGTACGGTGGAGGCCCATACGGATCTCGACCTGGACAACTGCCTGGCCGCGCTCGCCAACCGCGAGGGCGTGGAACCGGAAGACTTCCGTTTGTCACTGGAGACGCTCAAGCAGCAGAAGATCCGCACGGTCTCCGAGGATTCCTCCCTGCTCCCGGAGAGATGGTCGCTCTACAAATGCCTGGTCGCGGAACTGAACGCAGAAGGAGCGCTGTGCATCCTCTCGGCCGGGCAATGGTTCAAGGTCGAGAAGACCTTCGCGGCCCAAACGCTCGAGGACACGGTCGCCCTCGTCAAGGACATCAAGCATCTGCCTGTCGCCCTGCGCAACGAGGAGGAAGGTAACTACAACGAGCGGGCGGCCGGTTCACGCAAGCACCTGGTGCTTCTCGACAGGAAGAACAAGAAGGCCAAGGGGGCGCGTACAGCCATCGAGGCCTGCGACCTGTTCTCCGCGACCGGACAGTTCATCCACGTCAAACGGAAGCTGCGTTCCGCATCATTGAGCCACCTGTTCTCGCAAGGGACCGTCGCGGCGGAAACGTTCCTCGGAGATGAGAAGTTCAGGAAGGACGTCAAGAAGGCGGTCGCGGATCAAAACCCCGGGATCGCCGGGCGGCTGGGCGAGCCCGCGAAGAGACCCGAACCCAGCCACTACGAAGTCGTCTTCGCGATCGTGACGGCCACGCCCCAGGCGAAGTGGCCACAAGCCCTCCCCTTCTTCAGCCAGCTCAATCTCGTCCGGAAAGCGGCGCACCTGCGGCTGTTGGGTTTTCAGGTGGCCCTGTATCGGATCGAAGAGCGGAAGTAGCGCGAGGCGCGCCGGGCCTTCACGAGCGTGTGGTCCGGAGCATGAGCGCGGCCCGGTACATGAGCGCGGCCCGGCCATGGGGCGGATGGATTCAGGGTGGAGACGCACAACGCCATCGAGTCCGAGGGGAGCAGGCGAGACAGGGGCTGCCTCGCTCGCTGGAACGCCTCCTCGTGAGCCTTGCTCCAGGCGTCTTCCCTCCCCCTTTCTGCGCCTCCGAGGAGCCATGCCCCAAGGACCTACCTCCAGAGAAACGAGCGCTTCCAAACAGGAAGTGAGTACTCACTTTCTTTTTGGATCGGAGCCACTCATACTTCTGACATGTCTGATTCTTTCCTCCGCATCGACGACGCGCCGCCCGCCCGGCGCACCCAGCAGGAGCGCCGGGATGCCACGCGCCAGAAGCTGCTGGACGCCACCGTCGAGTGCCTCGTGGAGCTGGGCTATGCGCGGACGACCACGATCGCGGTCGCCCAGCGGGCCGAGGTGTCCCACGGGGCCCTGTTCAAGCACTTCCCCACCAAGGCGGCGCTGCTGGCCGCGGCGGTCGAGCGCCTGTTCCCCCTGCTCATCGCCCGCTACCGCGCCGAGCTCGCCGACCTCCCGGCCGTGCCGGAGGATCGCATCGCCGAGGCCATCGAGCGGCTGTGGTTCATCTACCAGCGGCCCGAGCTGCTCGCCGCCATCGAGCTGTACGTCGCCGCGCGCACCGACGCCGAGCTGGCCGCGGCCCTGAGCGTGGTGGACCCGCCCCACCGCCGCCACCTGCACCGCGTGGCGCGCGAGCTCTTCCCCGAAGTCGCCGCCGCCCACCCCGGTTTCGATGCGCTCATCGAGCTCATCCTCAACGCCGTGCAGGGAGCGGCCGTGGGCGGCGCGGCCCTGCCCGCCAATCCGGACCACCGGGCGATGCTCACCCTGCTCGTCCAGCTCTCCCGCCGCGCCTTTTCCTCCCCCGCATAAGCAGAAGGAGCCACCCCATGGCCGACACGCCCATCGATCTCACCCTGTACGCCATCCCGGCGTTCATCTTCCTGATGGCCGTGGAAGGGCTCTACCTCTGGCGCCACCGCGAGTCGGGTCTCCAGGGCTATGCCGCCCGGGACACCGCGGCCAGCTTGTCCATGGGGCTCGGCTACTCGGCCATCAACATGGTGTGGAAGGGCATCGCCTTCGCCTTCTACACCGCGCTCTACCAGCTCACCCCGCTGCGGCTGGGCACCGGGCCGCTCGTCTGGGTTGCCCTGCTGTTCGCCGACGATCTCTGCTACTACTGGTTCCACCGCATCCATCACGAGTCGCGCTTCTTCTGGGCCTCGCACGTGGTGCACCACTCCAGCCAGCACTACAACCTGTCCACCGCCCTGCGCCAGACGTGGACGCCCATGACGAACACGCTGTTCTGGGCCCCGCTCGCCCTGCTCGGCTTCCACCCGGTGATGATCGTCACCCAGCAGGCCATCAGCCTGCTCTACCAGTTCTGGATCCACACCGAGGCGGTCAACCGGCTGGGGCCCCTGGAGTGGGTGCTCAACACGCCCTCGCACCACCGCGTGCACCACGGCGCCAACCCGCGCTACCTGGACCGCAACTACGCGGGCATCTTCATCCTCTGGGATCGGCTCTTCGGCACCTTCCAGGCCGAGGACGAGCGCCCCGTCTACGGCCTCACCCACAACCTGAAGACATACAACCCGGTGCGCATCGCCTTCCACGAGTTCGCCGCCATCCTGCGCGACGTGCGCCGCCCCGCCCCGCTGCGCGTGCGTCTGGGCCTCGTGTTCCGCGGGCCCGCCTGGAAGGCCCCCGGTGACAACCCCGAGGCCCTCCCGGCCCCTCAGTCCCCCGCGAGCGAGCACGTCTCCTCCGCGTGAGTGGACTCTTCGGTCGCGTCGCGGCCCTTCAACAGAGGGCTCTCCGCGAGGCCCCGCGCGACCCCGGACCGCCCCTCAGTAGAGGATGCAGTCAAACCTTTCGACGATGGCGCGGAATTCTTCCGGGTTGGCGTCGTATCGCCGCGCCTCGGTTGGAGCGAAGAGTGTCAGGACGACGGTGCAGTTGCGCAGCGTCAAGCCCGTGCTGAGGAAGTAGAGGGAGTTGTTGTCCGTCAGTTCCAGCCGCTCGTTGGCAATCTCCTGGTTCTTGAAGATGACGTTCTCCAACCACCCCATGGCCGCCCCTTTCAGAAGGTGAGCATCCGGAAGAACTCGCCCGCCATGCGGCGACCATGACGGGCCAGGTTCGACTCCGTTCCGGCGAGAATCTCGTACTGGCGGCCCGTCTTGGGGTCAACCACGTCGACGCCCTGATGCTTGAACTGAAGCGGTCCGTCAAATCGTTGTTTCAACCTGGCATGGACGAAGCGTCCCCGGGCCTCACGCTCCAGCAGCCGCGCCAGCCAGTATTCGCCCTGCTTTTCTGCGTCTCTGATGGCAGCTCTCTCCGTCTGGAGGCCCAGGTAGCCCATCAGCAGGAGCGTCATGCCGGCCGCCAAGGGCGTGCACCCCGGCGCCAACCCGCGCTACCCTCGAGACAGAAACAAAAGGGAGGGTGTCCCTTCCGGAGCGTGGGCTCCACTCACCCCCGGGAGAGCAGCGTCCGCGCCACCATTCCGGCTCCAACGAGGATGACGAACCACGCGAACGCGCTCCGCAGGCGCTGCGGATGCATCCGCGTGGCGATGCGATGTCCCACGACGGCTCCCACCAGGGCGGCGGCCGTGAAGGCAATCGTCAGCCCCAGCGAGAGTCGGCTCCCTCCCGGGTGGCCGATGAAGCCCGCGGCCGAGTTGAGGGCAATGACGTACAGGGATGTACCGACCGCGTGCTCGATGGGCAGCCGGCAAAAGAGCACCAGCGCCGGGACGACGAGGAAGCCTCCTCCCACCCCGAGGAATCCCGTCAGCCCGCCCACCCCCAACCCAGCCACCAGCGTCAGCACCAGGTGGGGTTTCCGGCCCTCGGACTGCTCGCTGCCCGCCACCAACCGCTGCGTGAAGGGGGCCAGCATCCAGCTGCCCACCACCAGCATGAGGAGCGCGAACAGGAGCAACAGGACACGCCCGGAGATGAGGTGGGTCAGCTTCGCGCCGAACCAGGCCCCGCCCATGCCCGCCGCACCAAAGAGGAGCGCCGCCTTGAGGCTCACCCGGCCACTGCCTTGGTGGAGCAGCCCCGCCACCAGGCTCGTCGTCCCCACGATGGCGAGCGACATGGGCACGGCGGCGTGGGGCGTCACCCCGGCCACGTAGACGAGGACGGGCACGGCCAGGATGGAGCCCCCTCCCCCCAGCAGCCCGAGACTCAACCCGATGACGCTCGAGAGGGCGATGGCGAGGATGAGGTGGAATGGCATGAGCGCGCGCCTCCTACGCCCGCCCATCCGGCGCCGGAACCCCCTGCTCCGACCTGCTGCCTACCTGGTGCAGGTGCGCCAGCGCCTCCGAGGGGCACTCCCCGCACTGACGGTTGGCGGGCACGGCGAGGTCCATCTTCTTCGGGTAGGCGAGCTTCAGGTTCGCCATCAGGGCGATGAACTCCTCGAGCGTCCTGCCGCCACCGAGGCGGGGGTTGCGCTCGCGCTCCTGCGCTACCGTCGAGACATGGCGGTGCTGGTAGTCGTGCGCCGGATAGACCAGGGTGTCGCCCGGCAGCGAGAAGAGCTTCTCGTGGATGGACCGGTAGAGCGCCGCCGGGTCCCCGCTCTGGAAGTCCGTGCGGCCGCAGCCGTCAATCAGGAGCGCATCCCCGGTGAAGACGCGCAGGACCCCGGGCAACTCGACCAGATAGCCGTGGTGCGTGTCCGTGTGCCCCGGGGTGAAGAGGGGCTGGAAGCACACGCTCCCCACGCGCAACGGTTGCTTCTCATCGATGCCGAGGTCGGCGCAGGACAGCCGCTCCATCGCCGGGACCGCGAGCTTGCATCCCGTGAGGCGGCGCAACCGGCAGGCGGACGTGACGTGGTCCGCATGGATGTGCGTTTCCAGGACGTACGCGAGCTTCAACTCCAGCGTCTGGAGCACCTGGAGGTCGCGCTCGAGCGTTTCGACCACCGGGTCGATCAGCACGGCCTGCCCCGTCTCCGGGCAGCCCAAGAGGTAGGTGTACGTAGAGGATTCGGGCTCGAAGAGCTGGCGGAAGATCATGTCGCCTCCTGTGCTGGCCCGCGGCCGGGGCTCGGCGCTACCGCTCGCCGCCGACGTACCGCCGGAAAGAGGGACCTGGTTTTCAGCCACTCGAACAGCAGGGCCATTTCCCGCGCCTGCCACCACGCTCGCCACCCGTTCCCGTGCGCGCATCACAGTGAAACGCTAGGCGCGGTGCGCCTCGATCGGAACTGGCTCGGCCTGGGGCACCCGAACGCCCGGCCGGACAACTGGTGCCGCGCGTGCCCAGTCAGCATCAGGAGGCCGCCGAACCTCTACTCGGCCCAGACGAGAGGACTTCGCACACCCAGTCCGGGGCGAGCTCGTAGTGCTCCGGGGCGTCTTCTCCTCCAACGGCCCGCGGCGGGCGCTCGCGCTTCCATCCAGCGATGTCCGGCACGCGCTTGTCCGGCCGGGGGCCGAGGTGCAGCTCGGGCTGGACCCCTCCGCCGGACAAGAAGGGCATCGAGAGCAAGGCGCCCAGGCGCGGCGCCGCGTTGGTGGGCTGGCGGGCTGGGCGAGGGCCGAGGCGCGGCTCGCCGTCGAGGATTCTCCGCCACCCTCCGAGGAGCCATGAATGGAAGATGAATCATGCCCCGTGCACCGTGCCATCACGGCGCCGTCCAGAGTGGGGACCCCCACCCGGACAACCGAGGGGAACGTCAGCGTGTCTCGGGGGAGACGCGAGGGTGTGGGCCTTCGCGCGCCAGTACGGCCGCCATCGAGCCAGTTGCGTCGGCATGTCGTGGACCCAAAGGTTGCCCCAAGCGAGCCAAGCCGCTGGCTCGCGGGGGAACACGACCATGGCCTACAAACAAATTCATTTCCGCTCGGCTGCCCGGGAGAAGGTGCTGAACGGCGCAACCCTGCTGGCCGACGCGGTGCGGGTGACGCTCGGTCCCAAGTCCAGGTGCGTCCTGCTCGACAAGAAATATGGGCCCCCCATCGTGTGCAATGACGGGGTCACCGTGGCGAAGGAGGTGGAGTTGAAGGACCCGGAGGAGAACCTCGGCGCGCGGATGGTGCGCCAGGCGGCGGAGAAGACGGGCGACGTCGTGGGAGATGGGACGACGACGGCGACCCTGCTCGCGCACGCGCTCTTCGCCGAGGGGGTGCGCAACGTCGTCGCGGGCGCGAGCGCGGTGGACGTGAAGCGCGGGTTCGAGCGAGGGCTCCAGGTCGCGGTGGAGGCCATCCGCAAGCTCTCCCGGCCCGTGGCGAGCCGCAAGGAGAAGGCGCAAGTGGCCACCGTGGCCGCGCACAACGACCCCGCGCTCGGGGAGCTCGTGGCGGACGCCATCGAGCGGGTGGGCGGGGAGGGAGTCGTGACGCTGGAGGAGGCCAAGGGCACCGAGACCGTGCTCGAGGTCGTGGAGGGCATGCAGTTCGACCATGGCTATCTCTCCCCCTACTTCGTCACCGATCCGGCCAGGATGGAGTGCGTCCTCGAGCAGCCGGTGATCCTGCTGCACGAGCCGAAGATTGGAGTCATGAAGGACCTCGTCCCGCTGCTCGAGCAGGTGGTCCAGATGGGCAGGCCCCTGCTCATCATCGCGGAGGACGTGGAGGGCGAGGCGCTCGCCACGTTGGTGGTCAACAAGCTGCGGGGGATGCTCCACTGCGTGGCGGTGAAGGCGCCCGGCTTCGGAGACCGGCGCAAGGCGATACTCGAGGACATCGCCGTGCTCACGGGCGGCAGGGTGGTGGCCCAGGAGCTGGGCAAGAAGCTCGAACACGTGGGCCCCGACGACCTCGGCCGGGCCGAGCGGGTGGTGGTGACACAGGAGGACACCACCCTCGTCGGCGGGGCCGGGGACAAGAAGGCCATCCAGGCGCGTGCCGCGCTGCTGCGCCAGCAGAAGCAGGAGACGACGAGCGACTACGACCGTGAGAAGCTGGAGGAGCGCATCGCCAAGCTGGTGGGCGGTGTCGCGGTGATTCGCGTGGGAGCCCCCACCGAGGCCGCGATGAAGAGCCACAAGGAGGCGCTGGATGACGCCATCCACTCCACTCAGGCCGCGGTGGCCGAGGGGGTGGTGCCCGGGTGCGGCCTCGCCCTGCTGCGCGCGAGCGACGCCGTGGCCCAGGAGGAGGCACGGACGGAGGGGGACGAGAAGGTGGGCCTGCGCATCCTGCGCCACGCGCTCGAGGCCCCCACGCGGCAGATCGCCGAGAACTCCGGGGTGGACGGGGGCGTGGTGGTGGAGCGGATGCGCACCGGCCAGGGCAGCTTCGGCTTCGACGCCGCGCACTCCACGTACGTGGATCTGCTGGAGGCGGGCATCATCGATCCGACGAAGGTGGTGCGCGTGGCGCTGGAGAACGCGGTGTCGGTGGCGGGCACGCTGCTGCTCACCGAGGCGACCCTCACCGAGGTACCGGAGCGCAAGCCCGAGCCCGCGTCGGCGCTCGAGGAGATGTGAGGAGCGAGGGGGTGCCCCCGGGCGCCACGGTCTTCATCCACCGCCGCGCCGAGCGGACGCACTCGCGCTACGCGCGCTCGAGGCTCGCGATGTCGATGACGAAGCGGTAGCGCACGTCGCCCTTCATCATGCGCTCGTAGGCCTCGTTGATCTTCTGGATGGGGATGATCTCGATGTCCGACACGATGTTGTGCTTCGCGCAGTAGTCGAGCATCTCCTGCGTCTCGGCGATGCCGCCGATCATCGACCCGACCAGGCGCTTGTTCCCGCCGATGAGCGAGAACGCGTGCACGGGCACCGCCTCCGGCGGCACGCCGACCACCACCAGCGTGCCCTGGGGGCGCAGCATGCCCAGGTACTGGTTGTAGTCATGCGGGGCGGAGATGGTGTCGATGATGAGATCGAAGCGGCCCGACAGCTTCTTGAAGGTGTCCGCGTCCTTGGTGACCTCGAAGCCCTGGGCGCCCAGGCGGCGCGCGTCGGCCTCCTTGGTGCGGGACGTGCTGAGCACCGTCACCTCCGCGCCCATGGACGCGGCGAGCTTCACGGCCATGTGGCCCAGCCCGCCCAGGCCCACCACGCCCACGCGGTCACCCTTCTTGCAGTTCCACTGGCGCAGCGGCGAGTACGTGGTGATGCCGGCGCACAACAGCGGCGCGGCGGCGGCGGGGTCGAGCCCCGCGGGCACCTTCAGCGCGAAGTGCTCGGTGACGACGATGCGGGACGCGTAGCCGCCGTAGGTCGGCGTCTTCCGGTCCATGTACGTGCCGTTGTACGTGGAGGCCATGCCCCGCTCGCAGAACTGCTCCAGGTCGCGGCGGCACGTCTGGCAGTCGCGGCACGAGTCCACCATGCAGCCGACGCCCGCCATGTCGCCCACCTTCAGCTTCGTGACGTGCTGGCCCACCTGCTTGACGCGGCCGATGATCTCGTGGCCCGGCACCATGGGGAAGATGGCGCCGCCCCACTCGTCACGGGCCTGGTGGATGTCGGAGTGGCAGACCCCGCTGTAGAGGATGTCGATGAGCACGTCATGGGGGCCGACCTCGCGCTGCTCGAACGAGAAGGGCGCCAGCGGCTTTCCAGCGGCGGGGGCGGCATAGGCAGGAGTCTTCGGCATGGGGTTGTCCTTGGAGTTTTCGTGACCTGGGGGCCACTCGCCCCCAGTTATGCGCTCCGGGGCCAGTGGGCGAAAGTGGCGGGATCCACATGGGCCATTTAGAAATACTTCAAGATGGCCTTCACCCCGCTCAATGCCCTGAATGCGTTCCTCGTCGTGGCCCGGAAGCGCGGCTTCACGGCCGCCGCCGCCGAACTCGGCGTCTCTCCCTCCGCGCTGAGCCAGTCCGTCCGCCAGCTCGAGGAGAGGCTTGGCGTCCCCCTGCTCACGCGGACCTCCCGGAGCGTGGCGCTGACGGAGGCGGGGCGGCGCCTGCTGGAGAACGCCGGGCCGGCGATGGACCAGGCGATGGAGGCGCTGAAGACGGCCGCGGTGCAGCCAGGGGAGGTAACGGGCCGGGTGCGGCTGACGGTTCCCACCATCGCGGTGTCCACCCTCATCGCGCCGCTGCTGCCACGGTTCCTCGCGCGCTACCCGAAGGTGGAGGTGGACGTCCGGGTGGAGGACCGCTTCGTGGACATCGTGGCCGAGGGGCTGGACGCGGGGATCCGGCTGACGGAGTCCATCGAGCGGGACATGGTGCAGGTCCGGCTGTCGGACGCGTGCCGGTTCGTGGTGGTGGCCGCGCCCTCTTACCTGGAGCGCAGGGGCACGCCGGAGACGCCGGACGACCTGCTGTCCCATGACTGCATCTGCATCCGCTCCCCCACGACGTCAGGCATCTACCAGTGGGAGCTGGAGCGCGGGCCGCGGAGCTGGCGCGTGCCGGTGCGGGGGCCCGTCATCACCTCGGACACCCACCTGCTGCTGCGGATGGCGGAGGCCGGGGTGGGGCTCGCCTACGCGTTCGAGCCCATGGTGACGGAGGAACTGCGGCGAGGCACCCTGCGCGTGGTGCTGGAGCCCTACGCGGCGTTGGTGCCGGGCCTGTTCCTCTACTTCCCCAGCCGTGCGCAGGTATCGCCCGCGCTGCGGGCCTTCGTGGACGTGGCCCGCGAGGCGGCTCCACGGAAGAAGAGGCCGCGTGCCTGATGGGCGCGAACCCACGAACGAGGTGGGCCAGCCTCACGAGCCCCGCGGACGAGCACGTCTCCTCCTCGCGAGTGGACACTTCACCGGGTTCTCCTCGCCAGCGTGAGGGCGGGGGAAATGGGGATTGTTAGGCTCCGGCCATGGCCTTCACGCTGACCGTCAATGGAGCGACCCACTCCATCGACACCGACGAGGACACGCCCCTGCTCTACGTCCTGCGCGACGAGCTGGGGCTCAATGGCGCCAGATATGGATGCGGCGTGGGCCAGTGTGGCGCCTGCACCGTGCTGAGCGATGGCGCTCCCCTGCGCTCGTGTTTCGTTCCCGCCGCCTCGCTGAGTGGCCGCGCGATCACCACGCTCGAGGGTCTGCGCGCACCGGATGGGACGCCGCACCCGCTCCAGCGCGCCTTCCTGGCCGAGCAGGCGGGACAGTGCGCGTACTGCATTCCGGGGATGATCCTCGCGGCCGAGGCGCTGCTGCGGGAAAAGCCCGCGCCGAGCGAGGCGGAGATCCGCACCGCCCTGGACGCCAATCTGTGCCGGTGTGGCTCGCACAACCGCATCGTGCGCGCCATCCAGCGCGCCGCGGCGGAGCGTCAGCGATGAGCACGCGCATCGAGCGGCGAGCGGTGCTCCAGGGCGCGCTGGTGCTGGCCTTCTCCCTCGCGGGTCCGCCGGGACTCGGAGCGCAGACGGCACCCGGGAAGCTCCCGGGAGATCTCCAGCGCAATCCCCAGCTCGACGCCTGGTTGCGCATCGGCGCGGACGGCGCGGTCACGCTCAAGACGGGCAAGGTGGAGCTGGGCCAGGGCATCCTGACGGCCTTCGCGCAGCTGTGCGCCGACGAGCTGGACGTCGAGCTGTCCCGGCTGGTCATCGTCTCCGGTGACACCCGGCACTCGCCCCGCCAGGGGGCCACGGCGGGGAGCATGTCCATGCCCGAAGGAGGCGTGGCGGTGCGCGCCGCCGCCGCCGAGGCGCGCTCTCTCCTGCTGGCCATGGCCGGCGAGCGGCTGGGCGTTCCCGTCTCCCGGTTGACGGTCCAGGACGGCACCGTCACCGATTCCACCGGGGGCAAGTCCATCACCTATTGGCGCTTGATGGGGGGACGCACCTGGAACCGGAAGGCCACGGGCACCGTCGCGCCCAAGCCCGCCTCCGCGCGGCGCTACATCGGCCAGCCCATCGCGCGCGTGGATCTTCCCGGCAAGCTCACCGGCGAGCCGAGCTTCGTGCAGGATCTGCGTCCCGACCAACTGGCGCATGGCCGTGTCGTGCGGGCCCCTTCCCAGGGCGCCACGCTCCTCGAGGCCGACGTGGCCTCCGTGCGGGACATGCCGGGAGTGCTCGGGGTGGTGCGCGACGGGGACTTCCTGGGCGTCATCGCGGAGAAGGAGTGGCAGGCCCACAAGGCGGCGACGCGCCTCGCGGCGAGCGCCCGGTGGCGAGAACACGCCCGTCTTCCGGAGGACCCCTACGCCTGGCTGCTGGGACAGAAGACCCAGGACACGGTCATCGACCACGCCGAGCGCCCGGAGGGTCCCGCCCCGGCGCGGACCCTGGAGGCGAGCTACCGCCGCCCGTATGTGATGCACGGCTCCATCGGCCCGTCCTGCGCGGTGGCGCACTGGGACGGAGACGTGCTGACGCTCCACTGCCACAGCCAGACCATCTTCGAGACGAGCGCGGCGATCGCGAAGATGCTGGGCCTGCCCGCGGAGAAGGTGTGGGGAAGGCACCTGAGTGGCTCGGGCTGCTATGGCCACAACGGGGCGGATGATGCCGCCGCGGACGCCGCGCTCCTCGCTCGCGCCCTGCCCGGCCGCCCCGTCCGGGTGCAGTGGTCGCGCCAGGACGAGCACATGTGCGAGCCCTATGGCCCGGCGATGGTGACGAAGGTGCGCGCCAGCGTGGACGCGGCGGGCCACGTGCTCGACTGGACGTACGAGCTGTGGTCCACGTCGCATGGCACGCGGCCGGGGGGTGAGCCCGGCAACCTGCTCGCGGGCCGGTCCCTGGCCAAACCCTTTCCCCAGCCCACCCCCAGGAATGGCGGGCCGCCCAACTACGCCGCCGACCGCAACGCCATTCCGCTCTACGCGTTTCCCGGGCGGCGGGTGACCACGCACTTCGTCACCGAGATGCCCGTGCGGACCTCGTCCCACCGCAGTCTCGGCGCCCTCGCGAATGTCTTCTCCATCGAGAGCTTCATGGACGAGCTGGCCCATGCGGCGGGCGTGGCGCCGCTCGACTACCGGCTGCACCACCTGGAGGATCCCCGCGCGAAGGACGTCCTGCGCAAGGCGGCCGAACTCCTGGGCGGCTCCGCGCGTCCCCTGCCCCCCCACCATGGGCGGGGCCTTGGCTTCGCGCGCTACAAGAACCTCGCGAGCTACTGCGCCGTGGGACTCGAGGTCTTCGTGGAGCCCACCACCCACGCGCTCCGGGTGACGCGGGCCGTGCTGGCCGCCGACGCCGGAGAGATCGTCAACCCCGACGGGCTCACCAACCAGCTCGAGGGCGGCCTCATCCAGACCCTGAGCTGGTGTCTCAAGGAGGAGGTCCGTCACGACGCGCGGCGCATCCTCTCGCGCGATTGGAGCAGCTACCCGGTGCTCACCTTCTCGGAGGTGCCGCCCGTGGAGGTCGCGCTCATCGACCGCCCGGGCGAGCCCTTCCTGGGAGCCGGAGAGGCCACGCAGGGGCCCACGGCGGCGGCCCTGGCCAACGCCGTCTTCGACGCGACGGGCCTCCGGGCGCGGGAGTTGCCCCTGACGCCCCAGCGCCTGGCCGCGCTCCGCGAGGCGGCCCGGCCGCTCAACCCTTGATGCACGTGCGAAGGTGGCCCCAGGAGCGTTCCCCACCGCCGGGCGGCTGCGTTCGCGCGTGCAGGGTGGGCCGCGCCTCAGGGCCTCGTCTCGAGTTCCAGCGTGCCGCCGAGGAAGTGCACGAACCAGCCCCCCGCTATCGCCGCCACCCGCTCCAGCGCGCCCGGTTCGGGGAACAGGTGCGTCGCCCCCGGAATCACCTCCAGCGCCTTGGGCGAGCGCAGCCGCTCCAGCGCCTCCTGGTTCAGCTCCAGCACGACGTCATCCGCCCCGCCCACGAGGAGCAGCGTCGGCGCCCGCACCCGCGCCAGTGCGCCCCCCGCCAGGTCCGGCCTGCCTCCCCGCGACACCACCGCCCCAATGGCCTCCGTCCGCTCCGCCGCCGCCACCAGCGCCGCCGCCGCCCCCGTGCTCGAGCCGAAGTAGCCCACCCGCAGGCGGCTCAACTCCGGATGCCGGAACACCCAGTCCGTCACCTCCCCCAGCCGCCCCGCCAGGAAGTCGATGTCGAAGCGTAGCGCCTCCGTGACCTCGTCCTCCGCCTCCTCGTCCTCCGTCAGCAGATCGAACAGCAGCGTCCCCAACCCCACCGTCCGCAACGAGTACGCCACGTAGCGGTTGCGCGGGCTGTGCCGGCTGCTCCCACTGCCATGCGCGAAGATGACCAGCCCCTGAGCTCCCTCCGGTACCGCGAGCGTCCCGCCCAGCCTCGCCTCTCCCGCCATCACCTCGACTTCCCGTTCCACCGCCATGTCGCGCCTCCTGTCCGCGCTCAAGTCCACCAGGTGTACCCGCCCTCCCTCTCCGCACCGGCACGGCTCGCCTCCGGGCGCTCACCCCACGCCCGCGCCAGCAGTTCCCGCACCTCCTCGTCCGAGGTCTGGCGGAAGTCGTCGTAGAATTCACCCACCGCCATCATGAACTCGGCTGGGTACACGCAGACCAGGTCGTCCACCTCGGCGCGCAGCGACTCCAGCGACTCCACCGCGCCCACCGGCACCGCGAGGACGATCTTCCCCGGCCGCCGCGCCCTCAACGCCCCGATGGCCGCGCGCATCGTGCCGCCCGTGGCCACGCCGTCGTCCACCAGGAGGAGCGTGCGTCCCTCGAGCTCCGGCGCGGGATGCGAGCCCCGGAAGCGCGCGACGCGAGCCGTCACCTCGTCCGCCTCGCGCTCGGCCTCCCGCATCACCGCCGTCTCGGAGTAGCCCAGCGAGCGCATCATCCCCCGGTCCAGGAAGAGCACCCCGCCCTCGGCCACCGCGCCCAACCCCAGTTCCTCGTGTCCTGGCGCCCCCACCTTGCGCACCACCCATACGTCCAGCGGCGCTCCGAGCGTCCGGGCGACCTCGTAGGCCACGGGAACACCACCGCGCGGCAGGCCGAGCACCAGGGGCGACTCGGCCCGGTACCCTGTCAGCAGGGCCGCCAATCGCCGGCCCGCGTCCGTCCTGTTTCGAAAACGCATGGGGTCCTCAGAGGCAAAGGTCTGCCTCTAAGAGAAGCATGGCATGCGCCATTGGCTCCCGACGCCCCTTCGAGGGCCCAGCCCCCCGGAGCTTGGACTAGCGCTTCTTCCCAGCCCCGCGCTTGCCGCCCGCCTTCTTGTCGCTCTCCTTCCAGACGCGGGCCATCCAGTCCTCGATCTCGTCCGCCTCGCGGGGGATGTCCTCGGAGAGGTTGCGCATGCCCCGCGCGGTGACCACGACGTCGTCCTCGATGCGCACGCCGATGCCGCGGTACTTCGCCGGCACGGTCAGGTCATCTCTCTGGAAGTACAGGCCGGGCTCCACGGTGAGCACCATGCCGGGCTGGAGCTTGCCGTACTTGTAGGCCTCCTGCCGCGCCTGCGCGCAGTCATGCACGTCCAGCCCGAGCATGTGGCTGATGTTGTGCAGCGAGTAGCGCTTGTAGAACTGGTTCTCGTCCTTGAGCGCCTCCTCGGCGGAGGTGGGCAGGATGCGCAGGCGCTCCAGGCCCTGAGCGAGCACCCGCATCGCCACGCGGTTGGGCTCCATGAAGTCGACGCCCGGTTTGATGGCCTTGAACGCCGCCTTCTGGGCCTCGAACACCAGCGTGTAGATCTCCCGCTGCTCCTTGGTGAAGCGGCCACTGATGGGCATCGTGCGGGTGATGTCCGCGGTGTAGAGCGAGTTGCCCTCCACGCCCGCGTCCAGCAGCAACAGCTCTCCCGGCTGGAGCTTGCCGTCATTGCGCGTCCAATGGAGCACGCAGGCGTGCTGGCCGGAGGCGGCGATGGTGCCGTAGCCCACGTCGTTGCCCTCTTCCCGGGCGCGCAGGTTGAAGATGCCCTCCACCGTGCGCTCGCTCTGGGCGGAGCGTAGCGAGCGGATCACGTCCTCGAAGCCCCGGTGCGTGGAGGCGATGGCCGCGGACAGCTCACGCAACTCCTGGGCGTCCTTGAGGAGCCGCATCTCGGAGAGCGCCGTGGCGAGCGCCCGATCCCTCTCGGTCTGCTCGGGCAGCACGCCGTCCACCTTCGCGGAGAAGCCCCGGAGCACGCGCCAGGGATGGATCGCCGCGCCCCGCAGGGACGACAGCCGCGCGGACAGCTCGGGCAGCCCCCGGCACTCCTCGATGCCGAAGCGGGCCTTGCTCTGCTCCACGCCCAGCCGGGGGCCGACCCACAGCTCGCCCTTCACGCGATCCGTGAAGAAGGTGGTGTCGCTCCGGCCGGGGTTGGGCTCCACGAACAGGATGTCCGTGTGGCCGCCGCCCTGCTTGGGCTCCATCACCAGCACGCAGTCCGGCTCCAGGTTGCCCGTCAGGTAGTAGAAGTCACTGCCAGGGCGGAAGCGGTAGGTGGTGTCGTTGGCGCGCACCTTCTCGTGCCCGGTGGGAATGACGAGCGTCTCTCCGGGAAACAGCTTGGACAGGGCCCGGCGCCGCGCCAGGAAGGACTCCGCGTGCTTGAGGCGGGGCGGCGGCTTCGTGGAGGCCGGCTTCCAGTCCTTCATCATGAAGTCCAGCAGCGCCGGCGGGGGCGTGCTGTCGTAGCTGTTCTGCCTCGGCGGGGACGCCGGCTGCTGGGGCTCGGACGTCACGGGCTGTTCGAGGGCGAGCGGTTTGTCTTGCATGGTTGGTCTCCTGAACAATCAGGTGGAGTGCTTCGAATTCCCGGAGCGCTCAGGGCTCCGGACAGTGGGCCCCGGTGTCGATCCACGCCTGGAGGAGCTCCCCGAAGGCCCGCTGCGTGCCGGGCACCGCCTGGAGCCCGGGCCCCGGATCCCACCCCCAGGCGACCAGCACGTCCTCGGCCATGTGGTGGTGCAACCGTGCCAGGTCCTTGCCGCCGTTGCGCGCCGGATCCTTGAGCTGCGCGCAGATGGAGCCCAGGGACCTGCCCACCCACGCCATCTCCGCCGGAGCCAGGGCCCACTTGGGATTGCCGGGGACGCCGCGCAGCGTCTCGCCCACCACGGGGAGGTTGGTCGCCTGATGGCACGCCGTGCAGGGCAGTCCCGGAGGGCCATGGCCGCTCTCCCCACCGGAGACCGCGGGCAGATGGCGCCGCTGCTCCAGCCCCTGGCGCGGCACGCCGTCCGCCGGGTGGCAGTTGGTGCAGCGCGGATGGGTGATGACCCGGCCGGCCTCGGTGAAGAGCGCGATCGAACGGGCCCGGGGATCGGCGATGGTGGAGAAGTCCGACACGGGCCGGAGCGGCGGGAGAAGCTCCTCCTCGCGTCCGGTGCGCGGAGCCGGCTCCGGGGGCGGAGGTGGCCGCGCGGTGTTCTTGCACCCCACGAGGAGCACGGTGGCCGCGCTCAACACCCGAAGCATGACGGGGAGGACTCGCATGCGGCGCGAGCCTGTCACAGGCCCGGAGTCACGGCCAGGGCCGAAACGCTCAGTCCCGGCAGCAGGCGATGGCCCCGTCCTGCGAGCGGAAGAAGGCCGTGGTCAGCTCCCGCCCCACCCAGCCGCACAACACCTCGTAGGTGCGCCGCCGGGCGCCCCCCACGCGCGCCGCCTCGCGGCTGAGCGTCTCCGGGTGCCGGATGAAGACGTTGTAGCCGAGGATGAAGCCATCCGAGCGCAGCACGGTGATGCCGTCGGTGGCCATCATCCCGCGCAGCAGTTGCGCCATGGCGCTCACCGCCGAAGCGGACTCCACCTCCGGCGACCCGTGGTGGCGCATCACCCGCGCCACCATGTCGATGGGCGTCTCCAGCAGCACGCCGTCCACGAAGAGCGGCAGGGCCGAGCCCCCCTTGGGCAGCACCGCCACCAGCGTGCCGTGCGAGGACTGCATGGCCTCGAAGAGGACGCGCCGGTAGAAGTCGCGCGTGAGGCCGCGTGCCGGCTCGCGCACGTCCGCCGTCAGCCCCAGCGCCAGCTCATCCATGGCCACCGTGGGCAGCAGGTTCTCCGCCCGCGCGCCCGACAGGAACACGTGCCGCGTGAGTCCGCCCAGCGCGCGCAGCTCGACGACGTTCTCCGCCAGTTGCAGCACCCCCACCATGCGCGAGGCGCCATCGCCCGCGCGCCGCATGCGCTCCAGCGGCGTCTCCACCAGCGGCGAGGGCTCGGTGCGGAAGATGCCGTAGCGGAAGCCCTCGGGCACGAGCAGCAGGTACAGCGACCACCAGCGTCCCTGGCCGAGCGGCGCGCACTGCTTGAGCGCCCGCTGCACCGTCTCGCGCGTGCGGGGACCCGTTCCCACCGCCACCGGATCCTTGCCGTTGAGCACCCGCATCATCCCGTCCAGGTCCTCCCCCAGGAACGCCACCGGGAAGAGCGGCTCGCCCTCCTCCCGGTAGCGCGACAGCGTCACGAGCAGCTCGCTGATGGGCTCGCCCACCTGCGCGGAGCCCAGCCCGGCCTCGGACAGGAAGGAGGAGATCGCCTCCGACAGCAGGTGGCGAAAGGACAGCACCGTCGAGGCACCCGGATCCACGGGACCCAGGTTCGACCGGGGGCCCGGAACATTCGACTCATCGTCTGAAGCCAGGAAGAGCATGGGGAGACACCGCGGCGACCGGCCAGGGCCTGGAATGAATTATCCATCCTTCAGGCCCTTCGCGCTCCCTCCGAATTTCCCGGGGACGCGCGATGCCGGCAAGCCCTCCAGGCATCCGGGCACTCCGGATGATGGCGGGGTGACACTCCCGCCTCTCTCCAGGGGTCAGGGGTGGAAGCGCTCGAGGATGCTCGCGGCGGCCTCGGCGTGGCCCGCTTCCCTCAGCCGGGCCGTGGCCCATGCCACCGCCCGTGCCATGTCCTGCACGGCGACATAAGGCGTGGGCATGGGCATGAGGTGGAAGACGGTGCTCATCGTCAGCCGGATGAGGGGCGAGGTGATGATGAACGCGCAGCCGAGCAGCAGCTCGCGCATGGGCTGCTCGTGTTGGCGCAGCCACTCGAATTGGCGCTGGCGCTGGCGCACCGTGGGCAGGGAGAGCCGCACCGTGTCGAGCACACTGACGTACGGCTCGCCGCGCCGCAGGTAGAGCGACCCCTGGAGGAGGTACTCCTCATAGGCCTCGTCCGAGACCTGTCCCTCGAAGCGGGACACGAGCAGCGGCCAGAGTGAGTCGTCGAAGATGATGGACGCGGCCATGCTCCCTACGCACCTGGCTCCGGGAAATGGCGGCCATCCCTGTTCCTCGGAACCGCGACGCACCGCGTGAACGTCATGCCGCCTACGCTATCTCCAAGTCCCGTCCCGCCAGAAGCAACGATGCGAGCGAGGCACCTCGAAGGGCGAGGAGACGAACCGCCGCCGCCCACCTTCCCCGGGCGGATGCTCGGCCTCGGAAATCTGATTCCTCGAACAGACTCCATCCCTCGCCCTCCAGGGCACTGCGCTTCTCCGCGTGGGCCGCGCGCGACACGAACGTGACAGGAGGCCACCCGTCCCGAAGCGCCACTGTCGTCCATCCGGATGACACTCACGGGCACAGTGGGTGCATACCCCGCGTGTGCGGCGGACGAGCCGCATCACGAGGTGGGCACGAGATGAGACGTGGATTGGGGTGGGGCGCGAGGTGGATGGGCGGAGTGGCGGCGGTGGCGTTGTTGACCCACTGCGGCACGGGGGAGAGCGGGCAGGCGGAGGCGCGGAGCGCGGCGCCCACCTCGCGGGTGGAGCAGGCCCTGGTCACGACGGTGACCTTCACGCCGAGCGCGGATGCGGTCGCGCGCCGGGACTCGCCCGAGCAGAACTTCGGGAGCGAGGAGACGCTGAGCGTGGACCAGTCACCCGAGGAGAGCGGGTATCTGCGCTTCAACGTCACCGGACTGACGGGCACGGTGACCCACGCGAGGTTGCGCCTGTATGTCACGGACAGCACCACGGACGGACCGCGGCTCTACGGCACGCGCAACTGGGACTGGCAGGAATCGACACTCACCTGGTACCGGTCGCCGTACGCCTCCGAGCAGCAGTTGCTGGAAGACAAGGCGGCGCTCTCCAGTGGCACCTGGGCGGACTTCAACGTGTCGGCCGCGGTGCATGGCGATGGCGACTACACCTTCATCCTGGAGGCCACCTCGGCGGATGGCGTGGACTTCGCCTCGCGCGAGAACAGCCGGGCAGACAGAAGGCCCCAGCTCGTGCTCACGGTGGACTCCGAGCCCACCTGCCTGCCGCGCGTCTACACGAAGACCCGCACCGAGCAACCGTACGGGGACACCTCCGTGTCCGAGGCCCAGCCCACGCAACGCTTCGGAAGCGAGTCCGTGTTGCTCGTGGACTCGAACCCCACGCGCTTGGAGTCCTACCTGTTCTTCTCCAACGAGTACATCTACGACCTCGACGCGTGGAACGTGAAGCGGGCCACGGTGCGGCTGTTCGCCACGGAGGGCACCTCCAACGGTCCGCGGGTGCACACCACCCAGGGCGGCTGGAGCTGGCCGTCCTATGACTTCGATTGGAACACCCGGCCGACCGTCGTGGGCCCGCCGCTGGCGGATCTCGGCGCCATCTCGGCCAACACCTGGGTGGAGGCGGACGTCACGAGCGTCGCGGCCAGACAACGAGGCGCCCTCTTCTTCGGGCTCCTGTCGGATTCGGGCGATGGGGTGGACTTCGTGTCGGCGAACGCGGCGGCGGCCGAGCGGCATCCCCAGCTGCGCGTCGAGCTGGAATCGGGCCCCTACTGCACCTACCGGGGCACGGCGGGGGGCCGCACGAGCTACACCCGGCACTACGGCGGCGCGGGCGACGAGCGGCTGATGGCGCTGAGCGCCGACTCCCATGGCGGCCTCGTGGCGGCGGGCCGCTTTGGCGACGCTCCCTTCCCGGAGGGAACGGGCTTCGCCCTCGCGCACTACGACGCGGCGGGCCGTGCCCTGTGGACCCGGCAGGTGACCACCGCGAACGTCCATCCCCAGTCGCTCACCGTCACGCCCGAGGGCAACATCCTCGTGGTGGGCACCTACTCCGGCGCGCCCGACCTCGGCACGGGCGCACTGACCACGGTGCCCGGGTCGTGGGCCGCGGGGACGTTCATCGCGAAGTTCTCTCCCTCCGGCCAGCCCGTGTGGAGCCACGGCTTCGTCGCCACCTACTTCTACGTGCCGGACCAGCAGCTCCAGTACTGGCCCGTCCAGGCGGCGGCGGTGGCCACGGATGCCCAGGGCAGTCTCATCGTCACGGGTAACTTCCATGGCGAGGTGGATTTCGGAGGCGGCGTGCTCTTCGCGGGTCGCAACAGCGTCTATAGCGAGGATGCCTATCCGGGCAGCTTCATCGCGAAGTTCGACTGGCGGGGCCAGCATGTCTGGTCCCGTGCCACCGAGGGGGCTGCTTCCGAACCCACGGCGGAGACCCGGGCGGTGAGCACCGACAACGCGGGCAATGTCTTCGTGGCGGGCCGGGCCAACTCCGGCGCGGATCTCGGTGATGGGCAGCCGATCGCTTGGAGCTCGCCCTACCTCGCGAAGTACGACGGCGCCACGGGTGCGCTCCAGTGGAAGCGGGTGTTCCAGGGCCCCTCCTGGGTCTTCGGCGAGGTCATCGCCGTCCGGCCGCTGCCCAATGGCGACGTGGCCTTTGGCGCCAACCTGGGCGGCACCTTCCGCTTCGGGGGAGGCACGTATACCGGAGGCGATCCGTCGGATCAGGGCTACCCGGAAAACGTCAATGGCTTCACGGGCACGCTGAGCGCCACGGGCGGCGACAAGGCCCTGCGCGATCTCAAGGAGACCCGGCTCCAGAACCTCGTCGCGACGAGCGATGACACCTACACGGTCTCGGGTTTTGGCACCAATGTCGACCTGGGCGGCGGTGTCGTGGGCCCGGACGCGTACGTCTCGAACTCGGCCTTCGTGGCGCGCTACACCGCGACGGGCGCGCACCTCTGGTCCCGCTCGCTCGAGCCGCAGTTCACGGGGGACGACTACGGGCCCCGGATGCTCCTGGCTCCGACGACCGGCAGTGACGTGTTGCTCGGGGGCGACTTCGCCCAGCCCTTCCAGCATGACGGGGTGACGTACACGCCGCGCGGAGCCTCCGACCTGTTCTACCTGCGGCTCACTCCCTAGTCCCAAGTGACGGGGAGACGCGCGGGCGTCTCCCCGTTGCCGCTGCCCGGCCCTCGGCGCACACGGGCAAGAAAGTCAGTCAAGGTGCGCTCCCCCCCACCCCGCTCGAAGTCCAGCAGGGCGCGTTTGAACTCGAGCCCACCCACGTGGCCCGTGGACTCAAGGCGTGACGGGCTCGCGCGCCCGCGCGATGGCCACCACTTCCTGGCCCGGCACCGCCATGACCCGCCGCGACCAGGTGGGATGCTGGGGGCAGCTCACGCGCACCTCCAACTCCCGGCCGGCCTCGATGGGCAGGGAGACCGGAGTCTTGCCTGGCGCCATGCGGCCATCCACCTCGACGAGACAGCCCGCGGGCTCGCTCACCTTCAACGTGCCCTGGCTGCCCGGCACGGGCTGGGTCTCGGTGAGGGTGTGCACGTCGAGGACGTCCTCACGCACCGCGAGGCCGAAGCGGCGCAGGCGGCCCTCCACCGAGGTGGAGATGATGCGCTGGCGCACCTCCTTCGGATCGAGCGCCTGGGCATCCTCCACCCGCAGACCGGCGACGTAGAGTTGCTCCCCAGGCTCCCGATTGAGCACCTCGACGCTCGCTCCCGAACGGCTCGCGGCCACGGCCACCGCGATCAAGCTCAGCAGTCCGAGGACGCCGGCCACGACCCAGCGCACGGGGAAGGCGCGCGAGGCCGCGGGCACCACCTCCATCGGGGGGGGCGTGGCTGGGGTGGCGGGCGGTGCCGACGCGACCTTGGGCGGAGGAGCGGCCAAGGCGGCGGGCGGAGGGGCGGCCGGGGCCGGCGAGACCGGAGGCGGAGCGGCCGGGGTGGCGGGCGGAACGGGCGCCGTCAGGACGGCGGAGAGGGCCGTGCCGGGGGGCGGAGGAACCATGGGGGTCTCCCCGGTGGAGCCCCTCAGGATGGGCGAGGGTCCGGTCCAGTTCGGGCTTTTCAAGGCCGTCCCGGGGGGCGGAGGATCCATCGAGGTCTCTCCGGTGGACCCCTTCAAGATGGGCGAGGGTCCGGTCCGGGTCGGGCTGTTCGAGGCCGACACCACGGCGGGGAACGAGCCGGTGGCGGGCGAGATGGGGCCGAACTCCGCGAGCCGCTCCCCCAGCGTGTTGAGGAAGAACCGGGCCACTTCCGCGGGGGAGGAGTGCAGGCCGTGGCGGGCCATGACCGCCTCGATCTCCTCGCGCAGGGCGGCGGCCGAGGGGGTGCGGCGCATGCGGTCCTTCTCCAGGGTGCGCAGGATGACCTCCGACACGTCCTGGGGAATCTCCGGCTTGAGCTGCGAGGGCACGGGAGCGGGGTCGCGCACGATGGCGCTGAGCGTGGCCGCGTCGTGGTCGCGCTTGAAGGGGAGCTGGCCAGTGAGCAGCTCGAAGAAGACCACGCCGAGCGAGAACACGTCGTTGCGCGCGTCCAGGGGCCGGCCGGCGGCGGCCTCCGGGGAGATGTAGGAAATCTTCCCCTTGACCACGCCCGAGCGGGCGACTTCCTCGCCCTGCACCTTGGCGATGCCGAAGTCGCCCAGCTTGATGGCGCCATCGAGCGACACGAGGATGTTGTGGGGGCTGACGTCGCAGTGCACCACGGGGTGGGACACGCCGGCCGGATCCACGTAGCTGTGGGCGTAGTGCAGGCCGGCGGCCGTCTCGGAGATGATGCGCAGCGCGTGCTCGAGCGGCAGGGAGATGCCCTTGCGCTTCATCTCCGTCATGAGCCGCTTGAGGTCCGGCCCGCGCACGTACTCCATGAGGATGTACGCCACGCCCTCGGACATGCCCATGTCGAACGTCTGCACGACGTTGGGGTGGGTGAGGCGCGCGTTGGCGCGGGCCTCGGCGAAGAGCATGTCGACGAAGTCGGTGTTCTCCGCGTACTGGGACAGCACCTTCTTCATCACCACGTACTTCTCGAAGCCCTTCACCCCCACCTGCCGGGCGAGGAACACCTCGGCCATGCCGCCCTGCCCCAACCGCCGCAGCACGCGCAGCCGGGTGGCGCCAATGTCGTTGTTGAGGTCCGAGGTGCTTTCCTTGCCCTCGTTCTCCGAGGGCTCGGTGTTCGTGGAGAAGAGGTACTGGCTGAGGGCGCGCGGCTCGAGCGCCTCGATGTCCTCCAGGCGCGTCTCCACCAGGGGGGTCTGGCCGAGCAGCTGCACGAGCTGGGGGATGGCGGGCAGGCGCGCGGTGCCGCCGCACACGGGGCACTCGCGCTCGGGGCTGGCGTTGGTGAGCAGCCGGGCGAGGTACTCGGAGGCCAGGGTGCGCTGGGGGTTCTCGTTGCCGCAGTGGCGGCACTCGCTGGGCAGCCACAGGGTGTTGATGCGCGCGGCGAGCGGCCGGCCGAAGCGCGCGAGGGCGGTGAGCGCGGGCGGCGTGACGCGGCAGAGCACCACCTGGGCGCCGCGCGAGGCGGTGTCGAGCACCTGCTCCAGCTTGGGGATGGCGTCGGGCTCCACGCGCGAGACGTGGGAGAAGTCGAAGGCGACGCGCCCCTCCAGGCCCGTGGCCAGCCGCCGCACGTTCAGGTCCCCCGTCAGCTCGCTGGCCAGGGTGATGTAGGTGATGTCGTCCTGGACGATCTTCAGGTGGGTGGTGAGCGGCACGGGGGCGCTGGGCATGATGGCGCGCAGGTAGCGCATCACCAGCGGGTCCACCGTGCCGAAGTGCTGGCGCCGGGCGTGGTCGAAGAACTCGCTCGGCAGGTCCGCGAACTCCAGCTTGCCGGCGCATACCGGGCAGGTGTGCACGGGGGCGCGGCCCTCGGCGATCACCGCCGCCTCGGCCTGCAGGTCCACCAGCCGCAGCCGGTCCTCGCCACAGGCGCGGCACAGGTAGGGGGCCAGCACGGACAGCACCCGCGCCACGCCCGCGAAGCCCTCCACCATGTTGAGCTGATCCACCATCACCGGGGGCGTGTTCACCAGATAGAGCGACAAGGCCCCGGGGGGCAGCTTGCTGGTGAACTCGATCCACTTGCTGACGCCGAAGGAGCTGATGCGCTCCACCTGGCCCAGATCGAGGACGATGAAGCCGACGAGATCCCTGATCTTCGAGGTCAGCGGGAACGTTTCATCGATGACGCCCGCGATGCGGACGTGGTGGATGGTGCCCACGCGCACGCGGTTGATCGTGGCACTGCAGCCCTGCGTCTCCACCGGCCCAACTCCTCGCGAGTCCAGAACATCCCATCCGGCGCGGGGGGCACGCGCACGGCGTCATCCAGCAGTCATGGGAAACCTGGGGACTGTAGCGTATTTTCCCCGGCACGTGAGGACGGACCGGACCTGGGCGGGAGGGGCCGTGGGCGGATCCAGGGAAGTGCTTGACGCCCCCGCCGCTCCTCGTTCTCGGGGGGCGGCCCCTCGCGCGCCCCCGCGGGCCTCCAGCGAACCTGGCGAGCGAGCATCCCCACCGGGGGTGGCGCCGTGGAGCACGCGTGGCGCGGGCTCCGTCGGTGCCGCGTTGCGGCATGTTTCCCAGAGGGAGGCCCGCGGTTCACGAGGCAGATTCCGGAGCCCCTTTGGGGTATAGGGGGCGCGTTCTCCTTCCATGAACCGAGAGACGCACGTGTCCAAACCCCGCCTGATCAACCGCGAAGAGGAAAGGCTCCCGCTCGACCGGGAACTGCTGGTCCGGATGCATGACCTGATGGTGAAGGCGCGTGTGCTCGAGGAGCGCCTCATCCAGATGTACAAGCAGGGGCATGGCTACTTCTGGATTGGTGGCCCCGGCGAGGAGGCCTTCAACGTGCCGCTGGGCCTGCTGATGAAGAGGGGCCAGGGCCCGGCCTACGACTACCTGCACGCGCACTACCGGCAGTCGGCCACGATGTTGGCACTGGGCGAGGAGCCCCTCGGCTCCTTGCGGCAGATGAAGAACACGGCGTCGGACCCGTACTCGGGGGGCCGCAACTTCGCGGGCCACTATTCCAAGCGCGAGTGGAACATCGCCCCGGTCTCCTCGCCCATCGAGGTGCAGTACACGATGGCGCCGGGCACGGCCCTGGCGCAGAAGCGCCACGGGGGCGACGGCATCACCATCGTCACCGGCGGAGACGCGGGCACGGCCGAGGGGGATTTCGCCTCGTGCCTGGTGTGGAGCTCGCGCCCGGGCATGGAGCTGCCCCTGCTCATCATCGTCACCAACAACAAGTGGGGCATCTCCACGCCGGCCAACACCCAGCACGGCGAGACGCACGTCGCCGACCGCGGCAAGGCCTTCAACATCCGCACCCGGACGATCGACGGCAATGATCCGATCGTCGCCTACCAGGAGCTGAAGGAGGCCATGGAGTACGTGCGCCGCGAGCGCAAGCCCTTCCTCCTGGAGGCCATGGTGTCGCGCCTGTACGGCCACTCGTCGGCGTCGGGAGCGAACATGGTGGGCGGCGAGCTGGACTGCCTGACGCGCTTCGAGGAGCGCCTGGAGAAGCAGGGCGTGCTCACGCGGGCGGAAATGGACGCGCTGCGCGGCCGCTACACCGAGGACATCGCCGCCCTGGCCCGCCAGGTGCGCGAGGAGCCGCTGCCGGCCCCCGAGACCATCTGGAACCACATCTTCGCGGAGAGGAAGTAACCCATGGCCAACATGGCTCAAGCCATTCGCATGGCGCTGCACTACGCCGAGGAGAACCTGGGCGTCACCGACATCTTCGGCGAGGACGTGGGCGCCCCCCTGGGCGGCGTCTTCACCGTGACGCAGGGGCTCAAGACGGCGTGGAACTCGCCCCTGGACGAGCGCGGCATCATCGGCATGGCCATTGGTCTGGCCATGGCCGGCCAGCGTCCCGTCGCGGAGATCCAGTTCGCCGACTACATCTACAACACCATCGATCTGCTGAAGATCGCCGGCAACACCTGCTGGGCGAGCCATGGGGACTGGAACCTGCCCATGGTGGTGAAGACCCCGGTGGGCAGCGGCATCCGCGGCTCGCTCTACCACTCGCATTCCTTCGACGCGACGGCCACCCACATCCCGGGCTGGAAGATCGTCATCCCCTCCAATCCGCTGGATGCGTACGGCCTGATGATCTCCGCGTGCCAGGAGATCAACCCCGTCATGTACCTGGAGCCCAAGGCGCTCTTGCGCATCAAGGGCGAGGAGCGCATCCCGGGCGAGCCCGACGACGACAAGCAGCTGTCGCGCCTCATCGACGCGCCCCTGGGCGATCAGCGCTCGCAGTGGAAGCCGCAGTGGCCCGAGGGGCTCGGGGCGTACGCGGTGCCCATTGGCAAGGGCAAGGTGGTGCGCCCGGGCTCGCAGGTGACGGTGGTGAGCTACGGCCGCACCCTGCCCCTGTGCAAGAAGGCCGCGGACGAGCTGGCGAGCGAGGGAGTGGACGCCGAGGTCATCGATCTGCGCTCGCTCTGGCCCTATGACTGGGAGCTCATCCGGGGCTCCATCGAGAAGACGGGCCGGGTGCTCTTCGTCAACGAGGACACCGAGGTGACCAACTTCGGCGAGCACCTGGTGCGCCGCACGGTGGAGGAGCTGTTCTTCAAGCTGCTCGCGCCGCCGCGGCTGCTGGCCGGCAAGTTCGTGCCGGGCATTGGCCTGGCCGACACGCTGGAGATGGCCTCGGTGCCCCAACTGGGGGACATCACCGCCGCCGTGCGCGCGCTGGCCGCCGAGCAGCCCTGATTTTCCCGCCCCCCCAGCCCAGGGCTTTGCGAGGGGGGCGGATCCATGGTGTAGACTGAGGTGCCGTGCAACCGACGCCCACCCGAAACCCCGCTCCCGACGCGCCGTCCTTCCGCATCCGCCGTGCGCGCCGGGGAGACGCCGAGAGCCTCGCCACGCTGCTGCGTGAGATGGGCTACCCCCATGGCTCGGATGCCCAGACGGTCCACTGGGTCATCAGCCATCCGGAAATCGAAATCTTCGTGGCGGCCGACGCACAGGATCGTCCCGTGGGGATGGTGTCCCTGTCGCACCGGCCGCAGCTGCGGCTGCGCGGGCGCATCGCCACGGTGGACGAGCTGGTGGTGACGGAGAGCTGGCGGCGCCGCGGCGTGGGCCGGGCCCTCATCCAGCAGGTCATCGAGCGGTGTGGCGCCCGGGCCCTGAGCGTCAAGCGCATCGAGGTGAGCGCCTATGCCCAGGAGCCACTCCAGAACTTCTACGCGTCGTGCGGCTTCCAATTCGTGGACCGCACGGTGATGCGCTACACCGAGTTCGAGGGCCAGCACGGCTGACGCGCCGTGGCGGCCCTCGCGGGCGGCTAGCGCTTGAAGCTGCCCACCACGCGCTGCAGGCGCAGCTGGTCCTCTTCCCTCACGTCCACGAAGCGCACGCCGATCGCCTCGGCGTCATCTCGCACCCACGAGATGATGCCCTCGAGTTCGAAGTCCTCGCCGCTCACGGACATCTGCAGGCGCACGCGCGAGCCCACGTCGTAGGAGCGGCGCGTGCGCAGGCACAGGCCCCCCGCCGAGAGGTTGAGCGAGTAGGCCCGCAGGGCTCGCGCCGCGTCCTGGGTCTGCTCGAAGCGGACATCGAACGTCGCGGCCACCCGCTCGTGAGATCTCCGGTTGGCGTACAACGCCGCCGGTGACTCCGTCATATCGGCAGACTTGGTGGACATGCGCACTGATTCCCTCGGGCGTGTGAGTCGGTGAGGTCCTTTTATAGGGAGCCCCGTACGGAGGCGCATCCACTCGAGGACCTCGAAGTGAAGAGAAGTGTCCGCTGTCCTCCATGTCCCGTTCAAGGGGGGGCCGTTTCTCCTCGGACGTCTTATTAGTCCCGTTCGTCTCTGCAACGGGAGCGTCAATGCGAGCGGATTTGTTCGTGTGCAGCGGTGTCCTCATTGTCGGGCTGATGGTGGCTTGCCGCGGCGATGTCCTCACTCCGGATGCGGGCACGGGCGCTGATTCCGGAGTGTTCCGGGATGGAGGACTCCCGGACCCGGGCAAGGAAACGGATTGCGACGTGGCGGCGCAGACGGGCTGCGAGGCCGGCGCGGTGTGCCTGCGGGGAGTGCTCGCGGATGGGGGCCTGGGAAACCTGTGCTTCACGGGAGAGTGCGATCCGGTGGCGCAGAACTGTCCCGAGGGCAACCGGTGCGCCTACGTGCGGCACGACAACGTGACGGCTCGCCGCTGCATCCCGGCGAGCACGGGCACGGTGGCCGAGGGGGGCGCCTGCCAGAGCGTCGCGACGGCCGAGGGCGACTTCTATGACACGTGCGCGCCGGGACTGTCCTGTACGGATCGCTCCACCTCGTCGGGGGGAACCACGTTCACCTGCCAACGCCTGTGCCACGGCGGTGAGCAGTGCACGGCGCCCCGCGACTGCATCGACGTGCTGCGCTTCGAGGGCTCCAACGAGCGGCCGAGGGTGTGTGGCGCTCCGGGCACCACGTGCGACGTGCTCGCGCGTGACTGCACGGACTCGCGCGGGTGCTACCCCTCGCCGAAGAGCGGCGGCGTGTGCGTGACGGCGGGGACGATCGCCGAGGGCGAGCCGTGCACGTACGTGAATGACTGCCAGGAGGGCAGCGCCTGCGTGAAGGACGGGGCCGGCCAGGTGTGCCGCCGGTTGTGCCGCGCGCCCTCGGGCTCGCCGGGCTGTGACGGCGAACAGACGTGCCGGCCCCTCCAGGACTACCCTGGCGTGGGCGTCTGCGTGCGCTAGCGCGCCCTTCCCTGCTCCTCCGGGGCCTCGGATGACGGGAGGCCCCGGAGGCGTGGCCTCACCCCGTGTTGCGCATGCCCACGGCGATGCCGGCGAGCGTGAGCAACAGGGGCCGATCGCAGTGGTCCTCCCCCGCGCGCTTACGCCGCATCAGCTCCACCTGGAGGAAGGACATGGGATCGATGTAGGGATTGCGCAGGGCGATGCTCTGCTGGAGCTGGCGGTTGTTGGCGAGCAGGCGCTTCTCGCCCGTCACCTGCTTCACCCAACGGCGGGTGCGCGAGTACTCGGCGCGGATGCGCTCCCACAAGGGCCGCGTGGACTCGGGAGCCAGCGCCGCATAGCGCGAGGCGATAGCGATGTCCGACTTGGCGAGCACCATGGCCACGTTGTCGATGACGGCGCGGAAGTAGGGCCACTGCCGGTACATGCGCGTGAGCAGCGTGAGCCCTCCGGGCCGAGAGCCCAGCTCCTCCAGCGCCGAGCCCACCCCGTACCAGCCGGGGAGGATGGCGCGGTTCTGCGTCCAGGAGAACACCCAGGGGATGGCGCGCAGGGACTCGAGACCGCCGGCGGCGCGCTTGCTCGGACGCGAGCCGATGGGCAGCGCGGAGATCTCCTCGATGGGGGTGGCCGCCTGGAAGAAGGGCACGAAGCGCTCGTCCTCCCAGACGAGCGCACGGTAGGCGCGGCGGCCCACCTCCGCCAGCTCGTCGAAGGTGGCGCGGAAGGCGGGCTCCTCCTCCGGGGCCAGGCGCGGCTGCGCGTCGAGCGAGTGCAGCAGCACGCCGCCGAGCACCAGCTCCAGCGTGCGCCGGGCCAGCTCGGGCCGGGCGTATTTGTGATCCAACGCCTCGCCCTGCTCGGTGGCCTTGTAGGTGCCGCCGACGCTGCCCGGGGGTAGCGCGAGGATGGCCTGCTGGGCGGGACCACCGCCGCGCGCCACCGTCTCACCGCGGCCATGGAAGAGGCGCAGCCGCACCCCCGCCTCACGCGCCACCTGGGTGAGCGCGGACTGGGCGCGGTAGAGCGCGGCGCTCGCGGCGAGCAGCCCCACCTCCTTGCCCGAGTCGCTGTAGCCCACCATCACCTCCTGGACGCCCCGGGCCGACAGGTGCCGGCGGTACTCGGCATGGGTGAACAGCTCACGCAGCACGCGCGGCCCATCATCCAGTGCGCCGAGCTGCTCGAAGAGCGGCACCACGTCCACGGTGGCGCACCCGCGCGCCTCGTCCCACAACCCCGAGGCCCGCGCGCACTCGAATGCCGCCAGCACGTCCTCGGCGCTGGAGGCCATGGAGAGGATGAGCGTGCGGCAGCAGCCCTCGCCCGACTCGGACTGGGCCTCGCGCATGCGCTGGAGCACGGCCAGCAGGCGCTTGCCGCCCTCGGTCGGCGCGGGGCCGCCCTTGAGGGACGCGGCGGCGCTGCGCGCGTCCTCGGCGGGGGCGCGCACCTCCAGCTCGGCCAGGTGGAAGCCCACGGCGCGCACCAGGGCGGTGAGGCGTTGGATCTTCCGCACGCCCGCGTGTCCCGCCTTGGCCTCCACCAGCGAGCGCTCGAGCAGGTGCAGGTCCGCGAGCAGATCCGCGGGCGAGCGGTAGGCGGCGTCGGGAAGCGGCTCGGAGCGGCCCGCGCGACGGCCCTCGACGTAGACCAGGGCGGCCTGGAGCCGGCCCTCGATGAAGCGCAGCTTGCGGCGCCAGGGCTCGCCCTCGGTGCGCGCGCCGTAGCGGGCCACCACCTCGGGCAGGTCGCGGGCGTCCTGCTCGAGCGAGGCCTGGAGTTCCTTGGAGACATGGGTATGGCGCTCGGACTGGGTGAGCACCCAACCCAGCCGGGCGATCTGCGTGCGCAGGGCGCGCAGTCCGCGGGCACGGTGGGCACGCAGGGTGTCGGCGAACACCTCGGGAGTCACCAGCGGGTTGCCATCCATGTCCCCGCCCACCCACGAGTGCAGACGCACGGGGGTGGCGAGCACCCCCAGCGGCTCGCCATAGGCGCGCTCGAAGGCCCAATCGAGCGTCTCGGGCATGAGCGAGAGCTGCTCGGCGAGCACCTCCTCCACGTACCAGAGGACGTTCTTCACCTCGTCGCCCACGGTGGGGCGCTCGCGCCGCAGCTCGTCCGTCTGCCAGAGGGCGGAGATCTCCTCGCGCATGGCCGCGTGGGTGTCCGCCTTCTCGCGCGGGGTGAGCTGGCAGCGGTCGCGGTTCTCGAGGAGCCGGGCGAGGCGGTACGTCTTCTCCAGCACCGTGCGGCGAGCGGCCTGGGTGGGGTGCGCGGTGAGGGTGAGGGTGACGCGCATGGACTGGAGCACCTCGCGCAGCCGCGCGGCGCTCACGCCCGCTTGCCGCAGGGAGTGCATCACCGCCTCGAGCGAGCCCCGCTGGGGGCCCCGGGAGCCGGCGACCTCATGCTCGCGGGTGCGGCGGATGCGGTGGTTCTGCTCGGCGAGGTTGACGAGGCGGAAGTACGTGGAGAAGGCGCGCAGCACGGGCTCGGCCTGGCTCAGGGGCATACGGCGCAACAGCGCGGCCAGCTCCGAGGCGGCGGCCCGGCGTCCGGACTTGGGACCCCGCCGCCGATCGATGGAGAGGCGCCGCACGCGCTCCTCCAGTTCGAAGACGGCCTGGCCCTCCTGCTCGATGATCACTTCTCCGAGCAGTCGGCCCAAGAGCCGGACGTCCTGGCGCAACGGCAGATCGACATGACGAATGGGAGGCATGTCGCGCCACGCTAGGCCGCCCCCATGCGCCGATCCACTGGGAATCGGAACTATCCAGGTGCCAACGCCATTACGTGCCGATGCGGCGCAGGATGAGCAGCGGCCCGTCATCCACCTTGCGGCCGGTCAGGTCGATGGCGCAGTCGAGCATCCAGTCGCCATGGCCCTCGGGATCCAGCAGGCGCTGCTGGGCGTCCCACTGCCGCGGACCCGTCTCCTTGAGCAGGGTGTACGCGGGCCGGCGGGCCTGGGGCGTGAGCACCACGCTGCCGTGCTCCTCGAAGTAGGGCGCCATGGCCGCCTCCAGCTTCGCCGCGGTCCACGCCTCGCCCCCCGCGTCCAGACGCAGCAGCGCCACCGCGTCGGCGTAGCGCCGCAGGCCGAGCATGCGCACCAGCCGGTACAGCTCGTTGCGCACGTGCGCCGCGAAGGCCCGGGGATCGTCGGTGAGCTCCTGGGGGCGGCGCTCGGGGGCCTCGGCGCGGGGGAGGAGCGCCTCGCCCGGGTTCTTCAGCCGCTCCCACTCGTCCAGCAGGCTCTGGTCCACGTGGCGGATCATCGCCCGCAACCACTCGATGATGTCCTTGAGCTCGTCGTTGCGGTAGCGCTCGGGGATCGTCTGGGTGAGGGCCTTGTAGCAGTCACCCAGGTAGCGCATGAGCACGCCCTCGCTGCGCTGCAGGCCGTACTCGCGCACGTAGTCGTGGAACGTCATGTACCGCTCGTACATGTCGCGCAGGATGGACTTGGGCCGGATGTTCTCCGCGCCCACCCACGGGTGCTTGTCCGCGAAGGCGTTGAAGGTGGTGTAGATGAAGTCGCGGTTGGGCTTGGGCCACTCGAGCTTGTCCAGCTCCGCCATCCGCTCGTCGTACTCCATGCCCCGCGCCTTCATCTCGGCGATCTTCTCGCCCTTGAGCTCGTGGAGCTGCGCGTAGAGCACCACCTCGGGGTTCTCCAGGATGGACTCCGCGAGCGTCACCACGTCCAGCGCGTACGTCTCCGCCTCGTGGTCCAGCTTGTTGAGCGTGTCCAGGAGGTAGAGCGACAGCGTCTGGTTGAGCGAGAAGTCTCGCTGCAGGCCCGGCGCCACCGCCACGCTCGCGCTCGAGCCACCCTCCCCCTTGTTCACGATCACCAGCCCCGCGTTGCGCAGGGTGCGGAAGCACGCCGCGGCCTCCTTGATGTTGCGCCGCTTGATGTACTCCGAGCCATGCGAGCGGAAGATGAGCCGCACCAGGCGTTGATAGCCCTCGGCGCCGCCCACCATCTCGCTCTGCAAGAGGTTGAGCAGGAAGCCGTGTGTCACCTCGAAGCGGGACTCGAGCGGCTCGGGCAGTCCGGTCTGTAGCCGGTCGAAGGTGTTCTTGTCGTAGTTGACGAAACCCTTCTGGGGCGGAGGCTTGCGCGGCAGCCGCTTGCCGCCCTTGGCCTCCTTCTGGGCGATCTTCACGTTCTCGATGACGTGCTCGGGCGCCTGGGCCACCACGCTGCCCTGGGTGTCGAAGCCCTTGCGGCCCGCGCGGCCGGCGATCTGCTGGAAGTCGCGCACGCTCAGCGTGGCGAGCTTCTCGCCGTTGAACTTGAAGAGCTGGGTGAAGAGCACCGTGCGGATGGGGATGTTCACCCCCACGCCCAGGGTGTCCGTACCGCTGATGACCTTGAGCAGACCCGTCTGCGCCAGCCGCTCCACGAGCAGCCGGTACTTGGGCAAGAGGCCCGCGTGGTGCATGCCGATGCCGTGGCGCAGGAAGCGCTGGAAGTCCTTGCCGTAGGGCGTGTCGAAGGGAGCCTCCAAGAGCGCCTGACGGATGGCCTCCTTCTCCTCCTTGGTGGAGAAGTCCACGCTCATCAGGTTCTGCGCCTGCTCGGCCGCGGCGCGCTGCGAGAAGTTCACCAGGTAGATGGGCGCCTTGCCCAGCCGGATGAGATCCTGGAGGGTCTCGTGCAGGGGCGTCTCGCGGTACTCGAAGTCCAGCGGCACCGGGCGCACGGCGCTGCGCACGCTCGCCACCTCGCGGCCGGTGAACTCCTGGAGCTTCTCCTCGATGAGGTGCGTGTCACCCAGCGTGGCCGACATCATCAGGAACGTGGTGGACGGCAGGGTGATGAGCGGCAGCTGCCAGGCGATGCCGCGCTCGCGGTCCGCGTAGTAGTGGAACTCGTCCATCACCACGTAGTCGGCGCGCAGCATGGCGTCGCGCAGGGCGAGGTTGGAGAGGATCTCCGCGGTGCAGCAGATGATGGGCGCCTCGCGGTTGATGGCCGCGTCGCCGGTGAGCAGTCCCACGTTCTCCGCGCCGAAGGCCTCGCACAGGGCGAAGAACTTCTCGTTGACGAGCGCCTTGATGGGACAGGTGTAGAAGGACACCTTGCCCTCGGCCATGGCCTTGAAGTGCAGCGCCATGGCGACGAGCGACTTGCCCGAACCGGTGGGCGTCTTGAGGAACAGGTGCTTGCCCCCGAGCAGCTCGAGGATGGCCTCCTCCTGCGCCGGGTAGAGGGACAGGCCCGTGGACTCCACCCAGCCGACGAAGCGGGTGAGGATGTCGTCGGAGGCCAGGGGGCCGGCGGAGCGGTCGGGGAGCAGGGCCGCGAGCGGCGCCCGGGGGGTTTCAATCGTCTGCATGGAGAAGGGAAGTCTAGGCGGGTGACTCTCTCGGCCGCCGGGAAAAGTGCATCCCCGCTCGCTGATCTCCCCACATGAGAACACGCCGCGGGGAGGCTGAATCAGCGCACCAGGGAATACACAAAGGGTACATAACTGCACGCTTGCTGAACAGGCATGTAGCTTTGGACCCGCGAGACCGGTTATACCTGCATTCCTATGACCGGCGACAAGCTCGTCTACGCAGGAACCGTCGAAGCGCTCTTTCTCCGAGCCCTCGAGAACCGCCTCACGCCCGCATGCAGACAGCGGCTGGCGGACGCGGGGTTGGATCTCGAGCAGAAGCTCTCTCCCACCTACACCCTCGAGCAATGGAAGCAGTTCCTGCGGATCGCGGCCGACCACGTCTACGCGGGGATGCCCGCGGAGGCGGCGTACTACTCGCTCGGTGAGCGGTTCATCGACGGCTACTTCTCCACCCTCTTCGGGCGCGCGCTGCTCGGGATGGCCCGGCTGATGGGGCCCCGGCGGACGCTGACGCAGGCCCGGCTGTGCTTCCGTACGAGCGCCAATTGCAGTGAGGTGCGAATCGTGGAGCGCGGGGCGACGGAGGTGGAGGTGTGGCTGACGGACATCGGCGCGGATCTGCCGACGTTCGTGGCGGGAGTGCTGGCCCGGACGGCGGAGCTGTCCGGAGGCCAGCGCGTGGTCGCGTTGCCCGAGGGCTTCGACGGCCAGTCCGCCACCTACCACGTGCGCTGGGCCGAGCAGACCGACACCGCCGTGGACGCCGCACTCGTGCCTCCCCCCTCCGTGGGCCGGCAGGGCTCAGAGTCCCAGCCTCCGGCGTAACTGCTTCTCCCGTGGGGCGCACGTGAGCGAGGAGCCGAGCAGCGCTCCCGCCCGTGCTCCCTGACCAGAGGTGAGACCAGGCAAGCGCGGCAGGTGGCCGCCACCGGGGTCTCCCCCTTCGTCACCATGGACATTCCACACTCTTACGGAAGTTCATCACCAGCAGCGCAAACCGCATGCCATAGGAGGAGCTACCTATGGCTTTGTATCTTGCTGGCCTCCGTGCTTTTGACGGGTTGCGCTTCGCGAAGCGTAGGAGGGCACCCGCCTAGGGGATTGCTGTCCGGCTACAAGTACCGACCACTGACGCCCCCTGAATCTCCAGAGTCTGAAGACCAGAAAGTTCACAAGCGGCCTGCCAGTTTCAGGTCTGCTCAGACAGGACGCTCAGGGTTCAATGCCTACTTGGTACACACCAGCGCGGAGGTTCACGGCAGTTCATCCGTGCCGCGGCCCGTACCACTTTCGCCAGTTTTCGAAACTCCTGGTGAGCCTGCATCCCCGCCTCGGCTCACACCAACCCCGACTCCGGCGCAGCCCATTCGGCTACCGACGCCTGTTATTCCTCCGCGCCAAATACCTCCTCTTGGTACTGCTCGGCCTATCACCTTTCCCATGCCATTTTGGGCAAGGCTTGCCTTACTCGTGCTACTGCCGTCAACTGCCCATGCGCCAGAGCACGCCCTGGAGTGCAGTTCGCCTTCATCCCACAAGAATGAGCACCTTGCGGGCCAGAAGCATCCTGTGACAGGGGTTGAATTCAACGAAAAGAGCTATCCCATTTTCGATTCAATCTTTGACGTCACCCTTCCCGAAAACCTTCGTGGCGAAGAAGTGAGTGATACACGACAATTTGACGAATGTGCCTGCGGAGAAGATGGGAGCCTTAGCGGTAGCCGAGTTGTATAGGGGCCGCTGGAAGATAGAGGGAATGTTCGGAGAGTTGGAAGCAGTGCTGGAAAGTGAAGGGCGAAGTCTGGGACAGCCGAAGGCGGCGCTGTTGGCGTTTGGGGTAGCAGTGATGGCGTACAATGTACTGTCGGTGGTGAAAGCCGCAGTGGAAGTCGGCCAAGAAGAGGAAGCCGCCAAGCGTGGATGGCAAGTCTCCACCTTTTACATTGCGACCGAGGTGAAGGCGACCTACAGCGGGATGATGACGGCGGTAGAACCGCAAGAGTGGAGCGGACAGGGAGAAGAATCCGCGGAGCAACTCAGCGAGGTGCTGCTGGAATTGGCGAAGCAGGTGAAACTCTCCACACTGCGCAAGCACCCGCGAGCGGCCAAGAAGAAAGTGAAGAAAGGCTATGTGTCGGCAGAGGAGGCGAGAAAACACGTGGCGACAGCGCGCGTGCTCAAGGGAGAGAAGCCCTGAGCCCAAGGGGACGGCGAAGAAGTGAGACAACCCAGAGGACCAGAGTACCCCAGGGGCGTCCAGCATCGGGCGTTCATGGGGAAGATGTATCCAATGAACGCCCCGATTGGGGCGGTTGGCTACTTCCACCCCGTCCAATTTATCGCGCGGGATGCCTGCCAATCGACCTTGAAAGGGGTGGGCCCTAGACCCTGCCGACGATGAGGCGGGGCCGCCGGAAGCAGCCCGCCCGGCACCGTCCAGCAAGCGCAGCCGACCACGCACGGAGCGCGCCGCGCCTGACAAACAGAGGGGGAGCAAGCGGGACAAACGCGGTGGTTGATCTTGAGAAGAGCGCGCCAGGGCCGGGCAGGCGAAGCTCGGGCCAGTGGAGGCCACCAGGGCAGCACGGCAGCCCCAGCGGGCACCGCGATTCGAGTACCTGCTCGATGACTTGACGGCCGAGCGGGAAGAAGCGCTGAGCGCACGCCCCGGCCCGCCGCTGGCCCGGTTGGCGTGGCTGGTGCTGCGTTACGGACGCACCGGGGAACTGGCCCGGAAGCTGCCGGATTGGGGGGTGCTCTTCTCGCAGGTCCACGCAGACGCCGAGGGAGCCGAGCATCTGGTGGCCGTCATTCGTTACCTGCTGTGGGTGGAGGAGGATGCGGCCATCCACACAGCGGGTCGGCGAAGCGGCTCGCCAGCGAATCCTCACCTGTACGGACCTGGCGACCCTCTACCGCTGGTTCGATCGTTCTCTGAACGCCACCTCCCTCTCCGAGGTGCTGGACGGCCTCGCCCAGTAGGCGGGGACACGGCTCAGGCCACCGCCGAGGGGCACTCCCGGGCCACGGGCAGCAACAGGACGAAGCGGGCGCCGTCCACGTCCAGACGCACGACGCCCTCGAGCCATCGCGCGCCCACGGCGATCTGGGCCTGTCGCGCGGGTTGGGCCGACTCCACCGCGTCCACCGCGTCCACCGCGTTGAGCAACAGGTTCAACAGCACCTGCACCAGGTGCCGGTGGCCCAGCCGCACTCCGGGCAGTTCCGGCGCGAGGCCCATGTGCACCCGGGGGGACATCCAGCCCCGGCCCAGGGCCAGGTGCTCGCCGAGACGAACGCCCACGACAAGGGATTGAATACCCAGACATCTGGGTGAGGCGTGGCGAAGGGATGAGGTTCATCCAATCACGCGAGGAGCGTGACCGCGAACGGCCGGCTTCCCGAGGGCTCTTCGCCCTCTGTCCGCGTTGGATAGGACCTTTCGTCACATCCGCCGTGGCGGCTGTCCATCGGTGAGAAAGCGCCCTGTCCCCCAAGGCGGTCAGGGAGGCGGGCCCTGTGCAATGCCGTGTCAGCGGGCGTGTGCAGTGCCAATCATCTAAGCGTAGGGGGAGTTTTCCATAATGCGTGCCAATGCCGCAACCTATTCCCACCCTCGTGAGGAAGTCGTGAACTTCCGTGCGGGTGATGGCAAGCAACTGAATCTCATCCGAGTCCTAGGCACTCGCGCTCCAGTCAAGGGGCCCGTGATGCTCGTGCATGGCGCGGGCGTACGCGCCAACATCTTCCGCGCCCCCATTCCGCGGACGCTCGTCGATACCCTCGTCGCCGACGGCTACGATGTCTGGCTGGAGAACTGGCGGGCCAGCATCGACGTCGCGCCCAACGAGTGGACGCTCGACCAGGCGGCCGTCCATGACCACCCCAAGGCCATCGAGACGATCGTCCAGAAGACGGGCTGGAACGAGGTCAAGGCCATCGTCCATTGCCAGGGCGCGTCGAGCTTCGTCCTCTCGGCGGTCGCCGGGCTGCTTCCCCAGGTGAAGCTGATCATCAGCAACGCCGTCTCCCTGCACCCGGTGATGTCGCTCGCCACGCACCTCAAGCTGCGCCAGCTCGTTCCCCTGCTCTCGCGGTGGACGCCCTACCTGAATCCGCAGTGGGGCCTCGGCGCCAAGGGTCTGATCCCCCGGGCGCTCACCCTCGCGGCGCGAGCCACCCATCACGAGTGCGACAACACCGTGTGCAAGATGGTGAGCATCATCTACGGCTACGGCCTGGGCCACTCCACGCTCTGGAGTCACGAGAACCTCAATCCGCAAACCCATGAATGGGTGAAGCAGGAGTTCGCCCAGGTGCCCCTCTCCTTCTTCCGGCAGATGCTCGAGAGCCTGCGGGCGGGCTACACCGTTCCCGTCGAGGGCTACCGGGAGCTGCCCCAGGACGTGGCCCTGCGCCGTCCCCAGACGGATGCCCGGTTCGTCTTCATGGCCGGCCGCGGCAACCGGTGCTTCCTCGCCGAGAGCCAGCGGCGCTCCTACGAGGCCATGTCCCGCTACCGGCGCGGCTACCACTCGCTGCACGTGGTGCCGGGCTACGGCCACCTCGATGTCTTCATGGGCAGGAACGCGCCCTGGGACATCTTCCCCCTCATCCAGGCCGAGCTGAACCGGCCCACGCAGGAGCGCGCATGACGCTGGACGAACATGGAGAAATCCGGGACTCCGCTCCCGAGCTCTTCTTCCGCGAGACCATGTCGGGAGGGCTGTCGCTGGGAACCACGGACCCCCGCCAGGGTGCCGCCCGGGGCCGGCGCACGCCTTTCACCTTCCACGCCACCATCCTCGTGGACGACGTGGAGGCCTTCCTCGAGAACCCGCAGCACACGGCCCGGCTGCTGGCCCGTGCCTCCTATGCGCCCCTCGGCCAGGAGCTGCTCGTGGAGCGGGGGCGCTTCAACCTGTTCCGGCCCGCGGACGCACCAGGCAGCCGGTTGATGACCTATGGCCTGCCCTTCGTGAGCGGAGCGCGCGCGTATTACCTGTCGGGCACCAAGACCGTCCGTGACGACCAGGGCTGGGATCTGTGGCGCGACACCACCCGGCTTTCCTGCCGGCTCCACGAGGGCGAGGACGAGCGCGGCCCGATCGTGGGCGCGGGAGTGCTCTCGCTGGGACTGCGGGACGTGCTCGCGATCATGGCGTCCATGGGTTCCCGCCTCCCGGAGCCCATGGGCCTCCAGGTCCGGCTGCGCTTTGGCGAGTTCTTCCTCGGCTCCCTCTGGCGGCTCTACGCCCCCAAGGTGCTGGCCCTCCGCAACGCGGGCCGCCCCTCCATCCCCTTCCCCCCGCGACTGGAATCCCCATGAGTCCAAGACAACAACGACGAGAACATTTCGATGTCATCATCGTGGGGTCTGGCTTTGGCGGCTCGGTGATGGCCTGGCGTCTGGCCGAGGCGGGCCTGAGTGTCTGTCTCCTGGAGCGAGGCAAGGCCTATCCCCCCGGCTCGTTCCCGCGCAGCCCCTATGGCATGCGCCGCAACTTCTGGGATCCCCACCAGGGGCTGCATGGGCTCTTCAACATCTGGTCCTTTCCCGGGCTCGCGGGCGTGGTGTCGAGCGGGCTCGGCGGGGGCTCGCTCATCTACGCCAACGTGCTGCTGCGCAAGGACGAGAAGACCTTCGTGCGCGAGTCTCCCCGCCACGGGGGCTACGAGTACTGGCCCGTCAACCGCGAGGAGTTGGAGTCGCATTACGACGCCGTGGAGAAGATGCTCGGCGCCCAGCGCTACCCGTTCGCTCAGGAGCCCTACCGCCACACCGCCAAGACGATCGCGATGAAGCTCGCCGCCGAGCGCATGGGGCTCAAGAACGACTGGGAGTTGCCACCCCTGGCGGTGACGTTCGGCAACCCCGGACAGCCCCCCGTTCCAGGCGAGCCCATCCACGAGCCCCAGGGCAACCTGCACGGGCGCACCCGCCTGACGTGCCGGCTGTGCGGCGAGTGCGACATCGGCTGCAACTACGGCAGCAAGAACACGCTCGACTACACGTACCTGTCGGCCGCCAAACGGGCCGGGGCGGAGCTGCGCGCGCGCTGCGAGGTGCGCTCCTTCTGGCATGAGCGCGATGGCTATGCCGTCGAGTACCTGGACCATTCCCAGGCCCGGGAGGGCGATCCTCCCCAGGTGCCCCTGTCCGACCAGCCAGGCAGGATCATCACCGCGGACAAGCTCGTGCTGTCGGCGGGCACCTTCGGCACCACGTTTCTGCTGCTCAAGGGCCAGGCGGCGCTGCCGGGGCTCAGCACCCGGCTCGGCACGCAGTTCAGCGGCAATGGAGACATGGTGTCCTTCGTCTCCAAGTGCGTCCAGAAGGGCAACCGGGGATACGAGCCCCGCCTGCTCGATGGGGGCCATGGCCCGGTCATCACCAGCAGCCTGCGCATTCGCGACGCGTCCCAAGGGGGCACCGGCCGTGGCTTCTACATCCAGGACGCGGGCTACCCGGAGTTCGTCAACTGGCTCCACGAGGGACTCAACCAGGCCGCCCTCACGCACCGCCTCGCCCGGCTGGGGCTCCGGCTCGCCCAGGGTTGGCTCGGCTTGAACAAGGACACCGACGTGAGCGCGGAGATCGCCGATGCGATCGGCGACTGCGTGGGCTCTTCCAGTTCACTGCCGCTGCTCGCCATGGGCCGGGATCTGCCCACCGGACGCATGTCCCTCAACGAGGAGGACATGCTGACGGTGGACTGGAAGATGCGCGGCTCGTCGGCCTACTTCCAGCGCGTGCAGCGGACCATGGCCCGGGTGGCCCGCGTGCTCGGGGGAAGGTTCATCCAGAATCCGCTCAGCTACCTCAGCCGCATCATCGTCGCGCACCCGCTCGGGGGCTGCCCCATGGGCCGCTCCGTGGCCGACGGCGTGGTGGACTCCCATGGCGAGGTCTTCAACCACCCCGGCCTCTACGTGGCGGATGGTTCGGTGCTACCGGGCCCCACGGGCGTCAACCCGAGCCTCACCATCGCGGCGCTCGCCGATCGTTTCGCCGAGCACCTCATCGAGCACTCGCGCCACCCCACCCGCTCCCGCGTCCCCGGACACGCGGAGCCAATGGCCCTCCACTGACTGAAGGAAGGCGGCGCCCGGCGAGGGGACCGCGGCTCATTCGTGGACGTGCCGCGCCGCCTCCTCGGGCTCCGCCTCGTGTGACTCCAGGAGCCGCAGGGCGCGCTGCTCGAACAGCCCGGCGCCCTGTTCCCGCGCGATGTGCACGGCCCGCTGGAGGAATTCGCGTGCCCGCTCCTCCTCGCCCAGCGCCCGCCACGCCTGGGCGCCGACGCGGTACACCTCCGCCTCGTAGAAGTGCTCGCCCTCCGACTCCACCCACCGCAGGGCCGCGTTCACCGCGCGCAGGGCTTCCTGGGGCCGCCCCCGCCGCAAGTGCACCTGCGCCAGCAGGCCCACGAAGTAGGGCATCGCCGAGTGCATGCCCACGAGGCGCCACCGGCTCAACCCCAGGCGCATCTGCGCCAGGCTCCCCTCGGGAAAGCCCAGCTCGGAGAGCGCCCAGGCACGCAGCAGGCCGATCTGCATCACCCATTCCACCAGCAGGCGCACCCGGTGCTCGTGCGCGATCTCGAGACAGGCCTCGGCCAGCGCGAGGGTCCCCCGCGCATCGCCACGCATCTGACAGGCCACCGCGGAGTAGAGGAGCACATAGGCACGCGTCAGGGGATGACCGATGCGCTCGGCGAGCGAAAGCGCGTCCCTGCCCCAGCGCAGGGCTTCCTCGTGCTGGCCGAGCACCGATTGAATGACGGCGCCGTGGGCGAGCGCCACCGCCGTGGGATTCAACCAGTGGCGCACGGCCAACCGCATGTGCTCCGCCAGGGGAAAGTCCGAGCACGCCACGGCGCGCTCCGCGCGGTCGAGCGCCTCGCGCATCCGCCCCCAGGTGAAGAGCATGGTGGCCATCATGCGGTAGCCCAGGACGAGTAATTCCTGGTGCCGCTGGCGGGAGCCCACCGCCACGAGCAGTTCGCCCAGGGCGTAGGCCTCACGGTACTCGGCGCGGCAGTAGGAATAGGAGAACGGCCCCCAGTAGGACACCTCCAGGGTTGGCAGCGCGTCGCCCACGAGGGGGAACAGCTCGCGCACCCGGGCGTAGGTGCGCTTCACCTCGGGGGCGCTCAAGCCGCGCACCTGGGTCAGTGGAATGCACAAGGCGGTGAGCAACTGCAGCTCCTGCTGGGTGCGTTGAGGCGTGTCGGGTTGGGTGCCGAGCAGCGTGAGCGCCTGGTGCAGGTGGTTCACGGCCTCCTGGTTCGCCGAACGCAGCAGGGCGCGCATCCCGGCGCTCCGCCAGTGGACGATGGCCCGCGTGGGAACCCCGGCCTCGGTGTAGTGGTGGGCGAGCAACTCCGGTTGGGTCTGCACCACCTTGGGGAACTGCTCTTCCAGGGCCTGGGCGATCCGCCGGTGGTGGTGACGCCGGGGGCCCCGGGGAAGGGATTGGTAGGCGGCCTCCTGGAAGAGGGCATGGCGGAACTGGTAGGCGACGCCCTCCTCCACGTCTTCACTCCGCTGGAGCACACCCGAGGCCACCAGCGCATCCAGGTCGTCGCGCAACGAGGACGGCTCGCGCCGGGTCAGCGACGTCATCAACGTCCGGGTGAAGCCGCGGCCCACCACGGCGCACAGTTGGGCCAGGGTCTTGAGTCGCACCGGCAGCGCATCCAGCCGGGCCAGCAACAACCCATGCAGGGTGAGGGGCAGGGCGGGCACGCTGCCGCCGGCGGCCACCTGACGTGTCAGCTCCTCCACGAAGAGGGGCACTCCCTCCGTCCTCTCCACCAGCAGTCGGACCGTCTCCTCCGGCAGCGCCGTGCCCGCCGCCTCGCGCACCAGACGGGCCGTGAGGGGCGCTGGCAGCCGATTCAACGCCAGGTGGTGGAAGGACAGCCGCTCGGTCTGAAGACGGGGGCCGTCCGCGTCGCGGGTGCTCGCGACGACGAGCATCCGCGCGTGCCCCACCCGGCCGAGCACCGTGTCGAGCAGATCCCGGGTGGAGGGATCCGCCCAGTGCAGGTCCTCCACCAGGAGGAGCACGGGCCGCGCGCGGGACAGGTGGAGCAGCAGCGCCGTGAGCGCCTCGCGGGTGCGCTCCTTTCGCTGCTCCGGCGACAGGGGGAAGCGTGGAGCGGCGCCCCCCGAGGGGAGCGAGAGGAAGGCGGCGAGAAGCTCGCGCTGCTCCTCTTCCAGGCCCCACTCCGTCAGGCGCGCGTCCAGCTCGCGGCGGTTGTCCTGGGGCGAGCCCTCCGGCGCCAGCCTGAGCAACCCCTGCATCATCTCGATGATGGGGTGGAAGGCGCTCTGGGTGAATTGGCTCCAGCATTGGCAACGCAGCAGGGTGCACGAGGACGGCGGTATTCGCTGGCGCATCTCCTGGAGGAGCCGGGACTTGCCGAGGCCCGCCTCACCCGAGAGCAGCACGAAGGAGCCTCGGCCTTCCTGGGCCTCCTTCCAGAAGCCGAGCAGCCGACGCAGCTCCTCCTCGCGGCCCACCAGGGGGGTGAGCGCCCCGGCGGCCAACGTGCGATCGAAGCGGAACACCGTCTCTCGCGCGCGCACCACCCGCCACAGCGGCATCGAGCGCGCCTTGGAAAACCCCTCGAAGGAGCGCTCGCCGAGGGGAGAAGCGTCGAAGGCCGGTCGCACCAGGGCATGCGTGGCCGGGCTGAGGACGACGGTGCCGGGGCGGGCCTGCCGGGCGAGCCACGCGGCGATACGGGGCGCCTCGCCCTGGATGGTGGGCGCGCGGCCATGAAGCTGCGGAAGACTGTCATCCAACACCACCGTCTCCGTATGCAGGCCCACCTGGAGGGTGAGCCCGTTCGCGGAGAGTTCGAGCGCCGCCGCCACGGCGTGCTCGGCGTCCTCCTCGTGGGCCACCGGGTAGCCGAAGCAGGCCAGCACTTCCTCCCCCATGCAGCTCGTGATGGAGCCCCCATGTGCCTGGGTGATCTCCGAGCAGCGCTTGTGGAAGGTGGCCTCCAGCTCGCTCAGATCCTCGGGATCGGACGTCTCGGCCCCCCCCTGCGCGCCCACCAGGAGGCAGGACATCAGCGTCACCGCCCGGCGCTGCGGCACCACCGCCCGGGGTTCCTCGCGCCAGGGACCCAGGCCCTCCTGCAGTTGGCGCAGCCGCGCCAGGAGTTGATGGGCGGAGGGCAGACGCGCCTCGGGCGCCTTCGCCAGGAGCGAGGCCAGCAGGGCCTCCACTTCCTCGGGCACCTCCGGACATCGGGTGCGCACCAAGGGCACCGGCTCGGGCGAGGTGACGTGCTCGCGCAGCACATCCAACCCCTCGTACGGATAGGGCAGATCTCCACACAGCATCTCGTACAGCAGGATACCCGCGGACCAGAGATCACTGCGCGCGTCCTGCGCGCCGCCCCGCCACTGCTCGGGGGACATATAGGCGGGCGTCCCGGCCATGGGCAGGAAGGCCGAGGCGGCGTCGTCGGCGAGACGAGACCAGGCGAGCCCGAAGTCGAACAGCTTCACGCGCCCCTGGGGACTGATGAAGACATTGCTCGGCTTGAGGTCGCGGTGGAGGATGTGGCGCTCGTGCGCGTGCGCCAGACCGGCCGCCACCCCCTCCATCACCTCCAGGGCACGCCGCACGCCTGGCCGCCGATCCCGCCGCAACAGGGACGCGAGCGATTCGCCCTCCAAGCACTCCATGATGAGGAAGGGAATCCGGGGCTCCCACGAGGCGCCCACCCATTCGGCCACGTCGAAGACCCGGATGATGTTCTCGTGATCCAGCCGCGCGATGGCCCGTGACTCCTGCCGCAACAGCTCCAGGGAGGAACCATCGGTTCCGGCCTCCGCCCGGGGCCGGAAGAACTTGAGGGCCACCACGCGCTGCAGCTCCGCGTCGCGCGCGCGGAATACCTGCCCCATGCCCCCCTGCCCCAGCTCTCCGAGGATCTCGAAGCGCCGCCCATCCGAGCCGCCCAGCCGTTCCCCGATGGCTGGCTTGCGGAAGAAGCCGGGGCCCTCGGCCACGGCCCGCAGGAGGGAATCATCGAACTCGGAATCATCCAGCCCGGCGGTCTGGCTTCCTGGCACCGGACTCGAAGAGGGATTGTCGGTGCTGTCCGGGGTCCCATCAGCCATGCCCTACCCCCAATCGGCTTGCCCCCTCCCGTCGAGGCCAGAGCCCCGATGAGTAGAAGGTAGGGGTCCACTGGCCCACGGACCAGCATGCCTCTGGCGAAGGCAGGTCCACGGGCGCCCAGGCGAGTCGGCATGGGACTGATAGGGTCGGCGGCCCCATGAACGTCGAACATCTGCTGGTCCTCGCGGATCCCTCGTCCCCCGCCGTGTCCGCCCTGCGGCGGTTGGCGCCGGGCCTGCGCCTCACCGTCGGCCTCTCCGAGGAGCACCTGGCCCCGGCCATCGAGCAGGCCCAGGTGTTGCTGTTGGGCGCGCAGAAGAAGGAGGTGCTGCGCGCGCTGCTGCCACGGGCCCGCTCCCTGCGGTGGATCCACGCGCTCTCCGCGGGGGTGGAGAACCTCCTCTTCGAGGAACTCATCCAGAGTCCCCTCCCCCTCACCAACTCCAAGGGCGTCTACAGCGGTTCGCTCGGCGAGTTCGCCCTGGCCGCGATGTTGTTCTTCGCCAAGGACTTGCGCCGCCTGGTGCGCCAGCAGCGCGAGGCGCGCTGGGAACAGTTCTCGCCCGTGGAGCTGCGCGGACAGACCCTGGGCATCCTCGGGTATGGGGACATCGGCCGCGCGGTGGCGGAACGGGCCAGGCCCTTCGGCATGCGCGTCCTGGCCTGTCGGCGCCAGCCGTCGCGCAGCGCGGGGGACACGCTCGTGGACGAGCTGTTCCCCCTCGAGCGCGGGCACGAGATGATCGCCGCCTCGGACTACCTGCTGCTCGCCCTGCCCCACACGTCCGGAACGCATCGGCTGATGGGCGAGCCGGAGCTGCGCGCCATGAAGCCGGGCGCCGTGCTCATCAACATCGGCCGCGGGAGCACCGTGGACGAGCCGGCGCTGGTGAAGGCCCTGGAAGAAGGACGCCTGCGCGGGGCCGCGCTGGATGTCTTCGAGACCGAGCCGCTGCCGGCGGGACATGCCTTCTGGCGGCTCGACAACGTCCTGCTCTCACCGCACTGCGCCGATCAAACGCCCACCTGGCGCGAGGACGCCGTGGTGCTCTTCCTGAAGAACCTCGAGCGCTTCGAGAAGGGCGAGCCGCTGCTGAACGTCGTCGACAAGGCGGCGGGCTACTGACGGGCTACATCTCGTCCGCCGACTGCATCACCTTGTCGTCGAAATTCTCGCGGACCCGAACCACGGGGCTCCATCTCGGGACGCACCCGCGCCGGAGCTCGGTCGGCTCGAGGTCCAGCGCCTCATCCTCGAACTCGATGACCGTGCGCCGAGGGCTCTCCGCCGGGAGCGTCGGGGCCGTCTGCTCCGCGCCCTGGGCGAGCACCTGCGCGGACAGGGCGAGTGGGAGCACGGCGAGCAGCGTCTTCATCGAGCGGCCTCCTCGGAGTGTCCCCGCATGATGCGGGAACCCGGGGGCGGCCTCAATCGACTCACTCCGCCAGCTGCTTCTCGTTGACGACCGTGTTCGGAGGACTGAGCGCCACGTGCACCTTGTCCAGCAGGCGCTTCAACTCGCTCATCTCCTCGGCCGTCAGGTGCTTCGCCACCTCCTCGTCCACGCGCCGCACCTCGTCCTCCAGCACCTCCACCTCCGGCCAGCACGCGTTGGTCACCTGGAGCCGAACACAGCGGCGATCCGCTCCCGCCTCGCGCGTCACCAGCCCGTCCTCCTGAAGCCGATCCACCAGCCGGCTCACGGCGGGGGCGTCGATGAGCAGCCGCTCCGCCAGCTGCGCCTGGGTGTGCACCCCCCGCAGGGCGATGACCTTGAGGGCCACCAGTTGGTGCAACGACCGACGCGTCCGCGAACTCAGGCGGCGGACCAACAGCCGGTGCGTGCCCCGGCGCACAGATGCGAGTTGCTCACAGAGACTCATTTGACGTAGACAATGCTTGTGGTCGACAATAGTTGTCAACCGCCGCAACGCGCGGGTTCTTCCGGGGTGCACCCGGACGGCACGCACCGCGTCCAACTTCTCTCCGGGTGTCCTCCCCTGTATGACTTCCCGTCTCGCCCTACTCGTCCTCGCGCTCACCGCGGCCCCGCCCCTGGCGGTGGCGCAGGAGCCGACGGCCGCGCCCCCGCCGTTCCAACCCCAGGTGAATGATCCGATGCTGGCTCCGGTGGAGCCCGCCCCCCGGAGGGTGACGACGTGGCAGGAGGCCCTGGCGCTGGTGCGCGAGCGCTCCACGGACCTGAGGACCGCCGAGGCCAACGTGCAGCGCGCCGAGGGCCGCTGGCGCCAGTCCCTGTCGCTGCTCTTGCCCAACGCGCGCCTGAGCGCGGGCGTCTCGACGGATCTGCTCCACCCGGGCCTCGCCGTGGGCCTCACCGGCGCGCCCATCATCCCCCAGGGCAACCAGCCCATCCCCACGGTGCCGCTGGCGAGCGCCACGGCGTCCCTCTCCCAGTCCCTGGTGGACGTGAGCGCCTGGCGCGGGCTGCACTCGGCCCAGTTCGCCGAGACGAGCGCCCGGGAGAGCCTCAAGGACGTCCAGCGGCGCCTCACCCTGGGGCTCGCCCGCTCACTCGTGGCCACGGTGGCCGCCGAGCGCTCGGCCGAGCTCAACCGGGTCGGCCTGCTCCGGGCCCTCGAGCGGGCGGCGCTTACCGAGCGCTCCTTCCAGCTCGGCGTGGGCACCCAGCTCGACGTGGTGCGCGTGCAGCAGGACGTGGAGATCGCCCGGCAGGCCCTCATCTCCGGAGACGAGCAGCTGCGCCGCACCCGGGAGGCCCTCGGCCTCGCACTCGGCCTTCCCCAGGAGGTGGGTGTGGAGCCCACCTTCCAGCTCCAGGGGCTGGTGGATGAGGCGATCAGTGAGTGCGCCGCCCTGGAGAGCGCCGACAAGCGCTCGGACGTGGAGTCGGCGCGTGCCCAGCTCCACTCGGCCCGGGACAGCAGGCAGCAGGCCACCGCGGGCTACCTCCCCACCCTGACGCTCAACAGCAGCCTCAACGGCTACACGACGTCCGATCCGGCACCGGCGACGCTGACCACCTGGAGCCTCGCCGCCGTGCTGTCCGTGCCCCTCTGGGAGGGCGGCCTGCGGGGTGGGCTCGTGCGCGAGCGCCGGGGCGTGGAGCAGCAGTCGGCGGAGACGCTGGAGAGCACGCGGCGCAACGTGGAGGTGGAGGTGTCACGGGCGAAGCGCAACGTGGGGGTGTCGGAGTCGTTGGTGAAGACCTCGGCCGCGTCGCGGGAGCTGGCCGCGAGGACGGATCAACTCACCCGGCGTGCCTACGAGGTGGGCCGCGGGAGCAGTTTGGAATTGGTGCAGAGCGGCGCGGCGTTGCGGCAGGCGGAGCTGTCGCTGGTTCTGCGTGAATTCGAGCTCGTCCAGGCACGCCTGGACGCATTCTTGACGGAGGCCCGGTGCGACTGGTGAAAAAGGGACGCCCCCTGAAGGCGATGATGATGGGTGTGTGGGGAGCCGCGATGTTGGCGGGGAGCGTGGGATGTGGTGGCAAGCCCCCCGCCAAGCCGCCTCCGCCGCCGCGCGAGGTGGAGGTGGTGCGGCTGGCGCCGGGCGAGGTGCGTGACACCGGGGAGTACCTGGGCACGCTCCTGTCGCGGCAGAGCGTCAACGTGCTGTCGCAGGTGCCCGGCTACGTGCGCAAGATCCACGTGCGTCCCGGCCAGAAGGTGGAGCAGGGAGACGCGCTGCTGGACGTGGACTCGCGCGAGGCGAGCGCCGCGCTCGACAGCGCCCGGGCCCAGCGTGCCTCCTCGGAGGTGAACCTCGAGCAGGCCCGCCGCACGCGCGCCCGCATCGAGTCGCTCTACAAGGAGGGCCTCGCCAGCGCCCAGGAGCTGGAGCAGGCACGGGCGCAGGTGGACGCGCTGGAGGCCAGCACGCGCGCCGCGGCGGCCCAGGAGACGCAGCGCGCGGTGCAGCTGCAGTACAACACCGTGCGCTCGCCCTTCGCCGGTACGGTGGGTGACGTGCTCGTGCGCCTGGGTGACTTCGTGGGCACCACCACCCCGCTCACCAGCGTGGCCCAGGCGGACGTGCTGGAAGTGAGCGTGGCGGTGCCCTCCGAGCGCGCGCGCTCGCTGCGGCCCGAGACGCCGCTCGAGGTGCTCGACTCCAACGGACAGGTGCTCGTCTCCAGCCCCCTCTTCTTCGTGGCACCCCAGGCGGATCCGCGCACGCAGCTGGTGGAGGTGAAGGCCGCCTTCCGCAACACCGTGGGCCTGCGCCCGAGCGAGCTGGTGCGCGCGCGCGTCATCTACTCCACGCGCAGCGCGCTGCAGCTGCCCGCGCTCGCCGTGCTGCGCCAGAGCGGCCAGCCCTTCGCGCTCGTGGTGACGGAGAAGGAGGGGAAGACGGTGGTGAACCGCCGGCCCATCCAGCTCGGCGCGCTCGGCGCCATGGCCTATGTCGTGGAGGAGGGCCTGCAGCCGGGAGATCGCGTGGCCGTCAGCTCGCTGCAGGCGCTGCGCGATGGCTCGCCGGTGAAGGTCAAGGAGCCGGCGCCCGCGGCGCCGCCCGCCCAGGCCGAGAAGGCCATCCCAGCCAACGGCGGCGGTGCCGCCGGGGGCAGCCGCTAGTCACACCCGTGGAAGCCGGGCGCGCCCCAAAGGGACGCCGCGCCCGGCTTCCGCCGAGAGAATGAGGGCCTCACCGCCGTGTTCGTCGACTTCTTCATCCGCAGACCCGTCTTCGCCGCCGTCTGTTCCATCCTGCTGACGCTGGCGGGGGTGGTCGCCTTTCCCACCCTGCCCATCTCCCAGTATCCGGACCTGGCGCCGCCCCAGGTGACCGTCACCAGCACCTACGTCGGCGCGAGCGCCGAGGTGGTGGAGAGCGCCGTCACCATTCCGCTCGAGCAGGAGATCAACGGCGTGGAGGGCATGCGCTACATGTCCTCCACGAGCAGCAATGACGGCACCAGCTCCATCACCGTCACCTTCGAGCCCACGCGCGACATCGAGGTGGCGGCCGTCGACGTGCAGAACCGCGTGAGCCGCGCCGCCTCGCGCCTGCCCTCGCTGGTGAACCAGACGGGCATCGTCGTGAACAAGGCCTCCAGCCAGATGCTCCTGACGGTGGGTCTGTCCAGCCCCGACAACCGCTACGACGCGAAGTTCATGAGCAACTACGCGGACGTGAACCTCAAGGACGCCATCAAGCGCGTGCGCGGCGTGGGCGAGGTGCGCATCTTCGGCGAGCGCAAGTTCTCCATGCGCCTGTGGCTCAACCCCACGGCGCTCGCCAGCCGAGGCCTCACGCCCCAGGACGTGACGCGCGCCCTGCAGGAGCAGAACCTCCAGGTGGCCGCGGGCCAGGTGGGCCAGCCCCCCTCCGCCACCGAGCAGCCCTATCAGATGGCGGTGCGCGCCCATGGCCGGCTCATGGAGCCCGAGGAGTTCGCCGAGGTGGTCGTGCAGCGCGGCACGGACGGGCGGATGGTGCGCGTGAAGGACCTGGGCCGCGTGGAGATGGGCGCGGAGAACTACGGCACGCTCCTGCGCTTCAACGGCAAGCCGGGCGTGGGCCTGGCCATCTTCCAGCTGCCCACCGCCAACGCGCTCGACGTGCGCGACGGCGTCTACCGGGAGCTGGAGCGGCTGAGCAAGCAGTTCCCCCCGGGACTCGAGTTCAAGACGGGCACGGACACCACGCTCGCGGTGCGCGCCTCCATCAACGAGGTGATCCACACGCTCATCGAGGCCATCGCCCTCGTCATCCTCGTCATCTTCCTGTTCCTGCACGGCTGGCGCAGCGTGCTCATCACCGCCATCACCCTGCCGGTGTCGCTGGTGGGCACCTTCGCCTTCGTCTACCTGATGGGCTTCTCCATCAACACGCTCACCCTGTTCGGCCTGACGCTGGCCACGGGTCTCGTGGTGGACGACGCCATCGTGGTCATCGAGAACATCGAGCGGCTCATGGCCGAGCGGGGCCTGTCGCCCTTCGAGGCGGCGCGCGAGGGCATGAAGGAAGTGGCGGGCGCGGTGGTGGCCATCTCCATCGTGCTGGTGGCGGTGTTCGTCCCGGTGGCGCTGTTCCCGGGCACCACGGGCGCCATCTACCGCCAGTTCGCGCTCACCATCGCCGCGTCCGTGGGACTGTCCACCTTCTGCGCCCTCACGCTGACGCCCGCCCTGAGCGCGCGTCTGCTGCGCCACCACCACGGGGAGAAGTGGGTGTTCTTCCGCATGGTGGACAAGGCGCTCGACTGGACGCGTGACACGTACAGCCGCGGCCTGCACGCCGTGCTGCGCTACCCCCTGCTCATCCTCGTCGCCTTCCTCCTGTGCATCGCGGCCACGGGGCTGCTCTTCCGCTCGGCGCCCACCGGCTTCATCCCGGACGAGGACCAGGGCTACATCATCGTCTCCATCCAGGGCCCCGAGGGCATGTCGCTCACCCAGACGGAGAAGGTGCTCATGGACGTGGAGAAGGTGCTCAAGGAGCAGCCCGAGGTCATCACCATGTTCGCCATCGGTGGCTTCTCCATGCAGGGCAACGGCTCCAACTACGCCACCGTCTTCACCCTGCTCAAGCCGTGGGAGGAGCGGCTCGGCAAGGATCAATCCGTGGCGGCGCTCGTCGAGCGGCTGCGCGGGCCGTTCAGCCGCATTGGCGGGGCGCGCGTGCTGCCCTTCCAGCCTCCGGCCATCCGCGGCGTGGGCAGCGTGGGCGGCTTCCAGTACATCGTCCAGGACACCGCGGGCACGCGCACGCTGGACGAGATCGCGGCGTCCACGCAGGACCTGGTGGTGAGCGGCAACGAGGAAGGCCGCCTGCGCGGCGTCTTCAGCTCCTTCAACGCCGACACGCCGCTGCTCGACGTGGAGGTGGACCGGCAGAAGGCCAAGGCGCTCGGCGTGCCCGTGGAGCAGATCTTCAGCACGATGCAGATCTACATGGGCAGCCAGTACGTCAACGACTTCAACTACGCCAACCGCACCTACCGCGTGTACATGCAGGCCGAGCAGCAGTTCCGCGACACGCCCGAGGACATCGGCTCGTTCTACGTGCGCAGTGACAGCGGCGCGATGATTCCCCTGGAGTCGCTGGTGAAGGTGACGCCCACGGTGTCCGCCCAGGTCATCCGGCACTACAACCTGTTCCGCTCGGCGGAGATCAACGGCCAGGGCGCGCCGGGAGTCTCCTCGGGCCAGGCGCTCGAGGCGATGGAGTCGCTCGCCCTGGAGCGGCTGCCGCAGGGCATGAGCGCGGAGTGGACGGGCATCAGCCTCGAGCAGAAGGAGAGCGGAGGCCAGACGGTCATCATCTTCGCCCTGGGCATCCTGTTCGTGTTCCTGGTGCTCGCGGCGCAGTACGAGAGCTTCACCCTGCCCTTCGTCATCATCCTGTCGGTGCCGCTGGCGATCATGGGCGCCATCGGGTTGCAGCTGGCGCGGGGCTTCGCCAACGACGTGTTCTGCCAGGTGGGACTGGTGATGCTGGTGGGTCTGGCGAGCAAGAACGCCATCCTCATCGTGGAGTTCGCCGAGCAGCTGCGCGCGAGTGGCAAGAGCGCGGCGGACGCGGTGGTGGAGGCGGCGGCGGTGCGCTTGCGGCCCATCCTGATGACGTCCATCGCGTTCCTGTTGGGCGTGGTGCCGCTGATGACGGCCACGGGCGCGGGCGCCGCCTCGCGCAACTCGCTGGGCACGGCGGTGTTCGGCGGAATGCTCGTGTCCACGGTGGTCAACTTCCTCTTCATCCCCGGCCTGTACGTGTTGATGCAGCGGCTGCGGGGGGAGACGAAGCCCGAGTCCGAGCCGCACCACGGGGAGCCCGTCCTCCCCGCTCCGTCGCCCTGAAGCACGGCCGACGGTTGGAGTTTCCCCGCCGCGTCCTCTCCTCACGGAGGGGGCGCGGTTTGTTTTTGAGCGCCTCCCAAGAGCGACAACCCCGCGAAAGAGAAGCGCACCGTAACCCGTTGACGGCCAACTCACTGGCCCTTGAAGACGTGCTCCCGGTGGAATTTCAGGTAGCTGGCGTGGGGCCACCACTCCTGCCGCCGGGGCAGCCGCAAGGGACGATGGGGTTGGAGCAACCCGCCCATGCCCTCGGGCAGTCCGCCGCGGGCCACCAGGAGCCGGTGGTCGTCATCTACGGAGATGAGCCCTCGATCGAAGAGCCAGTGCACGGTGCCGGTCAGGGCAAGGCCGTTGCGCACCGAGTCCGGTCCGTGCCGGGCCACCGGCTGGATGTGCGCGGCCTGCACCTCGGGACGTCCCCCGCCATTGATGAGCCTCAGCCCCGACACGGCGCAGGTGTTGTCATAGGCCTCGCGCACGTGGCGACGGAAGGCCTCGTCCCGGAAGGGCCGCGACACCACCTGGGTGACGATCGGCCGCTCCGCGTAGGTGATGGCGGGCTCCGCGACCCCGGAGACGAGCCGCTCCCATGGCTCGAGTTCCCGCGTGAAGCCCGCGCGCAGGATGGCCTCGAACTCGGCCTCGTCGAGGTTGCGGACCGCGCGGCCAAAGGCGCCCTTGTTGGTGCTGCCGTCCGGCTTGCGCAAGGCGCTCTCGTAGTACAGGTCTCCTTCCCGAAAGGGCACCGGGCGATCGAACTCGAGGTAGTCCTCGACGTAGGCGTAGGAGTGGTCGGGTGTGGCCTCGTCCCGCTCCACGCGCTGGAGCCGGGCCACGGCGAAGTAGGCCTGACGGCCCGTGGTGCTCCGGGGCCCCTGCGTGCGGCGAGGCTCGTAGTAGAGGATCAGATCGCCCAGGGCGGCCTCGGCCTGGCGCAGGTAGGTCTTCGGAAAGTGGTAACGGACCTCGGGCTGGTCGTCGTACGCGGAACTCTCCGAGGTCGTGAAGATCGCCTTCGCCATGGGCCTGTCACCGGGATGCGTCCGTGCGCCAGGTTAGCGCCACGACCTGGCGGGATGCACACCGGGGGGCCTCGGGAACGGACCTGGTGGGTCTCCCCCACGCTCGGGACGAATCCGCCTCCACATGGATTCCCTTGCCCCTTGGCTAACGGCCATTATATTCAACCTACTTGATAGCTAACTAAGTTAATCAACCTTGAGGATGCCATGGCGAGAGGTCGTCTCCCCCCGGATCCGCCCGAGGCTGCGCTGGAGCAGTTGCGACTCGCGGGAGGTGAAATCGGCGATCGCCTGCGGCTCGTCGCGGTCCTCACGCGGAGGATCGAGCAGCGCATGGGCGAGCACCTGGGCGTCAACCTGACGGATCTCTCCGCCATGGAGCACCTGATCTCCAATGGGCCGTTGACCCCCAGCGATCTGGCCTCGCGCCTGGAGGTGTCGACCGCGGCCAGCACGCACATCGTCGATCGGCTGGAGCGGGCCGGACACGTCTCGCGCGAACGCGACGCCGAGGACCGCCGCAAGGTGCTCGTCGTCCCGGCCGAGGCGTCCGTCGCCCGGGTCATCCAGCAATTGACGCCGATGCTCCAGAGCCTGGACGCGGTCGTGGCCGGACTGAGCGAGGCCGACCGCGCCGTGGTCGAGCGGTTCCTCGGCCAGGTCATCGACGCCTATGTCGCCGCGCTCGAGCACCCCTCCGGCACCTGAGCGCCCGCCGTACGCCCTCCCCCTCGCGGCACGAAAAGGAATCACCCCATGGCTGAACGAAATGTCCTCATCTGCGGAGCCAGCATCGCGGGTCCGGCTCTCGCGTTCTGGTTGAAACGCCACGGCATGCGCCCGGTCATCGTCGAGCGGGCTCCGGAGCTGCGCACCGGGGGGCAGTCGGTGGACGTGCGCGGCGCGGGGCAGGAGGTCGTGCGCCGGATGAACCTCGAGCAGGCGATCCGCGCCCGGACGACCCATGAGACAGGCCTCGCCTTCGTGGACTCGGAGGGGCGGGTGAAGGCGCGCATCAGCTCCGAGGCGCTGGACGGCAAGGGACCGACAGCCGAGCTGGAGATCCTGCGCGGCGAGTTCGCCCGGGTCCTCTACGACGCCACCCGGGAGGACACCGAGTACCTGTTCGGCGATCGGGTGGCCTCCCTCACCGACACCGGCGACCGGGTCCGGGTGGGCTTCCTCCACGGCCCCGAGCGCGAGTTCGATCTCGTCATCGCCGCGGATGGAATCGGCTCGAAGACGCGGCAGCTCGTGTTCGGGGACGAGGCGAGGATCCGCTCGCTGGGCCTCTACATCGCCTACTTCACGATTCCCCGGGAGCCGTCGGATGACGACTGGGCGCGCTGGTACAACGCCCCGGGCAGCCGCAGCCTGACCCTGCGACCGGACAACGTCGGCACGACCCGGGCCCTGCTGACGTTCCTCAGTCCGCCCCGCGGCTATGAGCGGCTCGGACAGGACGAGCAGAAGGACGTGCTCCGGCGGGTGTTCGCCGATGCCGGGTGGCAGGTGCCCCGGGCCCTGGCGGGGCTGGCCGGGACGACGGACTTCTACTTCGAGGCGATCGGCCAGGTGCGCATGCCCCGCTGGTCGCGAGGGCGGGTGGCGCTGGTGGGCGATGCGGCCTATTGCGCCTCGCCCATCAGCGGCATGGGGACGAGCCTGGCGCTGGTGGGCGCCTACGTCCTCGCGGGAGAGCTCTCCCGGCATGCGGACCATGCCGAGGCGTTCGCGGCCTACGAGCGGGTGATGCGCCCCTACGTCGCGCGGGCGCAGGATGTCCCCTCGGTGGCACCGAGGCTCGCCAATCCGAAGACCCGGGCCGGCATCGCCCTCAGCCACACCGTGCTGCGCTTCGCCACCGCGCCCGGGGTGCGCCAGCTGCTCGGCCGGCTCCTGACGCCCCCCGCCGAGACCATCACCCTGCCGGACTACGGCGTGTCCTGATGACACGGGCAGCCGCGGCAAGCCTCCGCGGTGGGTTTGACGGGCACACCCGAATCTCCGTTTGATTCCAGAGCGACGACTCTCCCCCCTCGTCGCCACTGGAGGTGTGTCGTGTCCACCCGTCTTGTCGGTCCGCGTCCACCTGGCGCACGGCCACGCCCCGTGCTGGGCGGCTGGTTTCTTCTCTCGCTCTTCCTTCAGTCCGCCTGCGCTCCGGGTGTCCCCGGGGTCAAGCTCACGACGGGCGACGGCCACGAGTCACGAGGCCTTGAGTCGGCCATCGTGTACGACGTGGACGTCATGGAGCCTGGCGCCGTTTCCACCCGGCCCGTGCCCATCCACAAGGCGGAGTTCCAACAGGCCTTTCAACGGCTCGCCCGCGACGTTCCGTTGCGGCATGGCAGTGCACGACAGGCCGCCCGTGAATTGCTCGACCTCATGCCGCAACCGCCACCCGAGGTTGAAAGGGTAGCGAGCACGGGGGATTGGGTCCTGGAAACCTACCGCGGCCAGGGCTACACGCTCGTGCCAGAACAGCAGAACGGCCCGGTGTGCCTCACTCCCGAGGCGGATGAAGCCTTGAAGGAGAAGTACCTCCGCTGGTGTGAGCACCAGGGCGGAGGCGACTGCCTGGGCCTCCTGGACGACGGGCCCGTGCTGCGCACCGACGACCGGCGCGTGCTGGCCCTGGCCCTCGCCTTGGGCTCCGTGCTCAACGAGACGCGCGAGGCACTGGTCCATGAGTTGCTGAACGTCCAGGCAATCGTGTCCATGGTCGTCTGGACCGTGGCTCTCTATTGCATGATGTGGGTAGTGCCCGAGCCAACGAGCAAGGCCTTGGCTGCCGGCATGACCCTCCTCCTGATGGGCTACGTGGGCCTCGAGACGATGTACGGGCTGATGAATGGATGGGCCCGCATGGCCGACACGGCGCACCACGCCACCACCTTCGAGGAACTGCGCGCGGCGGGGAAGGAATTCGGGAAGGTGCTGGGCGAGGACGCGGCGAGGGCCATGATTCTCGCGGTGGCCACGCTTAGCGGTCACACGCTGGGGCAGGTTGCCGCGCGGGTGACGTCGCTACCGGGCTACAGGATCGCGAGAGCGCAGTTCGATGCGCAGGGCGGCGCCGCTGTCATGGGGCGTATGGAGGCCGTGGAGGTGGCACTCGCGCGGGAAGGAGCCCTCGCCCGGGCCGTGGTGGCGGTGGACGTGGTGGCCACCTCTCCGCAAGGCCCCATGGCCCTGGTGATGCTCAAGAAAGGGCCGGGCGGCGCAGTGGGTAAGGCCCCTGGGGGCCGCGCCTTCGCAACCGTCCTACGTCACCGGGGTGGCAACCAGCAAGTGGAACTCAGCGACGGCCAGCGCTGGCACCTGCCACGCGGCAAATCGGTGGCGGACCTTCCCACCAAGGACAAGGTGGGGGACATGCTCCAGGAGGCGGTCACCAAGGCCGCGAAGGCGTGGGGGCCCGACAAACTCAGTCGCAACGAGAGAGCGGCCATCGAAGAAGCCCAGAAAGCGGGAGAGTACTGGCTGGCACGGCTATTGGAACGCGAGGCCCGGGGGCGCTACGTGGAGAATCAGGTGAGACTCCAATTCGAGCGTCTCTATGATTTCAGCCGGAACAAGGGCGTGGACGTGATTGACCCAAATGGCTACCGATACGAGATTCTCTCTGGCACGGATTCGAATCTGGCCCGGCATGGCAGACGCATGGCGGGCGAGTTCTTCCGAATGCTCACCTTCTGAGAGGGCGGCGGATGCTCTACAACAAGGTCTTCTTCGAGAGCCGAACAATCGAAAAAGAGCGACTGGAACTGACAGACAAGGGTTCACTCTACTTCTTTGGTTCCGACGTGACCTTCAGGAACTGCACTCTCGTGCTGAAGGTCTCCGGAAGGAACCTGCTCATTCACGGAGGCGCGCGGTTCATCGACTGTGCCTTCGAGGTGAAACAGGAGTTGAAGAACCACCAGGAATGGGTGAAGGCCTCCCTCAAGGGTTGCCAATTCAAGGGGCGTCTGTCCGGGTGCGACTTCGGCCACTGGCCCGGTTACAGCCCAGGTTGGGAGCACGGCTCCATCGAGGACTGCGACTTCACCGAGGCCCAACTGGACGGCTGTCGATTCATGGGTTGCGATCCTCGCACCCTGCGCTTTCCCAAGTGGCCCTGCTTCACCATCCTGGACCCTGTTGGCAGAAGCAATGAACTCAACAGCGTCCCGTGGCCGGGCCGAGTGGGCCCCATTATCATTGAGACGCTGCGCAAGGAGCCTCCCCTCACGGCAGCCTTGACCGAACACGCCCTCTCCATCGCGAAGCGATACGAGACCACCCCGGAAGAACTAAGGGCCGTCATCGAGAAGTTCGACTGCATCGTCTACTGACCGGATGGCCTTTGGAACGGAGCCGGCGGGTCTCCCTCACTCCCGGAACGAAGCACTGGGCGGGGAGCTACTCCGTGGAGGGGAAGTTCACCTGCCGGAGGGTGACGATTCGGGCCCTCCCCTCTTCCCAGAGTTCGAGCCCGCAGGGGCAACGCAGTCGCGCGGGAGCCCGTTGGACACCGACCACGACCACGCCCTCCCCCCCCGGGGCGATAGGCCCCTGCTGCCACACCAACAGCTCGAGCTTCCTTCCCGAGCCATCCGACAGCACCGCGCCCGCCGCGCGCCAGGGAGTGGATGCCTGGTTCAGGAGGTGAACCCGGACCGCCACACTCTCCGCCTGGCGGTGACTCCTGGCCTTCGTGGAGTGAAGAGTGCTTCCGGGGACTCGGATGAGGGAGCGTGAAAGCGCCTTCCATTGACGGTCTTGTTCACGCTCGAGCCATGCGATCCCCATGAGTCCACCTGGAGACTCACGCTCCGCCAGGAGGCGCGCCTTGTCTTGCTGGCATTGGCGCACTTCGGCCCTCGCTTCATTGACCTCCCGCCATGACCCGTCCGGTGGTCGCTCATGGCGGAATACTTCCACCCTTCGTGCGCCCTGTGATGGATGACCCACCAGCCAGAACTCCGCCCGGGCTGGCTCCGCGTTCCCCGCGAAGAGCACCTTGAGTTTGACGCGCTCACCCGCCAGGAGATCCGCGCGAGGAAGCACCATGACACTCCGGCCTTCCCTCCCCTGGGCCCAATCGGCCAATCGTTCTTCTGGTTCAACCTTCACGGCACCCCATGCCAGGGGGGAGTCGAAAACCAGGGTGGTCGGCTGAGCCGGGCTGACACACACTTGGTGCACGGCTCGGGTAGAGGCCTCCCCCAGGTCTACCCGAGAGGACGCGGCGCAGTCGGCAACCCCCTCCGGTGCGGCGGCTCGCACGCGCCCCGAGAGCAAGACCAGCGCCAGGAGGACGCCGCGGGTCATCACTCTTCCCCGAAGTTCTTCGTCGTCCCCACGGTGAAGCGCTGCCAGAGCCGCACATGGCCCGGTGGCGTACTTCCGTCCGCCGGGCAGAGGCCAATTCCCGGACGCTCACAATAATCGGCTGGCCCGTAGAGCAAGGCTTGAACGCAGATCGGGTAGCGCCGCCCCTCTTGCGTCTGGGCATGATCGAAGCGGCCGAAGATTCGGAATTCTCCAAACCTGTTCTCCCCAAACTTGAAGGTCCCGGTGAAGACAGTGCCTCGCGGCATCCGCGCCCAACGTTCGCCCAACATCACGGTCACGGGGCCCTCCTTCACCTCGGCGGTCATCCCCATCTCCCCATCCGTCCCCACTTGCACGACCTCGATGTCCATGCGGCGCAGTCCAAACAGCTCATGGGTTTCCTTCCAGCCAGCGGGGCACTCGATGACGGGCGGGGGCGAGGGGCGCACCTGGGGCGCCGTCGCGCCCGTGCAGCCTTCGAGCACCGCACCGGCCAGGGCGCCCAGGGCGACCGTCTTCCAGCAGGAACGCCCCACCTCACCGCGGGGAGGAGTGGACTGCCGGGACGGGGTCTGATTCACATCGGCGGAATGGGACATGGGTGTCTGGGATGACGCGGGGGGTTGTGCCCTGTCAGGCGCCGCGTCCGGTTGAGCTTGGGATGGCTCCCCCGCCCGCGCCATTTCATGGACAAACATGGCCTGTTCCGTTTCCCTACCCTGGGTGGACGTGACAGGTGGGGAGCTCGCTCGATGCCAGAGCGCCACGGCGCAGACCGCGAGCACGAGTCCCAGCAGCATCCACCCCCACGTCCATGGAGGCGTCTTCTTCCCGCCCGGCACGCGCTGCTCCCCAGCCGGAGCCACCCCGGGCCCGGAACGCTCCTCCCACGTCCCCTGCCCCCGCCGGCGCCTGGGCGCCCTCCCCGGAAACCCGCTCTCGTCCCCCTCCAGGTCCGAGCCGCCCTCCCCTTCCAGCCGCGGCGGCTCGGGGTCGAGCAATGGCTGGTCCCAGCTCACCTCCCCTTCGGAGCCCGCGAGCAGCTCCTCCAACGCCACGAGGAGCGCCTCGTGGGTTTGAAACCGCGCCCGGGGCTCCTTCTCCAACATGCGCAGACACAGCCGGCCGACCGCCTCGGGAACCCGGGGGTTGAGCACGTGGGGCGCCAGGGGCGTCTCCAGGCGGATGCGGTCATTCAACCCCGGCGTGTTCCGGGAGCCGAAGGGCAGCGTGTCCGTGAGCAGCCAGTACAGCAGCACCCCCGCCGCCCACAGCTCGTCGGACAGGCCATACGTGTACGTCAGCGCCCGGGACTCGCCCCGGACGAAGCGCACGGCCTCGGGGCTGCGGTACTCCGGCGTTCCCGGCGGCAGCATGCCCGGCACCGTCCGCATCGGGTCTCCCCGCACGGCGCTGAAGCCGAAGTCGATCAACACCGGCTCGCCGTCATGCTCCCGGATGAGGATGTTGGACGCCTTGATGTCCCGGTGCAGCACCCCGAGCTCGAAGATGTCCTCGAGCGCCATCACCGCCTTGTGGAAGACGGTCAGCACGGCGCGGACCGAGGGATTGAGGCGCCGCGCCCAGTCCTCCAGCGACGGGCCGGGGACGAACTCCATGACGATGCACGGGTAGCCCACCTCCGCGTCCGGCCACCGGTCGAACGACTTGAAGCGCACCACGTTGTCCAGGGACAGCCGCAGCATGGCCGCGAGCTCGCGCCGGGACCAACCGCCCTCCTCCAGGGTGTCGAGCACCTTGATGGCGTAGAAGCGCCCGCCCCGCTCCGCCTTGTAGACGTGGCCCGAGCCTCCCCGGCCCAGCTTCTCGATGATGCGATAGGCGCCCACCATGGCGCCGGGTTGGGGCAGGCAGATGACCAGGACGTAGACCTCCGAAGTCACCGACTCTAGCAGAACCCAACCGCGCCAGTGGGACCGGCGGAGACGACGGCTGCTGTCCTCTCCCCGTCTCCGCTAGGAGACGCGTGCCGAGCGCCGCAGCCACACGCAGCCGAGCGCCAGCAGGGCGGGATACCACAGCGCGCGCTTGGGCATGTCCGTCGTGGGAATCATCCGGTACGCGTGCAGCAGGGACCAGGGGTGGGTCCAGGCCTCGGCCCGGAGGCAGCGCCAGTACAGCGCGGAGGTTTCCGGCGAGTCCGGCCCGGGGCACATCCCCTGGTCGACGAACAGCGCGTTGAGCAGCTCGTTGGATCGGTAGATGCTCACCAGGTGGGGCATGGCGGCCACCATCAGGACGAGCGCCAGCAGGGCCGCCCTCATCGGCGTGACCACGAGGGGGCGGAGCAGGGACTCGGCCGTCCCGGCATACGCGTACAGCAGCACGAGCAGGGCCGCGGGCAGCCAGGGAATCACCAGGCGCGAGCCCCAGGCCCACCAGCCGAAGGGGGCCCACCAGCGCGACAGCAGGACGCACAGCAGGCCCACCAGCGCGACCACGCCCACCAGGGGAAGCGCCGAGACCGCCGCTGCTTCACCGCGCCACACCCGCCGCGTCACCGCGATCGCGAGCGCGGCCAGCAGCACCGCCAGGAAGGGCCAGAAGAAGAGGAGCCCCGCGTTGGGTGCCACCCACAACGCGACCAGCTGCTCCAGTTGAACCAGCACGGAGGGACCCCACCCCGCTTCCTCCAGGTAGCGCGCGTTGTAGGGAGTGCCGAAGCGGAAGAGATTGAACGCGGCCGACAACGCCCCGCTGAGCACCACGGCGGCGGCGCTGCCCACCAGACGTCCGCGCTCGGCGCGCAGCAGCTCGCGCCACGGCTGGCCCGGCACCTGGTGCACCGCCACGCACGTGGCCCCCAACAGGGCGATGAAGGGGAACGCCGTCTCCTTGGTGAGCCCGAGGACGAACGCCAGCGTGGCCACGAGTCCCGGACTCCGGCGGCTCACCCAGGCCGCGGCGAAGGCCGCCGCCGCGAAGGTGGCCCCCATCTCCCCGAACGAGCGCGTGGCGTAGTGGAAGAGCAGTCCACTGGCCAGCACGAGCACCGCCGCCACCGCCACCGGGCGCGAGCGCGCGCTCAAGGTGCGCCACGTCATGGCGAGCAGCGCGAAGAAGGAGACGAGGCTCAGGTAGCAGAGCACCTGCCCCGCCGCCTCCGTCGAGCCCCCGGCCAGACGCGTCAGGAGCGCGGGCACGTATTGCAACAGGGGCCATTTGCCGGCCTCGGTGCAACCCGCCCAGCGCCCCGCGGCCAGGCACTCGCGCACCCCGTCGGCGCACCGGAGCAGATCCTCCGTGTCTCCGTCGAGGAAGAGCTGCCTCGCCATGATCCGCGCCAGGGACGCCACGCCGACGAGCCCCAGCACCCATCCGGCCCAGGCCCTCGGCGTCAGCAGGAGGGACAGGGCCGTGGAGCGTGACGCGGAGGAAGGGGGGGGCGGAGTGGACATGAGGGCGCGCTCCCCCGTGCTCATACCGCCTCGCGCGAGCGGATTGAAGAAGTGCTTCAGGGCCGCAGCAACCAGGCCACGGCCAGACCCAGGTAGGTTCCCACCGCGTAGCCCATGAGTCCCGTGGTGAGCCCGGACACCACGAGCTCGCGGTTGCGCAGCGCGCGCGCCACCGGACCGATGAAGGGCGGCCCGAAGATGGTGGCCGTGGAGGTGATGAGCGCGGTGTCCGCGTCGATGCGGAAGAGCGCCGCGAGCGCGAAGTGCAGCCCCACGGACACCCCCACCACCGCCGCGCAGAAGGCGAAGACGAACAGGCTCGCCTCCCCCAGGCGGCTGGCGTCCGCGAGCGTGCCCACCGCCACGCAGAAGACGAGCAGCGCGTAGTCCCCCAGCGCGTAGCTGGGCAGGTGGCGCACCGCCGGGAGGAAGGACGCGGCCAGGCTCAACGAGGTCAGCACCAGCAACACCAGCGGCGGCTCCAAGCCCCCCATCACCACCTGGGACGCCCCCACCGACAGGCCCACGAGCGCCGCCGCCAGCAGCAGGGCCAGCACCATGCCCCCCACCTGTCGCCGCGGGCAGAGCTCCGCCCGCCCCTGCTCCGGCGCGTCGTCCCAGCCCGTGGCCCTGGGAAAAGGCGGCAGGAACTTCAGGGCGAGCCGCTGCGCCACCGTCACGAGGAAGAGCAGGTACACGGCCCCCACGACGATGTCCGCGGTGTTCAAGAGGATGAGCGTCTCCTCGCGCACCCGGAGCGCCAGCCCGATGGCGTTCATGTTGGCGGTGCCCCCCGTGTAGACGCCCACCAGCATGCCGGACATCTTCCACCACTCGTCCGAGCGCTCCCGGACCAGGAGGCCCACGAGCGCCGAGCCCGCCATGGCCGACGCACACGCCAGGACGAACGACAGCAACGTGGAGCGCGCCAGCCGCCACCACCGGCGCACGTCCGTGGAGAACAGCAGCAGGGGGATGGCGAGCGGCACGGCGGCCTCGCTCACCGACAGGCTCAGCCGCTCCGACAGCACCACGCCCGGCACGTTGCCCAGCAGGATGCCAAAGGCGTAGCAGACGACCACCGGCCCCACCCACGCCACCTGTTTGACGTGGCGCGCGGCGAGCAGGGCCAGTGCCGGAAAGCCCACCAGGGCCAGGACTTGAAGAGGTCCGATCATTCCGCCGAGTACAGCCCGTCCATGAACTGCAGGAGGAAGCCCTCGGCCTGGGCGCGGTCGGGAATGGAGCCCAGCATGCCGTACATGGCGGCGCTGCCATCCGGTGCGGGCGCGCCGGAGGCGAGCAGCGCGGCACACGCGCGCAAGTCCGCGAGGAAGGGCTGTACCACCGCCGCATGGGCGGGCGTCACCATCAGGTGCAGCGCGGGCGGCGACATCTGCCGGTCCAGCTTCCAGCCCCGCGCCTCCATGGCATCCCCCAGGGCGTAGACATCCAGCGAGTCCGAGGAGAACGCGAAGATGCTCAGCGAGGGATCCCCCAGCAGCTTCAACCCGGGCACCGCGGCGATGCCCTCGCGCAGGGCCCGGGAGGTGTCGAGCACCTGGCGCGACAGCCGCAGGTAGCCCTCCTCGCCGAGGTACTTGAGCACGGCCCAGGCCGCGGCGATGGCGCCTCCGGGGCGCGTGCCCGCCATGGAGGGCGAGGCGTAGAGGCCGCCGCTCCACCCGGCGAAGGTGAAGAACTGGTACCGGCGCAGCTCGGGCGTGCGGTAGAGGACGACGGACGCGCCCTTGGCCGCGTAGCCGTACTTGTGCAGGTCCGCCGAGATGCTGGTGACCCCGGGCACCGCGAAGTCGAACTCGGGGATGGCATGGCCGAGCCGTCGCGCGAAGGGCAGCAGGAAGCCGCCCAGGCACGCATCCACGTGGAAGAGCACGCCTTTCTCCTGGGCCAAGGCGGCCAGCTCGGAGATGGGATCCACCACCCCGTGCGGATAGGAGGGCGCCGAGCCGACGACGAGCACCGTGCGCGGACCAATGGCGGCGCGCATGGCCTCCACGTCGGCGCGCAGATCCGCCCCGACGGGGATGTTCAACGCCTTGACCCCGAAGTAGTGCGCCGCCTTCTGGAAGGCGGGGTGCACCGAGGCGGGCAACACCATCTCCGGCTCGGTGATGCCACGCTCGGCCCGGGCGAAGTCACGCGCCGTCTTGATGGCCATGAGGATGGACTCGGTGCCACCGGACGTCATGGTGCCGGCGGCCGTGTCTCCGTGAAACAGCTCCGCCGCGATCGTCAGCACCTCGGCCTCGAAGCGCCTCAGGCTGGGGAAGGCCAGGGGGCTCAGGCCATTTTCGGACATGAACTCGGTATAGGCCTCGGCGGCCACCCGGCGGAGCTCCTCGCCCGCGTTGTAGACGAGGCTCCACGTGCGGCCCTCCTGCCAGCGGGCATCGTCGGTGCGCATCGCGCGCATCCGCGCGAGCACGTCCTGGTGGCTCATTCCCTGGGAAGCCAGATGGGCACTCTTCGACATCACTGCTCCGAAAGTGGGAGGTGTTGAAAATCCCACTATAGGTGAATTTCCGTAACCACTGCGCGGGGGGGGGCGAGCCTCTGTCGCGCCTCTTCGGCGCGAGGGGCCTTGACGCGAGGCGGCGAAGCGATGCAGCGCCTCCGCGCCCCGCCACTCCGCATTGTTCGTGGATCCTGAAAGGTGAAGACAATCTCCCTCGTCTTCTCCGGGCCACCGCGTCCCTCTATCCATATGCGGCCCGGGTGATCGAACCGGGCCCACACGGCGATGACCCGCTCCCGGGGACGCACATGAAGACACCTGAGACACCCGACACGCCGGACGCCAGCGCCGAGCCAAAGGCAGACCTTCCTCTCTCCCGACGCGAGTTCACCGTGGGCACCCTCGCCGTGGCGGTCTCGGCCGGCGGAGTGTCGGCGCTCGGAACGGCCTGTACGGCTCCCGACAGGCCGGTGAACAACCCGAGGACGACCACCCGGCTCCTCGTCAATGGAACGACGACCGAGCTCGAGCTCGATCCGCGCTCGTCCCTGCTGGATGTCCTGCGCGAGCAACTCCAACTGACTGGTGCCAAGAAGGGCTGTGACCATGGCCAGTGTGGGGCCTGCACCGTCCACCTCGGGGGCCGCCGTGTCGCGTCCTGCCTCACCGTCGCCGTCCAGGCCGATGAGCAGGAGCTCACGACGATCGAGGGGCTGTCACCGAAGGACGGGCCGCTGCACCCCATGCAGCAGGCCTTCATCGATCACGATGCCCTGCAGTGCGGCTATTGCACACCCGGGCAGATCATGGCGGCGGTGGCCTGTGTTCGCGAGGGCCACGCCACGTCCCCGGAGCAGATCCGCGAGTACATGAGCGGCAACCTGTGCCGCTGCGGTGCGTACGCGGGAATCCTCGCCGCCATCCAGCAAGCCGCCCCGAAGATGGGAGGGACCTGAGCCATGCAACGCTTCACGTACGTGCGGCCCTCGACTCCCGCGGAAGCCATCCGGGCCATGGCCGACGGCGGACCCGGCACCCGGTTCCTGGCCGGCGGCACCACGCTCTTCGATCTCATGAAGCTGGGCGCGGAGGCCCCCCGCACCCTCATCGACGTGTCCCGCTTGGACATGCTCGCGCGCGTCGATACCTCCGGGTCGCATGAGCTGGTCTTCGGGGCGCTGGCCCGGATGAGTGACGTCGCCGCCGATCTCCGGCTGCGCGAGGACTATCCCGCGCTGTCGGAGTCCCTGGCCAAGGCCGCCTCGCAGCAGTTGCGCAACATGGCCCGGGTCGGTCCGAATCTGTTGCAGCGCACCCGCTGTGCCTATTTCCGCGGCGGAGAGGTGTTTCCCTGCAACAAGCGCGCTCCCGGCAGCGGCTGCGCGGCACGCGAGGGCCTGGATCGGGGCCACGCGATCCTCGGCGCGAGCGACGCTTGCAGCGCGGTGTATCCAGGGGACTGGGCCATCGCCCTGCTGGCCTTCGATGCGGTGGTGGACACGCTGAGCCCGCGAGGCGAGCGCTCCATCCCGCTGCGCGAGCTGCATCGGGAGCCGGGCTCCACGCCCGACATCGAAACGGTGCTCGCCCCCGACGAATTGCTCGTCCGTATTCGTGTGCCGACGTCCCGGGCGGGCCGTGGGTCGACCTATCACAAGATCCGTGACCGGGAGTCCTATGCGTTCGCGCTCACGTCGGCGGCCGTCGCCGTCCGGCTCGAGGGCGGCGTGGTCACCGAGGCGCGGGTCGCCCTGGGCGGCGTGGCGACCCGGCCCTGGCGGTCGCCGGAGGCCGAGAACGTGCTGCTCGGCCAACTCCTGACCGAGGACGTCGCACGACGCGCGGGCCAGGCCGCGTTCGCGGCCGCGAAACCAGGCCGTCAGAACGCATTCAAGGTCGAGCTGGGGGCGCGCACGGTCACGGACGCGTTGTTGATCGCACGAAGAAGGGCGGAACCGTCATGAATGCTCGAGGCAGTCATCCAGACATTCCCCGCGTCGATGCGCGCGACAAGGTTCGCGGCGCGACACGGTACGCCGCCGACCATGTCGGTCCCGGGCTCGCCCACGCGTGGCTCGCGGTGGCCACCATTGGCCGTGGCCGCCTCACGAGCCTCGACACGGAAGCGGCCCTCGCCGTGCCTGGCGTGCGCCGGGTGCTGACCCACCTCGACACGGCGGGCATGCGGTCCGCCGGGTTCTTGATGAGCGGCGGGTACAGCGTCCAGAGCCTGCAACCCCTGCTGGACACGGCGATCGCCCATCGCGGGCAACCCATCGCCCTGGTGGTGGCCGACACGCTCGAGGCGGCACGCGAGGGCGCGGCGCTCGTTCGCGCCACGTACGAACAGGAATCCATCAGCGTGACGCTGGACGCGCCCGGTGCGGAAATCCTCCCCCAGGCGGACTCGCCCCTGCCCAAGCCCGCCTACGCGGACAAGGTCGTGGGCGATGCGGACGGAGCACTGGCGTCGGCCGCGGTACGCGTGGACGCGACCTTCCGGGGTCCACCCCAGCACCAGAACCCCATGGAGCTATTGACCACCGTGGCGGAGTGGTCCGACGGAACCCTCACGGTCTGTGAGCCGACGCAGAACGCCGAGGCGGTCCGGCACGGGCTGGCCAGGGTGTTCGGCTTGTCACCGGACAAGATCAAGGTGTTCTCCCCCACGGTGGGCGGAGGCTTCGGTCAGAAGAACGCGATGCAGGCGCATACGCCGCTGGTCGCCCTGGCCGCGCGCGAGCTCGGCCGGCCGGTCAAGCTGGTGCTCACCCGAGGGCAGATCTACAACATCGCCAGCTTCCGCCCCGCCAGCCGCCATACGGTGCGGCTGGGCGCGGAGGTGTCGGGCCACATGGTGGCCGCCGTGTACGAGGCCGACCACCAGACCTCGCGCCATGACCTCTTCCCCCTGTCCTACGCGGAGGTGACCTCGCGCCTGTACGGCATCGCGAACTTCCGTGGCTACGAACGCCTGATCCGCAACGACATCCAGACACCGGGCTACGCGCGAGCCCCCTTCGAGCACATCGCCGCGTGTGCCTTCGAAACCGCCGTCGACGAGCTGGCGTACAAGCTCGGGATGGACCCGGTTGCGCTCCGCATCGCCAACGACACGTCGGTGGATGCATTGACCGGCCGGCCGTTGTCGTCCCGGCATGTCGCGGAGTGCCTGAAGAGGGGCGCCGCGCGGTTCGGCTGGGAGAAGCGGACCCCCACTCCGGGCTCGATGAGTCTGGCCGATGGCACCCTCGTCGGATGGGGCGTCGCCATCGGGGCCTACAAGGCGGCGACCGCGCCGGCCATCGCGCGGCTGCGCGTGACCGATGCGGGCGGAATCCACGTGAGCGTCGGTGGACACGAAATGGGCCAGGGCATCCGCACGGCCATCGCGGCCACCGTCGCGGCGGAGCTCGGCGTCCCGCCCGAGACGGTGACCGTTTCCGTCGGGAATACCGGGAGCCTGCCCCAGCACCTCACCGCGGGCTCCTGGGGCACCGCCACGGCGCTACCGGCCGTGCACCAGGCGGCCGTGAACCTGATGAAGGAACTGCGACAGCTCGAGGGGAACGGACCCGCTGGCCGCACGCCCCAGCAGATCCTGCGAGAGGCCGGCAAGCCGTTCCTCGAGGTCGAGGCACGGCACCGCGCGCCCGGCCAGCCCGAGGCGATCTTCGACCGTGTGTCCCAGGGACTCCCCTCGGCCGTCGGCCCGGTCTATCCCGACTACGTCTCCTTCAGTTACTGCGCCCACTTCGTCGAGGTGCGGATCGAGCCGCGCACCCGGCGGATCCGCGTGCCGCGTGTCGTGAGCGTGCTGGACTGTGGCCGGGTCATCAGCCCCCGCACGGCGCGCAGCCAGGTCTTCGGCGGCGTCATCTGGGGCCTCGGCGCGGCGCTGCGCGAGGAGAGCGAGGTGGATCCCCGCTACGGGGGCTTCCTCAACGCCGACCTCGCGGAGTACGCGATTCCCGTCCACGCGGACATTGGCTCACTCGAAGCGGAGTTCATCGACGAGCCGGATCCGCTCATCAACGAGCTGGGCGTCAAGGGGCTGGGCGAGGTGGTGATGGTCGGGGTAGCCCCCGCGATCGTCAACGCCATCCACCACGCCACCGGGCGCCGCATCCGTCACCTGCCCATCCGTATCGAGGACGTGCTGTAAGTGTCATTGCCCCCGGCGCCCATGAGTCCTACTCTCTCCAGGCTTTCCCTGCCTTCCTGGAGAACACCATGAATCGTCTCCCCGCCCTCCTCATGGCAACGGGCCTCGCGCTCGGAGCGATGAGCTCCGCCCGGGCCGCCGAGCCGCCCCCCGAGTTCGGTACGGATTGGGACGACCCGCGCACCGCCGCCCCCGCGGTGGAGAAGCCAGCGACGACGTCGTGCACGGTGAAGATCGTCGACGAGAAGTTCGACGACTTCACCCCCTACACCAGCACCTTCACTCCGCCCGCGGACTGCCCCGGGCCCTGGAACAAGGTGGTGCTGCGCATGGAAGGCAAGGTCCAGGGCGTCCAGTACGATCGGCTCGGTCACCTGGAGGTGGGTGGGGTCACGATCTTCAAGACGTCCACGCCCGAGCCCTCCCGGGACGGCATCACCTGGTCGGTGGAGAAGGACGTCACCGCCTACGCCCCGCTGCTCTCCCGGCCCCAGCCCATCTGGATGCTGATTGGCAACGTGGTCAACGAGACCTACACCGGCGTGCTGGACGTGCAGGTGTACCTGACCTTCTACCAGGCGAAGGGCCGCTACAAGCCGGCCGACACCGCGAGCGACGTGCTGCCCCTGGCCAACCCGCGCCGTGAGGGCAGCGCGCTGGTGGGAGAGGTGACGGTGCCCGCCAACACCGAGCGGCTCGTCGCCGAGGTGTACGCGACCGGCTCGGGCGGAGGCTGCGAGGAGTTCTGGTACTTCACCGTGCCCACGGTGGTGCCCTACTCCTGCCCCGCCGACTCGGGCCCGTACCGCGAGGTGCGGATCGAGGTGGATGGCAAGGTGGCCGGTATCGCCATGCCCTTCCCGCATGTCTACACGGGCGGCTGGTCCAACCCCTTCCTGTGGTACGTGCTGCCGGCGCCGCGCGCCTTCGACATCCGCCCCATCCGCTATGACCTGACCCCGTTCGTCGGAGGGCTGACCGACGGCCAGCCGCACCAGCTCGCGGTGCGGGTGCTGGGTGTTCCCGAAGGCCGCCCGGGCTGGGACCTGCCGACCCACGTGTTCGTCTGGCGCGACGCGCGGAGCAAGCGCGTCACTGGCGAGCTGACCGAGCATCGGCTCGGTGCGCAGACCAACGACTCGACGCACGCGCTGGTGGACGGCTGGAACCAACTGGACACACGGGGCGGCCACCGCCTGCGCGTCTCCGGTTTCCTGTGGACCTCGCACGGCCCGGTGGTGACGACCGTCGAGCAGTCGGTGTCCAACGAGAGCATGCACCGCTGGCTGGGAGAGCAGGAGAACCCGGATGCACTCACCGCGACCTGGAGCGACTCCAGCACCGTCACGGTCTTCGACCGCGGCCTCATCCCGACCGTGAGCCGGTCCGACAAGCGCTTCACGCTCGATGGGCGCATCAGCGTGTCGCCGGAGAACCGGCTCACCACGACCATCTCCCTGCACGACGAGGAGGACGCGCGCACCACCCGGTGGCCGCTCACGCTGGAGCACCGGGCGCTGAGTGACCTCTATACCGGCGAGGCCGCCTACAACTATGGAGTACCGCGTGCGCAGCGCAACGCGGTGGGCACCTCCACCCAGCGCTACCGGCTGACCGGGGAGCGCGGCGCCTGCTACGACCGCTCCATCTCCACGCGCAACGGCACGGTCACCGAGGACGTCCAGCACTGCGATTGACGGACGCGGGGCAGAAAGGAGGACCCACGCCCGGCGGGACGTGGGTCCCCGAGCGGAGAACACTGGACGGGCACTTGACGCGAAGGGCGAGGTGAATGGACCGTTTCGACGCGATGCGTGTCTTCACGCGCATTGTCGAGTTGGGCAGCTTCACGAAGGCGGCGACGGACCTGGGGTTGCCGCGCGCGACCGTCACGCTCGCGGTGCAGCAACTGGAGTCGAGGCTCGGCGCCCGGCTGCTGCACCGCACGACGCGCGAGGTGAGCGCGACCCCCGAGGGACAGCTCTACTACCGGCGCTGTACGCGCGTCCTCGCGGAGGTGGAGGACGCGGAGGCGGAGCTGGCGCAGGGCGCGGGCAAGCTCCGGGGCAAGGTGCGGATCCACATGGTCGCGGGCATGGCGGCGCACGTCGTCATCCCGGCGCTGCCCGATTTCCACGAGCGCTATCCGCGAATCGACGTGGAGGTTGGCACCGGGGACCGCGCCGTCGACCTCGTGCGGGAGGGCGTGGACTGCGCATTGCGCGCCGGCGTCGTGGATACGCCGCACCTGGTCGTACGGCGGCTGACGCCGATGCCGCAAGCCACCTTCGCGAGCACGATCTACCTCGCACGCAAGGGCGAGCCCCGCTCGCTCGAGGCCCTGGAGCGGCACTGGGCCGTCAACTACGTGGAGGCCACCACCGGCAAGCCCTATCCGCTGGACTTCGTCGTGCGCGGCGAACTGAAGCAGGTGACGATGAACGGCGTCCTGACGGTGATGGACTCGGAGGCATACGTCTCCGGGTGCCTGGCGCACTTCGGGCTCATCCAGGTGCCAGCCTATCGCCTCGCGGCCCACATGGCGGACGGACGGTTGCGTGAGGTGCTCCCGAATGCACGCCCCCCTCCCCTGCCGCTCGCGCTGGTGCACCCCTACCAGCGCAAGGTGCCGCCGCGCGTGCGGCTCTTCATGGATTGGATCGCCGCCCTCTGCGCGAAGCAGTTCGGCACGAGCGCGGAGGAGGCGCCCACCGGGGACTGACGTGGATTGTTGACGAAACGTCACGTGGCGCGTGCGCCAGATGGGCCACCGTCCCCGGCTTTCGCCTCAGGGCGCGAGGGACACGACATGCGTGGATGGAAGGTTCCAGTCAGTGGTGCGTTGGCGATGTGCTTCCTGGTGGCCGCGGGGTGCGGCTCCGAGCGATTCGACGAGAGCGGCGCGGAGACGGAGTTCTCCTCCCTCTCCCAGGGGCTGACGAGCACGTCGTTCCAGGACGGGGTGTCGCCGTCCTCGAGCTACGCGGGGACCCGCGATGCGATGATCGAGGAGGAAGACACCAACGCCAACCATGGCTCGGCCACCAGCCTCTCGGCGAGCGGAGACACGCCCGCCGGCAGCGGCAACGAGAACTACATCCTGCTGCGCTGGGATGTCTCCAGCATCCCGGCGAATGCCATCATCCGCTCGGCCTCCATCGTCGTGACGGTGTCCGACAAGGCGGACCAGAGCTACGACTTCTACGAACTGACGCGCGATTGGAACGAGAGCCAGGTCACCTGGCAGCAGGCGGACTCCAGCCAGGACTGGGCGTCGAATGGCGCGGATGGAGCAGGCGACCGGAACACGGCCTCGCTGGGCTCCATCCGGGCCTCCGCCACGGGGACGTACACCGTGACGCTGAACGCGCAAGGGCTCGAGGTGGTGCGCGGGTGGGTGGCCAATCCGTCGAGCAACCACGGGGTCATCGTCGCCAACAAGGACAATGACAACCGGCTGGAGATCCGCTCGAGCGAGTACTCGACCAAGACTTCCCGCCCGAAGCTGACGGTGTCCTGGGAGGTGTCCAGCGGGGATGGAGGAACGACTGGAGGGGGCGGCTCCGACGGTGGCACGGACGGGGGGGCACCGGTCGCGGGGACGTACAAGGGCACCTGCGACGGCTCGGGCGGGGTGTGGCTCGACTCCACCCACTTCCTGAACTTCAACGATGAGTCCCAGACCGCGCGCATCTTCGCCCAGGGCTCGGGAACCACCGCGGTCCAGAGCAAGGAGTTGAGCGGCGCGCTGGGCCTCTCGTCCTCGGACGAGGCCGACTTCGAGGACGCCGCGCGCGTGGGCAACCGCATCTACGTGACCACCTCCCATGCTCGCAACAAGAACGGAGAGCTCGAGACGTCGCGCTACAAGTTCTTCGCCCTCGACGTCTCGGGCACGGTGCCCACGGCCTCGCTCCAGGTCGCGGGAACCTCGTCGAACCTGTTGAGGGACATGCTGGTGGCGTCCAACTGGACCGTCCCCAACACCTCGGTCATCACGCTGCTCAAGGAGCGCTCGCGGCTGTCGGAGGCCACGGTGCCGGAGCTCGCGCCGAAGGTGAATGGCACCAACATCGAGGGGCTGGCGGCGCTTCCCTCGGGAGAGCTGGTGCTGGGCTTCCGCAACCCCCGCTCCGGCACGAGCGCGGTGATGGTCACGCTGACCAATCCCGACGCGGTGGTGGCGGGGGCCACGGCCCGGTTCGGGCAGGCGATCCTCGTGAACCTGGGAGGCCAGGGCATCCGGGGCATGGCGTGGTCCGAAGCCCATCAGGCGATGCTGCTGCTCAGCGGGCCCGCTGACGAGAGCAACGGGCCCTTCGCGCTCTGGCGGTGGAGCGGCGTCGCGGGCAGTGCGCCGGTGAAGGTGATGGACCTGAGCGCGCCCTCGGACTCCGCGCCGGAAACGGTGATTCCCACTCCTGGCGGCAAGCATGTGCGCATCCTGTTCGACATGGGCTCGCGCCTGATCGGCGGGACGGCGTGCAAGGACACGTCCTCCTCCACTCAGTCGTTCAGCGATTTGATCGTCCATCTGGACTGAACGAGGACGTCCTCGCGAGCTGGCGAGCTCCCCGGAGAGGGGGCTCGCCTCGGGGGCTGGTCCTGTCACGCCTCCATCACGCCCCTCGAGGGAGAACGCGTGTGCCCTGGCCGGTGGGGCAACGACAACGCGTCTTCACGAAGACAAGGGGTACAACATGATGAAGAAGATTCAATGGAAGGGAACCCTGGGGTTGCTGCTGGCGGCGCAGGTGCTGGCGGTGGGCTGCGGGCCCGCGCAGGAGTTCCACGCACCGTCGGCCCTCGCCAACCAGACCCAGGAGATCCGGATCGCCAACGGGCTGTCCACCAACGGGCTGTCCACCAACGGCTTGTCCACGAACGGGCTGTCCACGAACGGCTTGTCCACGAACGGCCTGTCCACGAATGGGGTGAACACGGCCGATTTCACGACGTGGTTCCAGGGTGACCCGGCGAGGAACGACACCCTGATGCAGTACGTGGTGCGCTGTGGCGTGCGGAGTGGCCAGAGCATCTCCTACACGGACCCGGCCACGGCGCACAGCTACACCTGGCAGGGGCTGCTGGGCCTCACGCCGGGGTGGGCGGGGGGCGCGTCGGTGACGGAGGCGGAGCAGCAGGTGATGACGGCGTGCCTGGTGGCGCACGTGAACAAATACGGGATGAACACTCCACTGTCCGTGCTGGGGCGGAACACGCAAGGGGAGGAGCTCGAGTACAGCCAGGAGGAGCTGGAGACATACTCACGGCCCGAGGGGTGCTTCTTCGGCAATCTCTTCACGAGCGAGGGCTTCTTCGTGGGGTCGGATGGAAGCCTCCTGCAGGACACGGAGAGCTCGCCGCGCGCCTGCGCCCTGATGTCCAGCACCACCGACTCCGCGTGCGCGCCGGTGACATACGTCGGAACGTGCGAGAGCCTGTGCACACGAACGGGCACCCAGCCGTACTACACGAGCTGCACGCTCAACGGACGCGAGTACCTGCCCATCACCACGAGGCTGCGGCCCGAGGAGGTGTACCAGTGCGGGGACGGGGTGTGCCAGTGGACCGAGCAGTGCGGCGGTGGGACGACGCGTGACAGCTGCGCGGCGGACTGCGGCATCTGTTCCTGAGTCCGCCCTACTTCATGCGCGGCACCGGCGCTCCCTGGCGACGTTTCATGCGCTCCCTGTCATGCTACGCCGCCAGCGAGCGCGACTTCTCCCACCGCGCCCAGGGAGCCCCATGCAACACGCCACCCAGCAGCAGCCCTCCACGTTCGACTTCCTCAGCCTCGAGGCCGCCCGGAACCCGCACCCGATGTACCACGAGCTTCGGGCCCAGCAGCCGATCCTCTGGAGCCCCCAGCTCAACGGCTGGGTGCTCACCCGCCACGCCGACATCGCCCAGGTGCTGAAGGATCCCCGCCTGGTGGCCGGGCCGATGACGGGGCAGTTCGAGCGCCTTCCCGAGGAGGTCCGCACGCAGCTCACGCGCCTGCGCGACGCCGTCAACATGTGGATGGGGCACACCACCAACGAGGGCCACCTTCGCTTCCAGGCGCTGCTCAAGCGCTACTTCACCCCGCGCACCGTGGAGAACTTCCGGCCCCGCATCCAGGCCCTCACCGACACGTTGCTCGACACCGCCGCGGCCCGCGGCTCCTTCGACATGGTGAAGGAGCTCGCCATCCCCCTGCCCGCGAACGTCATCGCCGACATGCTCGGCGTGCCGCTCACCGACGAGCACCTGCTCCAGCGCTGGTCTCGCGACCTGGCGGCCATCTTCAGCAACTTCCATCCCGAGCAGCTCTTCCACAGCCAGAAGAGCATCCTGGAGATGATGGACTACATGCGCGAGGTGCTCTCCAAGTACCGCCGCGGCTCGGGCGAGAACATCCTCGAGGTCTTCCTGCGCGCCCAGGACGAGGGACTCGTCTCCGAGGAGGAGATCCTCGCCAACTGCGCGCTGCTCCTGTTCGCCGGCCATGAAACCACCGCGCGGCTCATCAGCCGGGGCCTGGCTCTGCTCTTCGATCACCCGGAGCAGCTCGCGTTGTTGCGCCAGCAGCCCTCGCTCATTCCCCAGGCGGTGGAGGAGATGCTGCGCTACGGCGACGTGGCGGGCATGACCAACCGGCTCACCGTCGCGCCCGTGGAGCTCGGCGGCCAGACGATGCAGCCGTACCAGATGGTGTACGTGATGCTCGCCGCGGCGAACCGGGATCCCGCCCTCTTCCCCGAACCGGACCGTTTCGACATCACCCGCAAGCCGGGCAAGCACGTGGCGTTCGGGTACGGCTCGTTCTACTGCCTGGGCGCGGCACTGGCGCGGCTGGAGGCCCAGGTCTTCTTCGAAACGCTGCTGCGGCGCTTCCCCAACGTGCGGCCCGCGAAGGACGCCTCGCCCGAGTGGAAGCAGGAGGGTCTCCTCAACATGCATCTGGTCACGCTCCCGGTGGAGCTGTAACCCACCGCTTGAGCGCAGGGGGAATTCCATGAACGGGAGATTGGCAGGCAAGGCGGCGCTCGTGACGGGTTCGGGCTCTGGCATCGGTCGTGCGACGGCGCTGCTGTTCGCGCGAGAGGGCGCGCGGGTGATCGTCTCCGACGTCAACGTCTCCGGAGCAGAGGAGACCGTGGCGGCCATCCAGAAGAAGGGAGGCGAGGCGCGCTTCATCCGCTGCGACGTCTCGAAGTCCACCGAGGTGGAGGCGCTCATTCGCGGTGCCGTGGAGGCGTTCGGGCGGCTGGACTGCGCCGTGAACAACGCGGGCATCTCCGGGGTCATCGGCCCCACGGGGGACTACCCCGAGGAGGCCTGGGATCGGGTCATCGCCACCAACCTCACGGGGGTGTGGCTGTGCATGAAGCAGGAGATCCAGCAGATGCTGAAGCAGGGGGGCGGATGCATCGCCAACACCGCCTCGGTGGCGGGGCTGGTGGGCTTCCCGATGGCTCCGGCGTACACGGCCGCCAAGCACGGCGTCGTGGGTCTCACGAAGACGGCCGCGTTGGAGTACGCGAAGGCGAACATCCGCATCAACGCCGTGTGTCCCGGGCTCGTCCGCACGCCCATGATCACGGACACCACCAGCAAGAATCCGCAGATAGAGCAGGCGCTGATCGCGGATGAGCCAGTGGGCCGTATGGCGGACCCGGAGGAGATCGCCGAGGCCCTGGTCTGGCTGTGCTCGGGCCCGGCCTCCTTCATCACGGGCGCCGCGCTCCCGGTGGACGGAGGAGTCGTCGCTCGCTAGGACCACGGAGCGGGCAATGCCCAATGCCTCGCATGCGCGGGCGCTAACCCGCCACCACGAGCCGCGTCCCCATCAGTCAGGGGGACGCGGTTTGCTTTGGGGGGAAGAACCAACTCGACGTCTTCCTCGAATCTTCACTTCCCCTTATGCGCACCTGGTCATCAAAAACAAATAATGATGACTCTCTCCTGAGCGGGATTACAACCACTCCATGAATACTCTCGTGGATCGCACCGCCGTGGTGACCGGCGCGGCCAGCGGTATTGGCAAGGCACTGGCGCACCGTCTCGCCGAGGAAGGCTGTCACCTGGCGCTCGTGGACATCAATGGAGAGGCGCTGGAGCGCGTCCGCGCCGGGTTGGCCCTCCCCGGTCGAAAAGTCTCTCTTCACGTCGCCAATGTCGCCGATCGGCCCCGCATGCTCGCACTGCCCGAGGAAGTGCTCGCCGCGCACGGGCATGTGCACCTGCTCGTCAACAACGCGGGGGTGTCGGTGGCGGGCCGGTTCGAGGACGTGTCGCTCGAGGATATGGATTGGATCTTCGGCGTGAACTTCTGGGGCGTGGTCCATGGATGCAAGGCCTTCCTGCCGCACCTGCGGCGCGAGCCCGAGGCGCACATCGTCAACCTGTGCAGTTCCTTCGGGCTGCTGGGCTTCGCCGGCAAGACGGGCTACAGCGCCACCAAGTTCGCGGTGCGCGGCTTCAGCGAGGCGCTCCGGGCCGAACTGATCGGCGGTTCGGTGGGCCTGACCGTCGTGTATCCCGGTGCGGTGGATACGAACATCGTGCGCGCGGGGAGAGCGGTGAGCGACGCGCAGCGCGAGGCCGAGGCGCGCTTCATCACCGGTCGCGCCATCCCGGCCTCGCGGGTCGCGAGCCGTATCGTCCGGGGCATCCAGCGCAAGTCCGCGCGGGTCCTGGTGGGACTCGATTATCATCTCATCGATTGGATGGCACGGCTGTCGCCAGAGCTGTCTCAGGAGGTGACCGCGAGGCTGTCCCAGCGCATGCCCTTCTGAGCAGGTGGAGTTGGGCGTCGTCGCGAGGCCTCGGAGGAAAACACGTCCCTTGCTGCTCAGGCATCGTGCTACCGTATCCGCCTTTTCCCTGGTGTCCACGGAATCGGGGCCGGCCCACCCCTCTACCGTCGAGAAGGAGTTCATCGATGTCCGCCCAGCAGACGAACCCGAATGAGAACCGGCCCGAGGTGCCGTTCAATCCCTACGCGCCCGGGTATGACGTGAATCCCCATCCCGCGCTCGAGAAGCTGCGAGCGGAGGCGCCGATCTTCTACTGGGAGCAGGGGCGCTGCTGGGTCCTCAGCCGGTATGAGGATGGCGTCACCGTGCTCCGCGATGACAAGCGTTTCTCACCCAACCGGGACGATTGGGAGTTCGCCTCGGTGCTGGGCGCCGACGCGCTCATTCCCGAGATGGAGGAGTTGAACAAGAACGGGCTGTTCGCCCTGAACGAGGGGGGCCATGCCCGTGTGCGCAGGCTCGTCAGCCCGGCGTTCACTCCGCGCGCCACCGAGCGGCTGCGTCCGGAGATCCAGGCCATCACCGATGAGGTCCTCGACACCCTGGCGGCCAAGGGCCGGCTGGACATGGTCAAGGAATTCTCGGAGCGCATCCCGGCGCGGGTCATCGGCTCCATGCTGAAGATCCCCCAGGGGCACGAGGAGCAGTTCCTGGAGTTCACCAACGCGGTGGCCAAGAGCGTCTTCGCCGGCGCGCTCGCGCCCGAGGAGCTGGCGCCCCTGCGCCGGCAGATCCACGAGGGGATTGTCCTGGTGACGGAGACGATCGACGACCGGCGCCGCAACCCGCTGGAGAACGACATCCTGACGACGCTCATCCAGACGGAGGAGCAGGGAGACAAGCTCAACAAGCAGGAGCTGCTCGCGCTGGTGTCCTCACTCATCGTGGGAGGCTTCGAAACCACCGTCCACCTGGTGTCCTTCTGCGTGTACAACCTGTTGCAGCAGCCCGGGGTGTTGGCCGAGGTGAAAAGCAAGCCCGAGCTGATCAAGAACCTGGTCGAGGAGGTCCTGCGCTTCGACTACTTCGTGAAGATGGGGGCCGCCCGCTACGCCAGGGAAGACGTGGAGCTGGGGGGAATGCACATCAAGAAGGGGCAGATGCTGCTGGTGCTGCTCGGCAGCGTGCTGCGCGACGAACGCGCGTTCGACAAGGCCCATGTCTTCGATCTCCAGCGCAACGCGAACGTGAGCATCGCGTTCGGACACGGGGCGCACTTCTGCCTCGGGGCGAACCTGGCCCGGCTCATGGTGCAGATCGCCATGGGAAGCTTGGTGCGCCGCTTCCCGGAGATGCGGCTCGTGAAGCAGCCCTCGTTCGGGCCGCACTCCCTCATGCGCAAGATGGAAGAACTCGAGGTCGACCTGGGCTCGCCCTCGGCGTGAGGTCAGCGCCCCAGGCGCTGCCCGGCGCGCACCACGGACGTCGGGTAGAACGTCCCCCGCCAGAAGATGCCCCCGCGCACGCGCGCCAGCACGGCCGAGCGGAGCGAGACCCAAGCGGTCGGCAGGGCGCCCAGGAAGAGCAGGGGCGCGGGCCCTCGGGAAAAGCCCGCCCAGCCACTGAAAGCCCAGGCCATCCCGGCTCCCAGCGCCCAGGTCGCTCCTCCCAGGAGCACGAGCGCCGGGCGTCCCGAGAGCACTCCCGCGAGAAACCCGCACTCGAGCACCACCAGCAGCAGGTTGCCCAGGATGAGCGCGGAGAAGGGAGAGGACGCACCGCTCTTCTCCATGGCCTGGGAGAAGGCGCCGAGAGAGGGGTAGAACTCGAGGCTCACGCTGTTGCGGCCGTTGAGCACGGCCTGCTTCGCGCCAGAGCGCTTGAGCATCGTTCCGAACATGACGTCGTCGGCGATCTCCATCTTCAGCCACTCCAGCCCGGGGGTGCGCTCCAGGGCCGAGCGGCGCACGAGGTTGAAGGCTCCAATTCCCATGCTGGCGGACGAGCGTGGATCGGACACCTCCCACATCCGGGTTCTCACGCACACGAGCCGGAACAGGGCGCTGAACGTCATCTGCAGCAGGAAGCCGGAGCAGGTAATCTGGGGCAACACGGTGACATGGTCGAGCCCCTCGTGCTCCGCGTGGGCGATGATCTTCTCCAGGGCGCCCGGGGCCAGGTGGACATCCGCGTCGCTGAAGAGGACCCACTCGCCGCTCGCGCGTTCCAGCCCCCGCTGCAGGGCGTGGACCTTCCCGAGCCAGCCCTCCGGCAGGTGCTCGACGTGCACCACCTGGAGTCGGGGCTCGGTCCGGGCGAACTGGTCGGCGATGGCTCCCGTCGCATCCGTCGAGCGGTCATCCACCAGCACCATCTCGAGCTCCGGGTAGGTGTTCCCCAGCTTGGAGCGCATGGCGGACTCCAACGTGCGCTCCTCGTCGCGCGCGGGCATGACCAGCGACACCCGAGGCCACCGCGCGGGCGGCGGCGCATTCAACCGCTCGATCTGGGGCATGGCACGCATGACCCGGAGCAGCTGAACGGCCATGTTGAGCGAATAGAGGGCACTGACCGCGGTGAGGAGCAGGAGGAAGATGAACATGGTTTCCTCGGGAGTGGTTCTCCCTGAGCCTGCCCCAGAACGGGCCGGGCCCGGGCCGAGGTAGTAACGCAGGAACGTGCGCTGCGTCGACTGTCCGTTTCTCGAAGCCCCGACGGACGTCACGCGCCACAGGTGCCCCGTCCAGGGAATGCTCCGTGCCCATGAATGCAATGCGTGCATGGGGAGTGGCAGGGCTGCTGGGCAGTGGATTCCTGGGATGCACCCACGCGGAGACCGCACCCGCGACCCGGGTGACGACGGCGACGGGGACGGTGGAGTTGCCAGCTCCGTACACCACGGACTCGGTGCGCCAGTTCAGCAAGGTCGTGGGCTGGCCCGAGGGGAAGGCTCCAGTGGCCGAGGGCTTCACGGTGAGCCGCTACGCCACCGGGCTCGTCAGCCCGCGCAACCTCTACGTCACGCCCAATGGGGACGTGCTGGTGGCCGAGGCCAACACCGAGCTGCGCGGCTTGATGAAGCTCGGCGCGAAGCTGGTGGGCTATTCCGCCTCCCAGCGCACCGGGCCCAGCGCCAACCGCATCACGCTGCTGCGCGACGCGGACCACGACGGCGTACCGGAGACGCGCACGGTGTTCCTGTCTGGCCTGAACCAGCCCTTCGGCATGTGGGTGCTGGGAGACTCCTTCTACGTGGCCAACACGGATGCGCTCTGGCGCTACCCCTACCGGCCCGGGGACACCGCCATCACCGGCGAGGGAAAGAAGATCCTCGAGCTGCCCGCGGGCGGCTACAACAACCACTGGACGCGCAACCTCCTGGGCAACCCGGAGGGGACGAAGCTCTACGTGTCGGTGGGCTCGGGCAGCAACGTGGGGGAGCACGGCCTCTCCAACGAGGTCCGCCGCGCCAACGTGCTGGAGCTCAATCCGGATGGCTCGGGCGAGCGCATCTACGCCAGTGGCCTGCGCAACCCCGTGGGCCTGCGCTTCGCACCGGGCACGCGCGTGCTGTGGACCGCGGTGAACGAGCGAGACGAGCTGGGTGACGAGCTGGTGCCCGACTACCTCACCCACGTGGAGGACGGGGGCTTCTACGGCTGGCCCTTCAGCTACTTCGGTGCCCACCTCGACCCGCGCGTGAAGGAGCAGGACCCCGAGCGCGTGAAGCGCGCGCTCGTGCCGGACGTGCCGCTGGGCTCGCACACCGCCAGCCTGGGGCTCGCCTTCAACGAGGGGACGATGTTCCCCGAGCGCTTCCGCGGCGGGGCCTTCATCGGCCAGCACGGCTCGTGGAACCGCTCGAAGCTCTCCGGCTACCAGGTGGTCTTCGTTCCGTTCTCCAATGGCCAGCCCACCGGAGCGCCCGAGCCGTTCCTCACGGGCTTCATCCAGGACGTGGACAAGCGCGAGGTGCACGGCCGGCCCGTGGGCGTGACCTTCCTGCCGGATGGCGCACTCCTGGTGGCGGACGATGCCGGCGACACCGTGTGGCGGGTGAGCCGATAACCCACGCGAGAGGCCGAGGTCGGCGCGACCTTGACGCGGGGCGACGTGCCGGTGGTACTCGAAACGATGAAGATCACGCCACGTCGTCCCGGTCGTCTCGCCCGAGGAAAAGGAAGCCGCATGAGTGAAGCGACTGAGGAAGCGCGCTACAGGCGCATCAGCCGGGTCTCGCTGGGAGATGTCGTCCACCGGTCGGCGCTGCGCTGGCCGGAGAAGACGGCGCTCGTCGACGGGGCGCTCGAGTTCTCCTATACGGAGCTCGACCGGCGTTCGAGCGCGTTCGCGCACTACCTGCTCGCGCAAGGCCTCCCCCAGGGCGCGCGCATCGCCATGCTCTGCGGTAACTCCGCGCAGATGGTCACCGCGTTCATTGGCATCTACAAGGCGGGCCTCGTCTGGGTGCCGATCAACACCGGCCTCGCCGTGGATGCCGTCCGCTACATCCTCGAGCATGCCGGGGCGACGCACGTCGTCATCGACACCGAGTTCCTCGCGAAACCGGAGCTGCGGGCGATGCTCGACGCGCTCGGCACCCGGATCATCGTCTGTGTCCCCGAGGGGCAGGCCTCGCCGGGCAGGGACACGACCGCCTTCCTCGACACGCTCAAGGACCAGCACGACACCCCGCCGGAGGTGGACATCGAGAGCGGCCAGCTCGCCCAGCTCATGTACACGAGTGGAACCACCGGTCAGCAGAAGGGGGTCATGCACTCGCACGCGTCGGTGCACGCGGCGCTCAGCGGAAACCTGTTCGAGCTGGGGCTGCGGCCGAGCGACTCGGCCCTCTGCGTGCTCCCGATGTTCCACTGCGCGCAGCACGCCGTCTCGATGTCCTTCCTGCTCGCCGGCGCGACCATCGTCGTGCGGCGCGCCTTCGAGCCGGGCGCGATGCTCGCGACCATCGAGCAGCGCGGCATCACGTTCCTGATGGGCCTGCCGATCATGTACGCCGCGATGCTCGCGCACCCGGCACGTCCGACGACGAAGCTGTCCAGCCTGCGCCTGTGCCTCTACGTCATGGCACCGATGGCGCGCACGTTGCTCGTGGAGCTCATCGAGAAATTCTGCCCGGGAGGCTTCGCGCTCGCGTCGGGGCAGACGGAGATGTACCCGGCGACGACCCTGTTCAAGCCGGAGCAGCAGCTCAAGCGGTTCGGTTCCTACTGGGGCGACTCGGTCGTGACGAACGAGACGGCCATCATGGACGACGAAGGCCAGCTGCTCGGGCGCGGCGAAGTGGGAGAAATCGTCCATCGCGGGCCGAACGTGATGCTGGGCTACTACAAGGACCCGGAGGCGACCGCGCGCTCACGCGCGTTCGGCTGGCACCACACCGGTGACCTCGGCATGTTCGACGCCGACGGCCAGCTCCTCTTCGTGGACCGCAAGAAGGACATGATCAAGACCGGCGGCGAGAACGTCCCGTCCATCAAGGTCGAGGAGGTGCTCCTGCGTCACCCCGCTGTCCTCCAGGTCGCGATCGTGGGCCTGCCGCACCCGCGCTGGGCCGAGGCGGTCACCGGCTTCGTCGTGCTCAAGCCCGGCGCCTCCGCGACCGAGGCGGAAATCCTCGCCCACTGCCGCCAGCACCTCGGTGGGTTCGAGGTGCCGAAGTCCATCGTCCTGCTCGGGGCGATGCCGCAGACGACCACCGGCAAGGCGCAGAAGTTCGTGCTCCGGCAACGGTACGAACGGCACTACGCGGAACAGCCGTGACGTAGGAGGGGCCGGTCCTGACCCGTCAGGACCGGCCCGCTCGATTCGGCCAGCTCTCGTGGCTGGAGGCCCCCTCCCCGCTCGAGTCTACCGGTCGCCCGTCCAGCTGTTCCCGCCGCCGTCCTTGAACGAGAACGTCCCGGTCGAGACCTCGTCCTTCGAGAACAGGTTTCCGGAGTTCGCCCGCTGGCCGGTGATGCTCGAGTTCTTGAGGGTGATGGAACCCGTGGTGGCGATCTTCCCGCTCAACGGGCCAGGCGGTGCCTTGTGAGAGTCATTGGCCACCATTCCCAACTCGCCTGATTTGTCCATGACGATACGGACGCCGTCGAACTCGGTGTCCTCGATCCGCTGCCCCTGCGTGGTCTGAACCAGGACTCCGTAATGAACGGGATCGATGATATCGATGTCCTTCAAACGGATGCCTTGAAAGCGGATGGGAGAGTACGGCTCGGCCGGAGAGTACGGGTTGGCGGCGAACAACCAGACCGCGCCCCACTTGCGCCGCGCGGTTTCGTCTCCCTGCGCTCCGTCGTCGTCCCACCACATGTCTCCTCCGCAGCGCTCCACCGTCATGTTCTGAAAGGTGGTGAGCCCGGAGAACTCATGCTGGGGCGCGAACTCGTTGTCCACGGTAATGCCCGGGTAGCGCAGGGTGTCATAGACAACCGAGTCCTTGACCACGTTGTCATGGCCGCCGTAGACCGCGAAACCGGCCGCCCGCCAGATGAGTCCCGCGGTGCAGCGCTCGATGACGTTGCCCTGATCGGGGCCCTCGGGCTGGTGCACCCAGGGCGTGTCTCCAATGGGCGACTTGTCCCAGGTAATGGCGGACCACATGGCGAAGGCATCGTCGCCGTTGTTTCGCGCCGTGCAGTTCACGATCCGTGAGTTCGTGGTTCCGTTGCAGAGGTTGATGCCATCCGCCAGGGTATTGCGGAACCGACTGTCCTCCCACAGCATGTTGTTGCCACCCTCGACCCAGCCCCCCACGATCATCCGCTCGATCCACAGCCGCTTGAAGGCCGCGTTGTTGTGCATGTAGCGGTCGAAGGCGCGCCCTACCCCGTCATAGCTGTCCCACGGCCAGTTGCCGAGATCGGCCGCGGCCTTGTTGTAGCGAGCCGTCCGGTTGCGCCAGGTTCCGAAGATGGCGAAGTCCTGGAAGGTGATGTTGTCGCCGCTCAGGCGGAACCCGAACTCGTAGTTGTAGCCCACCTGCTGCGGGGGAGGCGGCACGAAGCGCGTGTACCACATGCCAGCGCCCTGGACGGTCAGGCCGGCGGGAACGTAGACCTTGGGGACCGCCGGATTCACGTGCGACATCACGTAGTCGCCAGGCGGGAGGAAGATGCCAGGTTTGCCGCCGGCCACGGCGTCCTGAAGGGCCCGCACCACCGCGGCCTCGGTGAATTCGCTCACGACGACGTAGTCCGCCGGGGCGGAGAGGGGCGCCGGCACGAGCTCGAGGTCCATGAAGTCGATGGTGACGGGGAGTTGCGCGGAGGCATCCGGCGAGACGATCTTCACCACATCGCCCTCCTTGATGGTCTCCCTGCCGTCGGTCGCCAGCAGCACGTGCGCCTCGTCGTAGATATGGTGCGCCGAGGTCCAAGGCAGCCGCAGGCCAAAACCCTCGTCGCTGGTGCTCGGGTTCTGGGGGAGCTCGTCCACCTGTTGGCGCGGCAAGGCGTTGTGCGTCCCGGTGTTGTTCGGGCCGGTGTAGAGCCAGGCGAAATCCGAGTTCACCGTGAGCGTGGCGACCTTCGCGTCATTCACGTACACATCCAAATGGGCCTCTTTCTCGTCTGGCACGCTGTAGCGCACCAGGACGGAGTTGGCCTTCACGCGGCTCGTCCACGCGACCGCGTCGGTGGGGCCATGCAGTGTCACCGCCTCGCGGCCCGAGGCCTCGCCGGAGAGCGTGCCTTCCCGCCACTGGCCACTGGTGGTCCGCTCGAGCGTGGCGCCACCGGAGGAAGCGCCCGCCTCGGCCTCGTACTCGTCCCAGGGAACGGCGGCGCCGCGAGGGACTGGGGCCTCGCCAGGGTTGTCGTCAGGGTTGTCGCGGCAAGCGGCGAGCAGAAGGGATGCGCAGATGGAGACGAGGATCGGACGAATCATCGTTTGCTGGTTCCTCTTCGAGACGTGAAGTTTCACAGTATACACACGGACGAACACGTCGAAGTCGAGGTGCTTTCCGGGAGGAACACGTGTCCAACGATTCCCTCTACGCCCTTGTCCCCGCCTCGCGGCGTGACGCCGTGGCGGCGGCCATCCGCGAGACATTTGGGAGCGGGGAGTCCGTCGTCCTGACCCCGCTTCACGGGGGCTACTCCGGGGCGCCCGTGATCAAGCTCACCGTCGCGGGCAAGCCCCACGTGCTGCGGGTCATCCACGCGCCCTCCCCGCTCAATGACCCCAAGCGCCACTTCGCCTGCATGACGGCCGCCGCCGACCAGGGCCTCGCGCCCCCCATGCTCTTCGCGGATGAATCGACACCCAACCCGTCCGCCCCGTGCTCGACACGGACGACGGCCTCGAGCGGTTCGGCGAGATGCTGCGCCGCCTCCATGCCGGCCCCGCGTTCCCCGTCTTCATGGATGGGCTCCAGATGATCCACGGGGGCGTGGGGGCCCTGCGCGGGGCGAGGTTCCCCATCCCCGAGCTCATCGAGACCTTCCTCACCCGATTCGAGGCCGTCCAGGCGGCGCTGCGGCCCCACCTGACGCTCGCGCCGTGCCACAACGACCTCAACCCCAACAACCTGCTCTTCGATGGCGCCCGGCTGTGGCTCATCGACTGGGAGACGGCGTGCATGGGGGAGCCGTTCCTCGACCTGACCACGGCGATGCTCTGGTTCGACTTCCCTCCCGCGCGGGAAGAGCTCCTGCTGCGCGCCTATTGGGGCGCGGAGCCCACCGCCTGGCAGCGGGCCAGGCTGGAGCTGATGCGGCAGGTGTCGCGGTGCTTCTACGCCGTCGTCTTCCTGCTGCTCGCGCTCCAGAACGGGCAGCAGCCGCCCGCCACCCTACCCCGACGCGAGGAGCTGCCTTCCTGGTCCGAGACGCGGCGCGCCCTGGGCACGGGAACCCTCGCGGCCCAGGGCGTGGAGTACCGCTTCCAGCTCAGCCTCATCCTCGCCCGGGATGGGCTCGAGGCCATGGAGCAGCCGGAGTTCGCCCGGGCGCTCCAGCTCCTGGAGATGGCTCTTCCGCCTGGCTGATCGAACCCGACAAGAGCTACCGCACCTCGAGTTCGCTCGGAATGGAGGCGTGTAGTTCCAGGCGCTCGCCCGTGAGCGGATGCACGAAGCACAGCCGCTCCGCGTGCAGCAGGTAGCCGACATCCCCGAGCAGTCCCGGATGCTCGGCGCGCGGCACGCCTCCCACCGCGTAGACGGGATCTCCCTCGAGCGGATGCCCGATGAAGGCCAGATGGATGCGGATCTGCTGGGAGCGGCCCGTCTGGATGTCCACCTCGAAGAGGGTGCTCGCCGCGCGCCGCTGGAGCACGCGCGCCAGGCTTCGGGACGCCTTCCCGCCAGGCATCGCCATGGGGACCATGCCCATGCCCGGATGCACCGCCTCGCCGATGGGCGCGGTGATGTCGTAGCGCTCCTGGGTGGCCACGCCACCCGACAGGGCCCGGTAGCGCTTCTCCACCTCGTGCTCGCGCCAGGCGCGCGACAGCTTCGCCGCCGCGTCGTGCGTGCGCGCGAAGAGCACCAGGCCCGAGGTCCCACGTCCCAGCCGATGCAGGGGACTCGCCTCTGGAAAGCGCTCCCGCACGAGGAAGAGCAGGGTGTTCACCAGGAAGCCTCCACCCGGCACCGTGGGCAGGCCGCCCGGCTTGATGACCGCCAGGAGCGCCTCGTCCTCGTGCACGAGCGAGTAGTCGCGCGGCGTCTCCTTCTCCTCCCAGGGGGGCCGGTTCCAGACGAGCCACTGGCCGGCTTTCAGACGCTCCTCACCCGTCGCGGGGATGTCATCCAACAGGACCTCGCCCCGGGAGAGCCGCTCCCGCCACACCTCCAGCGGGGAGTGCCGGTAGGCGGCGACCAGATAGGCGAGTGTGCTCTGTCCTCGTGCCCGGGCGCCCAACTGTTCGCGGTAGGCATAGCCCGTGTTGAGTGTCATGCCGCTACGCCCCCTCGAAGAGGGGGATGAACTCCCGGGAGACGCGCTTCTCGCGCGGACCGTGCGTGATGTCGCTCATGGTGTGGTGGGAGAGCATAGACGAACTCCCAGGAGGAACTGGCACCGACACCGCCAAAGTCCCCCCGCCTCCACGTTCACGGGCAATCTGCGACTGACACCCTGAGTCAGCGCCTGGGGCGACGGGCGCCCCTGCCCCGCCCCGTTCGTCCTCCGCCGCCCGTGTCGCGCGCCGCCTCGAGCTCGTCGGGCATCCATGGCATGTCGAGCAGTTCCTGCAAGTCGAGCAGCGAATCGGCGCGCACGGCGCCACGCCGGCCCCGGCCCACGATGAAGCGCACCGGCCGATCGAACAACGGAAGCTCCTCCTCCACGAGCGTGCGCGCGAGCTTCTCCGGCAGGTGGAGCCGAACCACCCCGACGGGCGCCCCCTCCTCGTCCTGCTCCACCTCGTAGTCCAGCTCCACCTCTTAACGACTGAGCAAGCGGGAGGCCCCCCCGACGGGCTGGTCACGCTCTCGTGAACGGCTCGGGCCCACCAGCCGCCTTCGGCAACGGCCTTTGTCGACTCCCGCTGGCCCTTCGAGGGAACTCGACGAAGAAGGTCGTCCCCACCCCAGGCTCGCTTTCCAGCCAGATTCGCCCGGCATGTGCCAGGACGATCTGCCGCGCGATGAAGAGCCCGAGGCCGAACCCACCGTAGTTGTGCGAGGCCGCGCGTTCAAAAACCTCGAAGATCCTCGTCTGGTCCTCCTTGGGAATCCCGAGCCCGCGATCTTCGACCCGCAGCAGCGCCTTGTCTTCCTCGCTCCACACCTTCATCCGGATGGGGCCATGCGCTCCGTACTTCATGGCATTGGTCAGCAGGTTCATCACGACCTGCTCGAGGCGAAGCCTGTCCCACTCTCCAACCACCGGTAGCTCGAGCTCCAGCTCGAGCGTGCAACCGGCATTCTCGACCTGCTCGGCGAGTCGCTCCGCGACCTCTCGCGCGACGGCGGCGAGGTCTGTCTCTTCCACGTGCAGCTCGAGCCGCCCGGTATTGATACGGGAGACGTCGAGGAGTTGATCGACCAGTTGCCCCAAGCGCTTCATCTGGTCACTGAAGGTGGCGAGCATGCTCGACACCTTGCAGCCGAGCCGTGGCTCCAGGGGTTGATGGGCGAGGGCGAGTTCCACCTGGCGGGCGCGCAGCTTCATGGAGGTGAGGGGGGTCTTGAGTTCGTGCGAGGCGATCGACAGGAATTCATCCCTCACGCGAATGGACTCCTGGGCTTTGCGATAGAGCAGGGCATTGTCGATGGCGAAGGCCGCTCGGCGTCCCAGCTCCTCCGCCAGGGCCAGGTCGGCCGGGCCATGGACCCGGCTCGACCGCGTGGAGAGCAGCGACAGCACGCCGAGGCAGCGCCCCCTCGCCCAGAGCGGCACGCAGATGGAGGGTTTCCCCTCCAGTGCCTTCAGTGCGTTCCACCGCGCCTCCTCCGGAATGGGCTGCCCCAGCAGCCCGGGCCTTCCCGGGAAGGCCTCCGGCTGGCCGGAGCAGATCACCTGGTGAGGGCCGGTCGAAGCGTTGGCATCCAGGGGATGGTGATGGAGGAATTCGCGCACGCGCTCGGCTCGAGCTGGGAGGACATCGGCCACCGCCATCGGCCGGCGCTGCCCACTCTCGTGGAGCGCGAAGACGATGCACAGCTCCGCCAGCTGGGGCACCGCGAGCCCGGCGATGCGCTGGAAGGTGGTTTCGTAGTCGAGCGAGGCCACCAACTCCCTGCTGGCCTCGGCCAGGAAACGCTCCGCCACTTCCATCCGCTTTCGCTCGGTGATGTCCGTGGAGATGCCGCAGAGCGCGTGGGGGGTCTCGGCCGCGTCCGCGAGGGGAAACTTGACGGAGAGGTACGTATGCGGGCCATCGCCCTGGAGCACCACCTCCTCCCATTCCAGCGGCCTGCCCGCTTCGAGCACATCGAGGTCATGGGCGCGGAACTGCTCCGCCTGCTCCTTGGGGAAGACCTCGTCGTCGCTCTTGCCGATGAGCTGTTCCGCCTTGACCCCGAGGAGACTCTCGAAGCGCCGGTTGACCAGGAGGAAGCGTCCCTGGGTGTCCTTGATGGAGACGAGCGCGGGAGTGTTGTCGATGATCGACTGGAGCTGGTGCTGGCTTCTGCGCAGCGTCTCCTCCGCCTCCTTGATGTCGGTCACGTCACTGACGACGGCGACCCCTCCTCGCAGGGTGCCCTGGTCGTCCTTGAGCGGGCGGGCGCTCACGAGCAGCCACGTCCCCTCCGGCTTCGAGGGGTGGCGCATGAAGAGTTCCACCCTGTCCACGGCCTCGCCCCGGATGGCCCGGGCGAGCGGCAGCTCCGCGGAGGGATGGAGAGTGACCTGGTCGTGCAGGTAGAAGCCGTAGTGCTCCGACCATTGTCCGAGGGGCGTGTCGGTCACACCGATTCCCAGGACCTGTTCCGCCGCCGGGTTGAAGAGCACGAACTGTCCGTGCTCGTCCGCGACCACCACTCCTTCTCCCATGTTCGTGAGGATGGACTGGAGGAGTTGTCTCTCGGCGTGGAGCGCCTGCTCCGAGCGGGCCAACGCCGCTGCCCGCTCCGAGGCGGCTGCCTCCGCCCGCTCGCGCTCCCTGCTCTCCTCCTGCACATCGGAATAGAGCCTGGCATTCTCCAGGGAGATGGCGGCCTGGGCGGCCAGCAGATCGAGCGTCGCCATCCGGTCCGCGGAGAAGGCATTGCTCGCCAGGTTGTTCTCCAGGTACAGCAGCGCCACCAGCTCTCCCTGCCTCAAGATGGGCAGGCACAGCGCGGAGCGAGGCAACCTCGAAGCGCCGGAGCCATCCGCGCCGAACAGCCCCGGGGTGGACGAGTCCCCCAGGATGACTCGCTCCCGGGTCCGCTTCACATAGTTGATGACGGCTTGGGGCGGCGCCTGGGCCGAGGGCTCCGGAGGGAAGAGCCGGACCACGACCTCCTCCGTGTCGAGCCGCGCCTCGGCGCTGATGGACAGGTCCTCTCCCCGGCGCAGCATCAGCAAGCCCCTCTGGGCACCCGCCTGCTCGAGCAGGACGCGCATCAGGGTCTCCAGGAGCCGCTCCAGCACGATTTCACCGGAGATGGCCTGCGAGGCCTTCATCACCGAGAGCAGGTCCAGTTGCTCCGGGCGCGCCACGACCGTGGCGGTGATGGGGAGCGCTGGCCGCCCCAGCAGGTCCGGGTAGCGCTCGTCGAGCTGCCGGACCTTCCCGTCGGCTCCCCAGCTCTCGTAGCAGGCTCGGGCCTTGCGCAGATAGGTGTGGGCGAAGTCCTCATATCCCCGCTGGAGATAGAACCGGGCGGCCAGCTCGTAGGAGAGGCCCTCGTTCTGGATGAAGCCATTGTCCCGTGCCGAGCGGATCGCTTCCTCGTACAGGCGCATGGCCTCCAGGTCCCGGCCAAGGAGGCGGGCGATCTCCGCCGACACCAGCGCATGGGTGTTGGAGAAGTTCTCCGGACAGTTCTCCGCCCACTCCTGGAGCTGCCGCTGGTGGGTGGCGAGCGTCTCCAGACAGCGCGCACGTTCATCGGGAGGAGCCTTGTCATGGGAGGCGGCCAGGGTGAGCGCGGCGTAGAAGTGGTAGTCGTGAACCTGGATGAGTCCGAGGACTGCCCACAGGAACTTCTTCGCCCGGGACGCCGCCACGAGTGCCTCCTCGTCATCGCCTGACATGAAGCAGGCCTGGAGCTTGAGGATGTGGTACAGGCAGGTCCTCATGCTCAGCCGGTTCTCTGTCCGCCGGACCTCGAATTCCTCCTGGTTGAAGCTCTCGTCCGTGAAGGTCGAGAAGCCCTGGGCGAGTCCTCGCATGTTCTGGATGAAGCACTGAATGTTGACGATGGTCTCGTCGAGATCCTGGAACCTGGCCTTGCGCACGTAGTCCAGCCGCTCCTCGGTCTCGCGGTAGACCTCGCTCAGAGGGACTCCCTGGGAGAGTTCCGCCGCGATGAAATTCTCGCAGCAATAACAGGCGATGGAGATGTCACCCGTCTCGGTGGCTGCCTGAAACGCTATCTGGAGATAGCCGAGATCCTCTCGGAGCGGACGGCTCCAGTGGGAGATGATCGCCATGGCGAGATTGACCTTGGCTTTGTATGCGAGGAAGTGGTGGGTGTCGACGAGGTCGCGGGCCAGCCGCCCGAAACGGTAGCCGTCCTGGTAGCGGTGGAAGGCGGAGCCAAGCATGAGGCCGAAATGGGCGTAGCCGTGGGGCGTGGCGTCGGTGGTGCCATGGTGAAGGCTGATATTCACCATGTGGCAGAGGTGGAGGTAGTACAGGTTGTGGTCCGTGAAGTAGGCCGGGGCGAACACGCTCGACAGCACCCTCATGGTGGTCTGTACCTCGGGGTCCGTCGTGAGGGGCAGACCGAGGAGGTCCTCGATGCGACGGCCGCCCAGGTTCGCCCAGACCTGCTCGTATTCCGCCTCGACCTCGCTCCAGTCCGGGTGGGGAGACAGGCGGAGGCCGAAGAGCGCGAGGCATTCCAGGGCAATGTCGACGGCCCTCGCGTTCTCCGCTTTCGTGACATGGAGTTCGATCAAGACGCGATAGACCGTGGCCTTGTCGGCCCGCGTCCTGGCCCGTTCGATGACCCCGGTGAGCAGCCGCTCCGCCTCTTCGGTGCCACCACTCAAGAACTCGCACTCCGCCAACTCCTCGTGCAACGCATACGCCAGCGCGTACTGCTCTTCCCAGCAGCGCCCGGAGAGCAGCGTCACGCCGGCGGACAGATACTTGAGGGCGGAGCGGTAGGCGGTGGAAGCCTTGGCCTTTCTTCCGGCCAGGAGGTTGAGCCCCGCGAGCCGCTCCTTCTCCTCGGGCGAGACGACTCCGGAGACACCGCGGTCGAGCTGGTTCACCACATCGAAGATCCTCTCTTCGATTTCCGCCGATGGGAGATGGGCCAGCAGCAGGCGGCCATTTCGCAGGTGCGCCGCGCTTCGTTGGTCCTCGGGGATGAGCGAATAAGCCGCCTGCTGGACCCGGTCGTGAAGGAATCGATAGGAATCCCCCATGCGCAGCATCAGCCCTTCCCGGACGGCTTCCCACATCTCCCGGTGGATCCCCTCCTCTGCTTGACCGCGAATCACCGCGAGCAGCCGCGCCTCGATGCGGTCGCCACTACTGGCGGCGAGCATCAGCACGTTCTGGGTTGTCACCGGGAGGCGCTTCAGCCTCGCCAGCATCAGCTCGACGACGTTGTCCGTATAGCTCTTGGCGCGGATCCGATCGATGTCCCACCGCCACGCCGCCGCCGCCCGCTCCAGCTCCACCAGACCCTCTTGATAGAGCATCGTCAGGAATTGGGTGACGAAGAAGGGGTTTCCCTGTGTCTTCTCCTGGATGAGCCGGGTCAGCGGGTAGGTATGAGATGGCTCCTGATGCAGGGTGTCGGCGACGAGCAGATTGAGGTGCTCGAGGGAGAGCGGCGAGAGGACGAGCTCGTTCACGACCGCCCCCGTCTCGCGGATTTCGCTCAAGGTCAGCATCAAGGGGTGGGAGGGACTGACCTCGTTGTCCCGGTAGGCGCCAATCACCAGGAGGTGCCGGGTCCCCGGGTGGGTGATGAGGTGTTTGAGCAGCTGGAGACTGGCGGCATCGGCCCACTGGAGATCATCCAGGAAAAGGGCCAACGGGTGCTCGCTCCGGGTGAACACTCCCAGGAACTTCTGGAAGATCCGATGGAAGCGGTGCCGCGCCTCGAGCAGCGGCAGCTGCTGGACGGGTGGCTGTCTGCCGATGATGAGCTCTATCTGGGGAACGACGTCGACGAGGAGCTGCCCATCGAGACCCACGGCCGACTGGAGCCGCCGTCTCCAGTCCGCGATCCGCTCTTCATCCTCGGTGAGGAGTTGCTGCACGAGTTCGCGGAAGGCCTGGGAGAGCGTGGCGTAGGGGGCGTCACGTTTGAACTGGTCGAACTTGCCCGAGAGGAAGCTCCCCCTCACCTTCACGAGGGGCCCGTACAGCTCGCGGACCAGCGAGGACTTTCCGATGCCGGGGCATCCCGAGACGAGCATCAGCTCGGGGGCTCCCCTGGAGACGACCCGCTCGAAGGCGTCCAACAGCGCGGCGACCTCCTCCTCGCGTCCGTAGAGCTTCTGCGGAATCTGGAAGCGCTCCGAGACATCATGGGCACCGAGTGGAAAGGGCACGAGGCAACCGTGCGCCTTCCACTGCTCGAGACACCTCTCCAGGTCGAACTTCAGGCCGAGCGCACTCTGGTAGCGCTCCTCGGCCATCTTGGACATCAGCTTGAGGACGATCTGGGAGAGCACCTCGGCAACCGCGGGGATGATGTCGGAGGGGCTCGGTGGAGGCCGGGCGATGTGGCAATGGATCCAGCCCAGGAGATCTTCGGCGTGGAAGGGCAAGGTGCCGGTGAGCATCTCGAAGAAGGTGACACCGAGCGAGTACAGGTCGCTGCGATAGTCGACGGCCCGGGCCATCCGTCCCGTCTGCTCGGGAGACAGGTAGGGCAGTGAGCCTTCGATGAGCCGGGGGTTCTGCAGTCCCTGGTATTCTCGGGGGAGAAGTGAGGCTCTTCCGAGGTCCGTGAGCTTCACCTCTCCCGTTTCGGGGTGGACGAGGATGTTGCCGGGCTTGATGTCCCTGTGAGCGACACCATGCCGATGGAGCTCGGCGAGGGCCCGGGTGATTCGGGTGGCGAGTTCGAGGAAGCGCCCGGGTTCCATGGGGGCGCCGAGGAAGTGCGCGAGGGGCTGGCCGCCAAAGTCTTCCAGGATCAGGACCAGCCGGTCCCGGCTGCGCTCCAGGGAATACGGCTTCACCGCCGCCGCGCCCCCTACCCGCATCCCCAGTTCATACTCACTTCTCAGCCGCTCGAGGTCTCGGAGGGCTGGGTGCTCGGTGCTGGGCATCTTGAGGATGACCGGCCGCCCATCCTGTTCCCGCAACGCGCGGAAGACGACGGTCGAGGCTCCTTCCCGGATCGTTTCGGTGACGGTGTATCCCTGGAGGACAGGCGTACCGAGAGGCATACCCAGACGTTAACCACTCTCCCGGAGCACCATGCCTCGCGATGGGGGTGGGCGAGCCATCGCCCTTCCCGCGTCGCCGCGGCCAGCGCGCGAGCGGTAGGCCGCCGGGCCGCCGCGGCAAGGGCGCGCTCGCGCGGGGTGTATCCTTCGAGCGCGCGGCCATGACGCTCGGCCAGGGCGGGAAGCTGCGTCCAGCGCCACGGCGAGCAGGAACGCGTCGTCGATGACGAGGACGCGGTTGCCGCTGAGATCATCAACACTCCCAGAGCAAACGCTTTTCACACGAGTGAAAGATAAACACATCCAGCCCCGGACGCTCGCGCGCTCAGTGCGACATGGGTTCTCTTTTCCCGTTCCGGTGAACGTCCGCTGAAGCGTGACTGAAAGATGACCGTGCATCAGGAGCCGCCGCGCCTCCGGCGCCCGCCCGGTTGAGGCGCCCCCGGGGGGCTGGGGTAAACCTGGGGCCATGACGACTGCTCCCCATTCCCTCCAAGGCCGAAGCCACGCCGTGGTCATCGGCGCCAGCGTCACCGGACTGAGCACCGCGCGAGTGCTCGCGGACCACTTCGAGCGGGTGACGGTGCTCGACCAGGACGCGCTGCCGGACAGTCCCGTGCCCCGGCGCGGCGTGCCCCAGGCCAGCCACGTGCACAACCTCATGGCGCGCGGATGTCAGATCTTCGAGCGGCTCTTCCCCGGGCTCATCGCCGAGCTGGAATCCCACGGCGCCCTCACCTTCGACTATGGCGAGAACACCCGCATCCTCTTCCAGGGGCAATTGCTGCCGCGCTTCCGCTCCGGGGTGCGCTCGGTGGCGAGCAGCCGCGCCCTGCTGGAGTGGTGCCTGCAAGGCCGGCTGCGCGCCCTGCCCCAGCTGACCGTGCGCACGGGCACGTCCGTCTCCCGGCTCCAGGGGGAGCGGGGCGGCCGGATACGAGGGGTGGTGCTGAAAGAAGGCGCGTCCACGGACACCGAGCAGGTGCTGGAGGCGGACCTGGTGGTGGATGCCAGCGGGCGCGGTTCGCACGCCCCCCAGTGGCTGCAAGCCCTGGGACGCGCGCTTCCGCCCGAGCAGCTCATCCGCCCCGGCCTGGCCTACGCCACCCGCTGGTACCGCGTGCCCCCCAATCGCCAGGTGGAGCGACTGGGGGACTGGGTCATCATCGGCACGTCGCCCGAGTTCCCCGCCAGGCCCTACAGCGGCGCCGTGTGCCGCGTGGAGGGCGAGCAGATGATCGTCACCCTCCTGGGAGCCGGCAACCACCCGATGCCGACGGATGACACGGACTTCCTCGCGCTGGCCCGCGAGCTGCCCCTGCCCGCCATCGCCGAGCTGATCCAGGACGCCGAGCCCCTCTCCCCCATCCACACGTTCCGCGGGGCCCGCAACCGGTGGCGCCACTACGAGCGGGTCGCCCACTGGCCCGAGGGCTTCGTGGTGCTGGGAGACGCGGCCTGTGTCTTCAACCCGGCCTATGGTCAGGGCATGACCGTGGCGGGCCTGAGCGCCCTGCTGCTGGATGCGTGCCTGAGGGAGGACGGTGCCGGGATGTGCCACACCTTCCAGAAGCGACTGGCCGAACTGCACCAGGTGCCCTGGGGCATGGTCCGCGGCGATGACACCTTGTGGGAGCTGGGCGACAAGGCCACGTGGGTGCAGCGGCTCACCAGCCAGGTGCAGCGGCAGCTCGTGGGCTCGCTCTTCTTCTCCGAGGCCGGCACCCGGCGCTTCCTCGAGGTCATGCACATGCTGCGCACCCCCGAGTCGATGCTGGACAGGGAGGGCCTCGTGCAGGTGGGCCGCGGGGTGGTGAACCGGCTCGCCCGGCGGCTGCCCCCGTCCCTGCGCCCCGCCTGGTTGTGAGCGCTCAGAGACGGGACGCGGCCATGGGGAGGGTCCGCAGGCGTTCGCGCTCCTCGGGGGAGAGTGGATCCTCCCCGCGCAGGAAGCGCTCCAGGTGCCCCAGGGAGTCGACACCGAAGAAGAGCTCCTGGTCCGCGAGGACGGTGGGAACGCCGAAGCCTCCCAGCGCGAGCAGCTCCTCGGTGCCGCGGCGCACCTGATCCTTCACGTCCGGCGTCCCCGCGGCGGCGAGCAACGCCTGGGCCTCCAGCCCCACCGCGCTCACACAGGCGCCCACGCGCTCGGGCTCCACGAGGCCGCCCCCGCCCGCCCACGCCGCCGAGAACAGCGCGGAGACGAGCCGCTTCCGGGCATCCGCCTCCCGTACGGCGGCCGTCACCCGGAGCGCGAGCAACGGATTGAAGGGGTGCGCCGAGGGGAAGGCGAAGGGCACGCCGAGGTCATGGGCGAGCCGGTGGGTGTGCTTGTAGATGTAGAACCGTTTGGCGGGCACCTCCGCGGGCCCCATGGTTCCAAGCGCATTGAGCACGCCGGCGAAGAGCACCGGCACCACTTCCAGCGCGCGGCCATGACGCTCGGCCAGGGCGGGAAGCTGCGTCCAGGCGAGGTACGCGTACGGCGAGACGTAATCGAAGAAGAAGCGCAGGGGAGCGGGGCTCATGGACCCCGGAGTCTAACCCCGGGGTCCTCACTCTCCCAGCGGAGAGACGTCCGGGCAGGAGGAGGCATTGCCCTCCTCGTCCGCATCCCAGCTTCGCTTCTCGTAGGTGGTCCGGAAGCTGGCATCCCAACACTCGACAAGGGTGACGGTGAAATCCGTGGGCACGTCTCCGCCCGTTGCCTCCACGATGGCCATGCCCCCCTGGTCTTGCGTCCAACGGCTGAGGATGGCCAGCGTCTCCTTCTGTTCGCCGGGGTAGATGTCGAGGTTCTCGCGCGAGAACCTCATCTCCCCCGAGCCTCCAGGAAACTCGTGGTAGGCGTAGTCCAGCTCGAACCCACTCACGGGGATGAAGTGCATCCGCACGCTGCTGGGCAACGTACTCGTCTGGTAGTCGATGTCCAATCGCTTCAGATCCGACATCCAAGGCACGTTGAGGCCGTGCTCCATCACCTCCGCCATGAAGATGCTCAGCGTCCCCTTGCCCTGACGCGGCCCACCTTCCGACTGGAAGCTCCCCACCAGGGCGGACCACCACGCCTCCTCGTCCGAGCCCATGGGTCGAAACTGGACCCGGTAGTCGAAGCGCTCGGCCTCGCGCGTCATCATGATTCGCATCTCGTGGCCGGGATTGCCCGGGTCTTGCGCCGGCCCCCAGATGCGGAGCTCCGGCGCGCGTGTCGTCGGAGGACTCTTTCGAGTCTCCTCCAAGATGGAGAGCACTCCATCGAACCCTCCGTTGAACTCGTCCGCTGCCTGGCGAGTGATGTCATAGAGTCGAGAGGGTTCACCCAGCGCCAGCGAGTCCACGCGCTGACGCGAGATTCCCATTCTCCTGACACTCTCGGCTCCAGGCAGCTTGGCGGACAGGAGCTCTCGCGTTGGCAGCGCGTTGAGGAACTGGAGATCGTCGTTGGAGATATTCCCACCGCACGCGGTGGCGAGGCAGCCCAGAAGCAAGAGCCGGGTCCGCATCATGCCTGTCTTTCCTTTCAGAGGCGGTACTTCGCGATGACCAGGAACTCCCAGTACCCGAGGGAGCGCTGATAATCGACGTTGTAGAAGAAGTAGTGGAGGCGGAGGTTCCCGGTGAACTCGACACGCTCCAAGGGCCGCCAGCGCACGCCCGCCACGACACCTGGGGTGAGCATCCCATACCGTTGATCCGGGAAGTTCACATCCTCGAAGTCGCGCTGCATGCCCAGGTAGGCGAGCCGCGGTCCAATGAAGGGAGACACGCGACCCAGGGGCCACTCGACCAACAGCGAAGTCCCCACGTTCAGCAGCGAATAGCGGTAGCGCGTGCCCTCGAGGGTGGGCAACCCCAGCCTGGCATTTTGCATGCCCAGCGCCAGATCGAAGGTCCAGCTCCAGCCCTCGCGCAAGTAATCGTGCAGGCCCAATTCCAGAGCCATCAGGGGCACGTAGGGGAAGAGGTTGTCGCGGGTGGAGGTATCGAAGAAGGAGTGATGTCCGAGGGCGAGACCCACCGTCCAATACGAAAGGGGGTCACGCCCCCGGGAAGGCACGCCTTTCACCGGATCATCCGAGAAGGGCGTGTCCCGCAGCCGCGACTCGTCGAGCACCGTGGTGCGCCCGCGCTGGACCTCGGCCTCGCCCACGCGCAGCCGGTCCGTCATCCTCCGCTTCACCGTATACGTGCCCGGGGCCAGGGCGAGCCTCCGCTCGGAGTCCGCGGCCTTGTGCAGCTCCGCCACCACGAGGCCACGAGGGTTCACGAAGTAGTAGTCCCCCACGGGCGCGGTGCGAGGCACCAGCAGGCCCTCGTCGCTCCCCCGCGGACTCGTCAACACCAGGTCGCCCTGGCCAGCCATGTCGTAGCTGAAGGTCGGGTGCTGGGCCCCCGCGCTGCTGTCCGCGGTGTCCGCCACGGTGCGGGCATAGGCATGGGAGTAGGCCTCGAAGAGTGTCACCTGGCCATCCGCGGAACGGTCCGCGTCCCCCATCAGTCCGCTGACCAGGTGATGGGAGAAATAGCTGCCCCCCAGCAGATCCGACTCCTGCGAGTCCTCGTCCGCCGAGCTGGAGGTGAGGATGACGAGCCCCCGGCTTTCCTGCACGGTGCCCGTGTCGACGACGAAGGAGGGAGCGCGCCGGGCGCCCTTCCTCCGCGTGAGCGCCCCGGAGCGGCACGAGTCCAGGATGGCGATGCGGATGTCCACGGGCGTCGCCGCCAGCCGGCGCTTGAGCGCCTCCAGGTTCAGCGCGCTGTCTCCCATCCGCAGCGAGTCGTCCTTCGCATGGCCCGAGTAGTAGACAAGAAGCGAGGTGCGCTCGCCCCGAGCCCGTGCCGCTTGGACGCGCGTTTCCAGCCTGGCGAGCGACTGGAGGAAGTCCTCCGCGGACTCGTCCAGCAGCAGTCGCGCATCGCCGGGCTCCACGCCCCCCAGTCGCACCAGGAGGTCGTGCATCTTGCGCGCATCGTCCTTCGCGAACCGCAGGGGCCGGGTGCCCGCGCCGCCCTCGTCGTTGCCCGCCACCAGGGCGAAGCGGCGCAGCGGCTGCGCCTGCACGGCCGTTGCCAGCAACACGCCCAGGACGAGCACCCGGGCATGATCCGCCAGGCGCCTCAAGGCTTGAGCAGCAGCCAATGGAGCTCCTCACCCTCCACGCCCAGCGTGGACATGGCCGCCACCTTGCCTCCCGCGGCCTCCCAGCCCCGCCGGGCCGCCGCCTGCACGGTCTCCACCCTCAACGGGTTCTCGGAGAGCACCAACACCACCCGCTCGTGGCCCGTGCCCGTGAACTGCACGCTCTCGGGCAGCCAATGTCTGCCGGCTCCTGCTTCGACGGGGAGGCTCATCCCCTGCTCGGAATAGAGCGCCGACACCTCACCGGTATCGTCCACGGACACCGCCATCACGTACCGGTAGGAACCCGCCACATACCCCAGGCGTACCCGCTCGTCCGGGAGGAGCGCCTCGGTGTCACCCGGTTGGATCGCGCGCTGGGGCCCATCGCCGCCGATACGCAGCTCCGCGGAGGCTCCGCCCTTGAGCCGGTTGAGGGAAGGAGACGACGAGAGCATCGGACGGGCCGCCACCACCACCAGGACCGTGGCCGCCACGGCGATCAGCACACCATGGAACCGGGGCCGGGAAGGTGGCGGCTTGCGCAGGGCGCGCTCCACATTGGCCGCGAAGCGGTCGAAGGGAACCTCCGCCTCGAAGCGGGCCTGGTCCGCCTCGAGGCCCTTCATCACCTCGTGACACTCCGCGCACGAGGACACATGCGCCTGGATCTGCTGGGTCTCCGGGCCGGGAAGCTCTCCGGCGTGCAACCGCCGCAGCGTCCATTCCAAGGGGTGAGTGCTCATGAGACCTTCAGCTCCTCGTTCGTCAGGGCGGCGAACCGCTCCAGCCGCTTGCGCACCGTGGGCACCGAACGCTCCAGGATCGCGGCCACCTCCTCCAGCGTCATTCCGTCCACCCAGTAGTGCACCACCGCCGCCTGCGTCTCCAGGTCCACCCGGGACAGCAGCGAGCGCACCAGCTCCCGCGCCTCCATCTTCAGCTCTCCCCCATCCGCCTTCGGACGGGCCAGGGCGGTCAGCTCGAACCAGCGCCGCCAGGGGGCCTGCTCCGCGCGCAGCAGGTTGAGACAGTGATGGGTGGCGATCTTCAGCAACCACGCCAGGGGCGAGGAGCCCACGCGAAATTCGTCCGCGGAGTTGAGGGCGCGGGCGAACACCTCTTGCATCGCGTCCTCCGCGTTCGCGGGGTTCTTCAACAGAAAGAGGCAGCGCCCATACACGCTGCCGCCATACGCGGTGTACAGCTCGCGCAGGAACTCGCTCCGGCTCTTCTTCCCTCCAGTGATGGCCTTCAATGGGGATGGGGTGGCTCCTGCCACGAACGGCCTCGCCTCGCTATGGGATGGAGGACTCGGAGCATACGACGAGGGGTCACGCGGCGTGGCGGCGAGACCGCGGAGGGCAGGCTGGCGTCCCAGCGCCCGTGTCTCGCGCTGATCCAGCCCAGGGACATCGATTTCGAGGGTGAGCGCCAGGTCGATCTTCCCGATGCGGGTTGTCACCCCTAGAGACACCGCAGGGCCCAGAAGCAGAAAAGCCAATCCGCAGGGGGCGCTTGCTGGAAGAAATCGTCTCGCGGTTTTTCATCAGAATGCCGTTGGCGTGTTTCTGCACCGGACCCTTTTCACCGAGGAGCACTGGTGCTTCGACGACTCATACTGGCAGCCACCCTCTGCCTCGCGGGGGGCGCGTTGGCCAAACCTCCCGCGGGAGGAGTGTTCTGCTCCACCTACCCTTCGGCGCCCGCGTGTACGGGACGGCAGCCGTCCTGCAACTACTGCCACATCGCGCCGCCCCAACGAAACGTCTTCGGCGCCGGGCTGGAGCCCCACCTGGTGCCCCAAGCGGCGCGCCCCCTGTCCGACACGGACTTCGCGGCCGCGCTCCCCACGGCACTCAATGCCGCCGAGACGGAGGACGCCGACGGTGACGGCGTGTCCAACCTCGTGGAGATCCAGCGCGGCACCTCACCGGCGGATCCCAACAGCGTGCCCGTGGACACCGGCCGCTGCCAGGAGGGTGACAACAATCCCCGCTACGACGTGTGCCGCTACGACGCGCGCTTCGCCTACAAGCGCATGCTGCTCGACGTCTGCGGCGTGCCGCCCACCTACGCGCAGCACCAGGAGTTCAGTGCGTTGAGCCGTAACGACCAGCTCGCCCGGCTGGATGCCGAACTGGACCGGTGCTCCCAGAGCGAGTTCTGGCGCGGCAAGAATGGGCAACTGTGGAAGCTGGCCCACCCGAAGATCCGCCCGGTGGGCACGTTCAAGGCGGGCCCGGAGGACACCGGGAGCAATCCCCTCGCCGACTATTATGACGACTACGCGCTCTACGCCTACACGCAGATCGACGACCACGACGCGCGCGAGGTGATGACGGCGAAGTACTACGTGCGCCGGGAGAGCAACCCCACCCGCTACACGGCGGTGCCCTCGCTGCCGACGCAAACCCTGGATGAGCAGTACCGCGCGGGCAACATCAACTCCCATTGGAGCATCCTCTACTTCGTGATGTTCAGCGCGATGCCACGCAACGCCGCGTCCCAGGCCTATCGGGCCTACCTGGGCCTCGACATCGCCAGGCAGGAGGGCCTCTTCAGCATTCCCGGCGAGCCCCGCGACTACGACCACGCGGGAGTGACCGCGCCCGCCTGCGCGGCCTGCCACGCCACGCTCGACCCGCTGACCTATCCCTTCCGCAACTTCCAGGGCATCTACATCTATGAGCCACGTGGCACCTGGGGCAGCTACGTGCCCAACCGCCTCGAGAAGTACTTCTCTTATGTCTCTCCGATCATCGGCCAGACACCGGAGACCGGCTACCTCTTCGGCCAGAAGGTGAACAACCTCGCCGAGTGGGCGCAGGTCGGAGCCAACAGCGATGCCTTCGCCATCGCCGCCGTCACCGACTACTGGAAGCTGCTCGTGGGCCACCCCCCCACCCCCGAGGAGAACGCCGAGTTCGTCGCCACCTGGAAGCGCTTCAAGGGCACGCACGAGTACCGCGTGCAGCGCATGCTTCATGACCTGATCCGCACGGAGGCCTACGGTGCGCCCTGATTTCCTTCGCGTGTTGTTGCTGTCCTCCGCCTGTGTCCTCTCCGCGTGCCCCGCCCCCTCGCCCTCGCCCTCGCCTTCGGAGCCGGATGCCGGTACGCCACCGCCCGCCGATGCCGGCACGGGTTCCACCGGTGACGTGACCCCCTCCTCGCGCAACAGCCTGCGCATCCTGAATCCGGAGCAGCTCACGGCCCACTTCTCCGCGGCGTTGTCCCTGCCGCCCGAGCAGTTGTGCAACGAGTTGGGCAGGTACGCCTGCACCACGAACGTGCACACCGTGGTCCTCAACGGCGTCGATCCGTATGTCGTCGGCCTCTTCGAGCCCCTGAAGACCACGGGCGCGACGACTCCCAACGTCATCGATCGCGTGGCGCTGGCGGCTTGCGCGCGGCGCGTCTCGCTCGACGTCACCACCCCTGGGGAGGCGGTCCTCTTCAAGGGCCTCGAGCTCGACGCGCAGGGGCGTCTGGCCCACCGGGAGGGCGCGCCGGTCCGCGACGCCATCACCTCGCTCTACCAGCGCACCCTGTTGCGAGACCCCACGGAGACCGAGGTGGGCACCCTGTCTCAACTGGCCGCCCAGATCGAGGCCTCGGGAAGCCAGACACCGGGCCGCGACTGGATGACCATGGCCTGCTTCGCCGTCCTCTCCTCCGCCGAATCCATCTTCTTCTAAGGGAACGTCATGTCACTGCGTAACAATGGACGGCTCTCGCGCCGGGAAATCTTGAAGGCGTTGTCGATGTGCGCGGCGGGCTCCGCCATGGGGCCCCTGCTGACGGGCTGCCGGGACGGACTCAATACCCCGGCGGCACTCGAGCAACTCGGGGGCGTGCGCCAGGCGCGCCTGGATGGCAAGCCCCGCTTCCTCATCGTCGTGGGCGCCGTGGGTGGCGCCTCCATCGTCGACAGCATGCTGGCGGTGCGCGCCTCGGAGACGACGGCCGCGGGCGGCGACGCCAGGAAGCTCAACACCTTCGCCGACGCGCAGGTGCAGAACGTGGACGGCTCTCCGTTCCGTGCCGTGAAGGTGGAATCCGGTGTCCTGGGCAGCATCCCCACGACGGTGAAGACGGACCAGTCAGCCTTCGTGAAGAAGTACAAGGACTCCATGCTGGTGGCCACCTCGGTGGGCACGTCGGTGAACCACGTCATCGCGCAGAAGCGCAGCCTCACCGGCAGCAACGCCTGGCGCGGCCGGACGTTGCAGGAGTGTGTGGCCCTCCAGTACGGCGCGGGCTTCCCCCTTCCCAACGTGAACATGGGCAACCAGGGCTTCTCCGAGCGCGGCGGCGACAACGCCCTGCCCGCCTGCTGCTACGGAGAGGTGGTGGCCAAACCCTCGTTCTGGCCCCTGGGCCTGGATGGCATGAAGGGCATCAAGGATCTGCCTTCCCGCGACGTGGTGAACCTGACCCGGGTCGTGCGCAACTCGCTCGAGGCCCAGTCGGTCTTCGGGAAGACCTTCGACGACGCGGCGGCGCTCAAGCTGTGGAACGAGCAGCGCACCTCGGGGCAGTCCGCGCTGGAGATGCAGGAGCTCATCGGCCGCCTCAACATGATGCCCGACAATCCGGAGACGCCGCTCTCCGAGTACGGCCTGTCGAGCTCCCCCGACGCGGAGCGGCTGCGCGCGGTGTTCCCGAACTACTTGACGGATCCCGTGGAGGGGCAGGCGGCGCTGGCCTTCCTGCTGATCAAGAACCGGGTATCGGTGACGGTGACCCTGGGCCCTACGTTCAACATCGCGATGGGTTCATCAAAGCAGTTCACCAACCCGCCGCTGGCCTTCGACTTCAGCCACAATGAGCACCGCTCGGTCCAGGCCTTCATGTGGTCGCGCCTGATGGACACGATCGACAAGCTCATCGAGCTGCTCAAGTCGGAGCCCTTCGACTCGAGCGGCGAGAGCCTGTGGGACCGTTCGTTGATCTACATGGCGACCGAGTTCGGGCGCACGCGCACACGACAGGAGGGGGCCACCCGGTTCGGCACCGGGCATGACCTCAACAACGGGTTCATGATTCTCTCGCCGAGGGTCCGGGGCAACACGGTGCTCGGAGGCGTCGATCCGAAGACCACGCTGACCTACGGCTTCGACCCGCGCACCGGCGCGCCCCAGCCCGGCAAGCTGGAGGCGAACGAGGCGGACATCTTCTCGGGCATCCTCACCGCGATGGGCGTCGATACCTCCGGCAGCGGGCTGCCCGATGCGAGCGCCTTCGTGCGCACCTGACATCAACCGGAAGTGGATCAATCAATGAAGAGCGCAAACACACAGCACATGTCTTGGAGCAGAACGAGGGCGAGGAGCCTTCGACCCTTTGTCTGGAAGGCGGTAGGTGTCGGGGCCATGCTCAGCGCGTGCGTGAGCAACCCTGCTGCGACGCCACTGCCGGAGTGCGCACCACGGGAAGTCGGTGGGCCCCTGTGGGTCACGGCTGACTGTGTCGACCCGCTGTACAACCACCCGGTCATCGACAGCCAGACCGATCTGACGACCCCGGTGCCGCACCACAAGGTATCGGGCCACTTCGAGGGCACCGAGAAGCGGTTCAACTTCTACTTCCCGCCGAAGAGTCAGTGGGAGGGCCGCTTCTTCAACTTCGTGTACCCGCTCCAGGACGAGAACGTGGCCGACGAGAACGTCAGCTTCGGCGCGGACAGTGGGGCGTACATGGTGCAGACAAACGGCGGCGGTGGCTACCGGGTCGACGCGGCCGCGGCCAGGTTCTCCAAGACGGTCGCGGCGAGCTACTACGGTTCGTCCAGACGGATTCATGGCTATATCTGCGGCGGGAGCGGTGGCTCCTTCCAGACCTTCGGTGCCATCGAGAACAGCTCCGGGGTGTGGGATGGCGCCGTGCCGTTCATCCCAGGCGTGCCGAGCTCCATCCCGAACGATTTCTTCATCCGGGCCTTCGCGCGTTTCGTGCTGGAGGACAAGGCACCGCGGATCGCGAGCGCGGTGAGCCCCGGGGGGAGCGGTGACCCCTACGCCGGGCTCGATGATGTGGAGCGGGCGGTGCTGCTCGAGGTGACGAGGCTGGGCGTACCGCTACGGGCCTGGGAGGATTACGAGTATGTGCTCGGTCTGAACGATCCTCAGGGCCTCCTCGGTTTCGGAAACGTGATTCGGGGCAGCGATCCCACGTATGTCGACGACTTCTGGCACAAGCCGGGGTATCTCGGTACGGAGCAGTCGGCCCTCGGCGAGCGGTTCCGTGCCGCCAGGCGCGACCACCTCGCCACCATCACCGAGGTCAGCCGGAACGCACAGAACGAACCGACAAGCCTGATCCTCGATGGCGGGCCAGCGCTCCCGGCGACCACCGGTCTCGACTTCACGCTCTACGCAGCCGATGGCACGACGCAGGTCGGGACCCTGTCGGGTTCATTGGACCCGGCCACGAAGGTCTTCACCCTCGGGATCGGGAACCCCGCCAGTGTGCTGAGCGCCATCGGCACCGGCGCCAGGCTGAGGATCGACAACCGGTGGTCCCTCGCGCTGCTCTCGTACCATCGGCACCAGGTTCCGACGCGGCCGGGCTTCTCCGCTTGGGACCAGTTCAGGGCGCCTGACGGAACACCCCTCTACCCTCAGCGTCCCCTCGAGATGGGCCCGATCATCTCCCGCGGCGTGACCGACGGCGGTACGCACAACGGCATGATCCAGGGCAAGGTCATCGTGGTCGCCAACCTGCTCGACACCGACGCCTACCCCTGGCATGCCGACTGGTACAGCGCGAGGGTGAGGGAGTCCCTCGGCGAGCGCTACGACGACAACTTCCGGCTCTGGTACAACGACAACGCGGACCATGTTGGTCCCCGTACTGCCCGTCTCGTGCAGTACAACGGCATCCTCCATCAGGCACTTCGGGACGTGAGCGCCTGGGCGGAGCGGGGTGTGGCGCCCGCGCGATCGACCCGTTACGACGTGGTCGACAGTCAGATCCGGGTGCCGGAGAATGCCGAGGCGCGCCAAGGTATCCAACCCGTCGTCGAGCTGACCGTCAACGGCGCCGCCTTGGTCGACGTCGCCGCCGGCCAGACCGTCACCTTCGTGGCGAAGATCCAGGTCCCGCCAGGGGCCGGCAAGGTCGTGGGCACCGAGTGGGACTTCGTCGGCACGGGCCACTTCACGGCATCGCCCTTCGGAAGCCCCAACGAGACGGTGGAGGTGTCGGTGCCATTCACCTACACCACGCCTGGTACCTACTTCCCAGCGCTGCGAGTGACCTCCCAGCGTGAGGGAGACACGAGCACGCCCTTCGCGAAGGTCCAAAACCTGGGTCGAGTTCGTGTCGTGGTCCACTAGTACTATCGGTCACTCGCCTTGGACATTCGGCGATCCTCCGAGGGGAGTCTCCCTCGGAGTGGGAGCGAAATGACCAAACAAGCCGCCACTGACGCCATTTCGAGAGAACTCAAACCTCGACAAAATCGGTGCCGGTGATGCCCTCTTCGTCCATGGCCAACTTGACGCGCTCGGAGACGATGAGGACCACTGTCCAGCCCCAAGGACGGAAGATGTTGGCGTCCCCTACTCTCGCCGGATCCACCTTTAGCCCTCGAACGTTCTTGTAGTGCCCTACCCTGTCCGGCTCACCGTCCTCGGGCCTCCAATAGAACACCTCGTCGCACCGGGCATCGTCGATGCACCGAATGATTTGCAAGGCATTGAGGATGAAGAAGGGCTCCGACTGACCTTCTATTTCAACTGGGATGAATTGCACTTCCCGCTGAAGGCCCAGACGCTCGAAGAGCGCGACCACCCGGCGGTGGACGATGGGAATCCCAAAGGCATGAGAGAACTCGAGCGCGATTCCAGGCGGCATCATGCGCATACGAATTGGATGCTCGATGTTCAGGCTCCTTCCCTCGCTGAACCGCCAGACGTCGAACATCTCACCCAGACCCGCCTCGTCGGTGCGAGGCATCCGCAGATACCATCGCCCTGGAATGTATTTGTCGTCGTCTATCTCGTAATACTTAGTTCGCGCTGTCATTGTGTCCTCGTGGCGAGCTTGTTGAGCTGGGAGCCGGGGGTGCACACATCCCTTGCGATCTCGTCGAGCACCCCCACGAGTTTGGCTCGGCATGCAACCAGAGTCTTACAGCCCTTGAGTGCATCACTGAGTCGCTTGAAAACCTCCCTGTGGTACTCCCGAGGATGAGGCCCCTTGTGGTCTCGCAGATAGACGATGTTCTTCGGATCCTCGAGACTCATCCCCGCCTCCTCGAAGAGTTCCTCGAACACAGGTGTCCAGGGACCACCATTGCTCTCGGACTTGTCGTTCTTGTTGGTGCACAGATGGTGAGCATGATTGTCGTCCTTCTTCGATTCGGCGCAGGCCCCTGTCGTCCGTGGCGCGGGTACCGCCGAGGCCACGGAGGATGCCGTCGTGTTCGCCGATACGCCCATGAGCACCACGGTCCCGTTCGCCACGCTCACCTGCGCACGGGCCCCCGTCCCCACCGAGAAACCGCTCCGCCCGCCCGCGAAGGCGAATCGCGGAGGTGACAGCCGCCCCCATAGACCGCCCCGGGGCACCTCCGGCAGTCCCCTGGCCAGCTTCGCCCCCGCTACTGTCACCAGCACGCGCAGTCCCACGCCCCCGAGTGCCTTGCCGAAGCGCTCGGCCACCGCCTCCAGTTGCGCCTGCGTCCTCGCCGCTTCCGCCTCCCGGTACAGCGTCAGGCACGCCATCCCCACGTTGTAGAGCTCCGTCGCCGTGTACGTCATCAGAAGCCCCAACGTCACCGCCGCCGCGAATGCCTTGGAGAACAGGGGCTCCGGTGCCGCCCACGCCACCATGTAGAGCATCATCGACATGCCGACCGAAAAAGCCATCGCCGGAGAGCTGAACATCTCCACCGCAGCCTCCCGTACCCCCTCCCCCATGTAGCGCGGGGAGAGCTTCAGGGCCTGGAACCATCTGGCGCTCTCCAGCGACGGTGGCAGCGGCAGCAGGGCCGTTCCATACAGCGCCTCGTCCTCCTCGCGCACACGCCTCTCCAGGTCCGACGACCATGCCTTGGGCGCCGACCCGACCACCATCCCCGTCGACAGCGCCCCCAGGGTGGCCGCCCCCGGCGAACGCGGCTCGGGCCTCGCCACCTTGAATCCCCCCTCCAGCGCCGCCACCACCGCCCGCGCCTCCTCCAGCGAGAACAGCGCCAGCGCCGGATTGGGCCTGAGTGGCTCGAAGGTGAGCTTCAGCCCCTCCCCTGGCTCACCTCGATAGGGGCTCACCCGCACGGGCTCCAACACCGGCAGCCGCGCTTCGACTTCGGACGAAGCCGCTTGGACCGCGAGCGGCACCAGCAGCAGACAGAGGACGGGGATGATGCGCGAGTGCATGACACGTGATTGTGCGTCCCCGGTGCGGTGGGGAGACCAGAACCGGCCAGACCACATGAGAGGAGAACTCCCGCCCCCACCGGGCACTTGATTCGACCATGACCTGTCGTGTCACCTCTCCTCGAGAACATGGCCCTCCGTCCGAGGTTACTTCCGCCGTCACCTCGTAGTATGAGGCAGCGTCCTCGTTGTCGGACGAGCGCGGAGGTTCAAGGGTGTCCACGAACCATGGAGAGGTGACGGTCTCCCCGGACGAATTGGAGCCGGGGACGCAGGTGGGCCGCTGGCGCGTGGTGGAGCGGTTGGGCGTGGGAGGCCAGGGGGCCGTCTACCGCGTGGAGGACCTGGAGCACCCCGGCGTCTTCTACGCGCTCAAGCTCGCGTTACATGCGCGCGATGGGCGGTCCGAGCGTGAGGTGGCGCTGATGATGAGCCGGGCAGCCCATCCCCACGTGGTGGGCTTCCACGGCTGCGTGCGCTGGCTCCGCCCTCGAGAGGGCTACCTGGGTTTCGTCATGGATTGGGTGCCCGGCCTGGCCCTGGACGTGTGGGCGGAGACGGACGGCACCACCTTCCGGCAGCTCGCCACCGCGGGCGCCACGGTGGCGCGGACCCTGGGCGAGCTGCATGACCGAGGGGTGCTGCACCGCGACCTCAAGCCCGAGCACATCCGCATTCGGCAGTCGGATGGCCAACCCGTGCTGCTCGACTTCGGCGTGGGCTGGTACGAGGGCGCGGCCCCACTCACCACGGGACCCCTCCCCCCGGCCACCCTGTACCTGCTCAGCCCCGAGGCAGTGCGCTTCCTGTGGCACAGCCCCGAGCGCCCCAGCTCGCACTACACCTTCCAACCCACCGATGACCTGTACGCCCTGGGGGTGTGCCTGTACCGGGCCACCACCGGGCACTACCCCTTCTCCGAGTGGCTGCCGGCCGACGTGTTGCAGTCCGCCATCGTCCACGTGCGACCGCTGGCGCCCGTCCTCGTCAATCCCCGAGTGCCGCGGGCCTTGAGTGACGTGATCGTCCGGCTGCTGGCGAAGAACCCCCAGGCGCGCTACCCGAGTGGCGCGGTGCTCCACGCGGCGCTGGTCGCGGTGGCCTCCAGTCACGAGGCTGCGTGGGACGCGAGCATCTTCGAGTGGGAAGAAGTGCCACCGGTGCAGGAGGGAGGCGCACCCGAGCGGCACCTCCTACGACCCCCGAGACCCAGGCCCGTCTTGACCTCTCGGCCGCCCTTCCCCTTGCGCATGGCTCGACGGAGGTGCTGGCCCAGGAGGCTCGCGCTCGCCGCATCGGTGCTGCTGACCCTGGCGCCCGTAACGCGCGTTCCACCCGAGGTGCCAGGCCTCCGTGTTCCAGACGAGCAGTGGGCCACGGACAGCCGGATAGACCCGGCCCCCGTCCAGTATGAACAGGCGCCGCTACCGGAGAGAAATCAGAAGCTGGCCCCTTGCACGAAGGAGCTTGAAGTGGAGCTGTCCGGCGCGTGCTGGCTTTCACTCGTCAAGCGACGGCCCCCGAACTGTCCACCCCAGACGGCCGTGTACAAAGGCGAGTGCCTCTGGCCAGTGCCGAAATCGCGCCCAATTCCGACCAGCGTGGATGGCGGGGCACCATGATCCTGTCCTCAATGCGGTTACTGCTCAGTCATCATATAGCCCCTCCATCAGTTCTTGGAAGCTGTTGGCCACGGGGTGGATGGACATTTCGACCGTCACCAGAACGATTCGGGGCTGATGGGCGATCCCCTCGTAGTCAAAGCATAAATACTCTCCGCCTGGCGTCTTCCCGAACGGGTAGATTCCCGTGGGAACATGAGAGCGGATGAGATCGTATGAATCCTGGATGGAGTAGCTCGCACGGTCCACGTCCCGGGCCGCTGTCAGTAAGACGCTGAAGACGTTGGCTCCCTTCCCCACCTTGAAGACGCATGGTTCGGGAGTTTTTCCCTGATGGGCTGCGAGAACCTTCTTGTAATCCCCAGGCAGTTCGACTCCCCACATCGATTCAAGCCGCTCGATGTCAGAGAGGGCCACAGGGCGAGGCTCTTTCCAGACATAGTTCTCCCATCGGATCTCCATTATTGAACCCTCCGTGGAACCGTCAGTAGCCGCCGCCCCATATTGCCATCCCTCCTGTGTGTGGCATCGCAAGGTCGTGAGCACTATCGGTGATAAGTTGCATCCGTCCAACGTCCTGATGGTGGTGCCAGGTGTGGCCAGCGGGTGGCTTCCTGCTTGTTGGTAACAAAGCCACTTTTTCCGCTGACAAATTCAATTGCCTTGCCAAGCTGGAATCGGCTTGAATCGCTTCGTAAAGCCGTTTGTTGGCTGCCCTGAAGTGGAGATCTGCTCGGCCACTTCCAATGTGGCTCTCATCGATAAGCGTCTCAAACCGGGTCTCGAACTCCGCGAAGCCGTCTTTGTCGAAACGAATGGTGTCTTTGCCGTTCGTTAGGGTCTTGCCTGCCCGGTTACGTCCCAGGTTGAAGATAGGATCCTGCGGATTCCTCGTGCCTTTGTACGGGAGAACATGGCCGTCCTCCGTAAATTGCGGCTTGCGCCATTCCTCGACTCGCTCCAGGCGCGCAAAGCTTGGCTGCGCGGCCAAAGGGCGCGAACTCGGTCCTGCCCCTAATCCCCGAGAAGCCATGTAGTAGGCCGGTGGAGCCAACGCCACGGTGATGTTGGGTTGAGCCACCATGACGGCACTGACTTCGCTCGCCACTCTCGAAAGGTTCAGTCCTGTTTCAGCACTCAAGAACTGCGCCGCGCGCCCGAATCCTGGCAGCCCTGGCCCTTTCGTGGTCATGTGACTCCCCCACCCAACCGCCGCCGTCGCAGCCATGATCAGCACCTGCCCCACCCGCTCCCCCATGATTCGGCCATAACGCTCCCCTGCTGCCTTCAACTCCGCAAAGCTGCGAGCCCGCTGGGCACTGGCCCTGAGTTGCCTGTACCCCTCCACGAGGTTGAAGAGGGTCTCCGCCCCCAGATAGGCGAGGAGAACTCCTGTCATTGATACCGCCACCAGCTTCGATGTTGGCTCTGGCAGGAGCAGTAGCCCTAAATAAAGGGAGAGCGACGTGAACACCGCGACCCGGAGTTGGTCTGGATCGACCGAGGCCTTCACCACCGCCTCTACTCCTGGCCACAGGCTCTCGAAGGCGAGCATGAGGGCCATGTCCGTTCGCTCGTCCTCGTCCAGGTGCAGATCCGTTCTCCGCAAGGACAGACAGTTACTGCTACGCCCTCCTTGTGCGCACCTCCTCTGGTGGTCGCGGATCAGCCCTCCCTGCGCAGCTCGTGCGCCCGATGGTGCCCACTTGAGGTCCAGCCGGCTCAAGAAGGGTGCCGGTACGCCCGGCATGTCAGCCGCAAGCCAAGCCATCGCTTGCTCGAATTCTGTCCGATTCAATCCTACGGGTTCTCGATGGGGCACTGAGTGTCGAGCCACCAGGAGGCCTGGACGTGCCTCGAGCATCACGCGTGTTGACCCCTGCTGCGACTCGCAGGCCACCTCTTTTGAGATCTCCGGCTCAAGGCTTTTTTGCTGGCCACCGTCCGATGCGCAGGCGCACACCAGGAGAAGCACCCACAGCAGGGGCCATTGACTCAGGGGCCGGCTCGAACGATGGTGGCGGTCCTGCTCGGTGTAGTTGCTCGCAACTGGCATGAGCGAAAGAATGCCAGGAACTGCTCCCCAGGAACAACCTCCATTCTCAAGCCACAAGCGATCTCCATGATACACGCGAAGCAAGCCCTCCGAGCCGGGCTGAAGGCGATCAGAACTCTGGAGGCAAGAGCCAAACTCCACCCATCAGGCAACTTCTGGGTGGTCAATGAACACGTCCTCTATGACAATGGGGAGCAGGGTTGGCTGTATCACCGAACTCGCACGCTGTTCCGCTGGAAAACCGAGCAATACTCCTCTCTAGAGGCTGCGACCGAAGCTGCGGAGCGAATCCTCGCCGAAGAAGCCAACCGCGAGGCCATGCAGGAATCAACACGTTTGAGGCAAAGAAAGAAACATGATTCCTTGAAAAGGCTCAGCGATGAGGAGGCGCAGATGCGAGAAGAGGCCAAATCTCTATGGGCCAATAAACCTCGCCCTTCGCCTGAAAACATCGAAATCGACCCCACAAACCCCAAGGCCATCCGGCTCATTCTCGAGAAGCTCTCCGAAATGCCCTATCTCCGTCATATCTGGGTCGACGACTACTGGCCAGGAAGCTTATACTTTTCTCAGGATGGCTTTCATTGGAAACCCGATCCCGAATTTGTAAAGGCGCATCTTGACGCCGTCCGGAAACGAGCGCGCGAGATCGCCAAAAGAGCAGAGATCGCCGAAGCATGGGGCATAGACCCACGTGGGCGCTGGAATGAAATCAAAGCGAAAGTTCGCCGCCATCTAAAGCCGCGCGCCAACGAACTGTTGGAACAGGCAAGTGTCAAGCGTTTATTGGACGAAGCTCTAGCTCGCGGATGTAAAGCCATCCTGTATCAGAACATCATGTTCTGGTACGAAGAGAAAGAACTCCATTGGGAAATCAAGGAAGCACAGCGTGCACACGATGCGGCACGCGGCAACTCCTTGTGGATTGAAGGAAAAATCATATCAAAAAACCACGGACGGATCATCATCCTCCCGTATATCAAGGAAGATGGCACCAAGAACAACGGACACACAAAGAATGCACCCGGCGATGGCCCCGCGCTTCCACGTCATCCGGCTGACTATGTTGAGATTCCCTTCGAAATCTATAATGGCGATTTAATGATCGGCCTCAAAGGTGAACTCCCTTACGAGTGAATCCTCAATAGGAAATGATGCGGGCTTGGCACTCCAAGAAGCAATCATGCCATGTGCAATCAGTGGCCACATAATGAGCGTGCGCACGAGCAAGGCTGCGACAGTCTGTGGGAAGAAAAACAGATCTGGACTAGACTGCACTCCACCGGAGGTCACACGATGAAATGTCCGGAGTGCAAGCAGCCCATGCTCGAGCGCGCCTTCGAGGGCCGCAACGGCACGCGCGTCACCATCGACGTCTGCCAGGAGTGCGGCGGGCTGTGGTTCGACACCCACGAGAGCCTGCGGCTCTCCCCCACGGGCACCCTCCAGCTCTTCCGCGCCGTGTACGGCCAGCGGGGCTCCTACCACCCGAGGCGCTCGGGCACCCTGTCCTGCCCGCGTGGTGACGAGAAGCTCGCGCTCGTCCACGACATGGCCCACGGCCACCGCTTCCAGTACTCGCGCTGCCCCCAGCAGCACGGCCACTTCATCACCTTCTTCCAGTTCCTCCGGGAGAAGGGCCTCGCCCGCGAGCTCACCCCCCAGGAGCAGGTGGAGCTGCGCAAGCACGTGGACACCCTGCTGTGCTCCGACTGCGGCGAGCCCGTGCGCCTGGCCAACATGACCGCCTGCGCGCGCTGCCGCGCCCCCTTGAGCCTCCTCGACCCGGCCTGTGTGGAAACCACCCTCCGCGAGGCCCGGCAGCCGGGCGACTCGCGCCGGGACGTGGCCCCCGAGGTCGCCGCGCGGCTCCTGATGGCGAACCAGGGAGCGACGCGGTTCCGCGCGAGCGCCCCACCCCGCTCCCAAGACCCGGTCGTCATCCTCCCCGCCGCGGAGCCGTCAACCAAGAGCGAGACCCTCGATCTCATCGCGGCCGGCGGCGAGCTCCTGATGGATGCCCTGGAGCTGCTGAACTTGATCTTCTAGGGACGCCCGCTCAGAAGGTGTACTTCACCCGCGGGAAGACGGCGAAGGTCGGGATGTTGGGCCCGATGAGGTAGCGCGCCATCACGTCCGCGCCCACGGAGAAGTGGTCCAGGGGCGTCGCGTACTCCACCCCAATCCCCACGCCCGCGTTGGGCACCGTCTGGGGCTCCGCAGGATCCCCCGTGCCCGTGGGCGACAGATCCAGGCGCGACAGCCCCGCCGCCAGCTTCGGCACCAGGTAGAAGCGCGTGGCCAGCGGCACCAGGTAGCCCGCCGTCACGTCGGCGAACACCACCGAGAAGTTGTCGCTCCGGGCGCACTCGTTCGTCCCCGGCAGGTAGCTGGCGAAGCAGTTCGCCGCCGACGCCCCCAGGCCGAAGTGCACTCCCAGCGTCACGCGATCCGCGATGTCATACCCCACGCCCAATTGCAGGTACGTCTGCGCGTTGGAGTAGCGGTTGAGCCCTCCCACCGTGAAGAACACCCCGATATCGGCCTCGGTGAAGAAGCCCCGGCGCACCTCGAGCGGCACTCCCTCGGGGGCGGTGGCCGACAGGGCGGCGGTGGGCAGCAGCGCGAGCACGGCGGTCAACAACGGCGTCTTCATCTCCACGAACCCTCTCGTAAAAACTCGCCCCCCTCCCAGGCCGGGAGAGGGGCGTGCACGTCATGAGCGCTTCAGATTGGCAGGGACTACTCGCCCGCGGGCGAGAACAACCAGGGATACGTCACCGCCACGACACCGCCACCCTTGGGCTCGGGGAACTTCCAGCGGCGGATGCGCGAGAGCATGCAGGCCTCGGCCGTGGAGTTGTTCAGCGTCGTCTCCGTCACGTTCGCCTCGGCCACCCCACCCGCCGGGTCGATCGTGAAGGCCACCGCCACCTTGCCCGCCAGGCTCGGGTTCTTGTTCAGCTCCGTCTCGTAGCAGTATTTGATCTCGTTCTGGTGGCTGCGGATGATCTTCGCGATGACGTCCTTGTCCAGACCGCCAATCACCGTGGTCTTGCCGGGGACGATCTTCGTCACCGTCTTGCCCCGGCCGGACAGGTCGATACCGCCACCGCCCATGCCCCGGCCGTTGCCCTTGGTGCCCAGGCCGCCCATGCCGAGCCCCGTGCCCCCACCGCCCGTGCCCTGGCCGCGCGAGCCCAGTCCGCCCACGCCCTGCGCGTCACCCATGCCCGCGCCGCTCTTGAGGCCACCCAGCGCGGTGTTGATGCCCGTGCCCAGGCCGCCCGGGCCGAACACGTCCGAGGCGCCGCCCTTGAGGCCCTTCATCGCGCCGAGCAGACCCACCTGGGCGATCGTCTTGCGGTCCTGCTCCTTCTTGTTCTTGTTGACGATGGGCGTGCCCGCCTTGGAGGGATCCGCCTCGGCCTTCTTCGCCTCCTCCTTGCCGAACTTGCCCTCCTCGTCCTTGGCCTTGGCCCCCTCGTCCGCGCTCTTCTTGTCGAAGCGCTTCATGTCGATGGGCTTGCTCGGCTTGACGAGGAACTTGGCCACCCGCTGCTGCGCCTGGAACACGTCATCCGCGTTGGGCGCGTCCGAGCGGGGCGTCAGCAGCATCGCCGCCACCACGGCCGCGGCCGCCAGCAGGCTGACGCTGAGGATCTTGAACCAGGTGTAGTCCGCCGGCTTCAGGTCGTTCACCGGAAGCGCCGGCGAGGGCTTCACGAAGCGCACCACGAAGGTGAGCGTGCCGAGCGACACCTCGGCGCGCTCGTGCAACCCCAGCGTATACAGGTGCTCCCCGTCCGTGGCCTTGAGCCGCCCCTGCGAGCGCAGCATGTCCTTGGTGCGCACGTCCCCGTTGTCGGTGACGATGACGCCCGCGCCCGCCGGCACGCGCAGCTCGAACTGCTCGCCCGTGGCCCGCGCCAGCACGTGCCGCGCGCCCACCTCGGGCTCGTACACGTGGAAGAAGTTCTTCTTGCCCTCGCCGATGGTGACGGGCACCCCGTCCCGGAAGTGTTCCACCGCCAGCATCTGATCGCCCCAGAGCTGACGCACCTGGAGGACCTTGGCGTCCTTCGTCGGCAGCGCCTCGGGCGGCAGCGGCTCCTGCAGATACGCCGCGGCCTGGGTCCTCGGCTTGCGCGCCACGGCGGCCACGGGAGCCGGTGCTACGGCCGGAATCCCCGTGCGGCTGCGCATCCCCGGCGGCACCGCCCGGGGCGCCTGCTCCGGAGCCCTCGGCGCCGGCGCGATCACCCGCGAGGCCGGCAGCAGCACCGAGCCCTGCATGGAACCGCTGTTGACCTGCGCTCCCGCGTGCGACTCGTCCCCGAAGAAGACCTCCACCTGCGAGCCGCCCACCATCAGCACGTCGCCCGGAGCGAGCGTCTTCGGGCCGATCACCCGCTGGCCGCCCACCTGAGTGCCCGCCTCGCTGCCCAGATCGATCGCCGTCACCGAGCCCCGCTCCACCTTCAACATCACGTGGAGGTTCGAGACCCGTGGATCCAGGATCTTCACCGCCGCCTGCGCGCCCGAGCCAACGATGACGCTCTCGGCGTCCGAAACGGCCTCGTGCACGGAGCCGTCCGGACCGGTGATACGCAGCACCAACCCATTCATCTTCCCCACCATCCCCGCCTCCTCCCTTCCGTCCCGCGTTCCTACCCGCCCCTAGAGGTTGTCGACCGACTTCTGCAGCTCCGGATTGAAGTTGTCCCGGACCCGGATGAGACTTTGAAAGTCTGTTTTCTTCCGGTTGAGCACGTACGAGCCCTCCGGCTTGGTGAGCTCGCCCTCCACCGCCATGTCGGTGAAGTCGATGGTCGTCTTCTTGCGCACGACCACCTTGTCCTCTTCCTGGATGACCTTGACCTGGGTCTGCGATTCACCCTGGGCCAGCACGGGGGCCGCCCACATCGCGACCACCAGTACCGCCGCCGTCCATCGTCTCATCTCGGTTCTCCTCGTCCCTGCCGCTTGGACCGCACGGGGTGGATGAAGCTCCTCACCCGTGCTCTTGCATGACCTGCACCAACCGTGAGGCACTGGAAGTCCGCGAAACTCCAAGCGCGTTTCCCAGCGCCTTCCTCACGAAGCCCACCCGGAGGAAAAAATTTCCTCCGGGCGGGGTGCAGCTTATTCGGCCTTCGGCGCCTTGGCCGGAGACTCGGAGCCCTCGGCCTGCCCGGCGGGCGCGGCCTCCGTCGCGGGGGCGGCCTCCTGCGCGGTGGTGCCCTCCGGGGCCGCCTGCTCCGCCTGCTCACCGGACGAGCCGCCCTGCAGCGCGCCACTGCCGCCCACGGCGGTGGGCGACGCAGCCCCGTCCTCGGCCGGAGCCGCGGGCGCGCCGCTCTTGCGCATGGCGGCGATGCCCTGGAGCTTCGCGGCGATCATCTGCTTGTCCTGCGCGCTCGTGGTCGCCGCCGCCTGGCAGCGCTGGAGGAAGCCCTCGGCCTTGTCCCAGCCGGCGCGATCCACCGCGTAGGCCCAGCCCGCGCCGCACACGGCCTCGGGCGAGTCGGCGCGCAGCGCGAGCACCTTCTCGAAGGCCTCGCCCGCCTGGAGGCCCTTCTTCGCGTCCCGGCCCTTCTGTCCGTCCAGCGCGTAGGCGTAGGACAGCCAGGCCTCGTGCGACTGGGGCTCGAGCTCCACCGCCTTGGAGAAGGAGCGCTCGGCGCCCGCGTAGTCGCGCCAGGCGAGCGCCAGGGCGCCCAGGTTCACGTAGCCCGGAGCGAAGCGCTCGTCGAGCGACACCGCCTTCTGGAACTGGGCGAGCGCGCGGGGCCTGTCCTCGAGCTTGAGGTAGACCATGCCGAGGTTGTTGGAGATGCCCGGGTCCTTCTCGGCGAGCTTGCGCGCGTTGACGAGCACCGTCTCGGCGAGCCGGTAGCGGCCCTGCTCGTAGTAGACGAGCGCGAGGTTCTTGTAGGCCTCGGCGTCGTCCGGGTGACGGGAGAGCACGCGGCGCGAGGTGGCCTCGGCCTGGGGCAGCTTGCCCGCGAGCCGGTAGGCGACCGAGAGGTTGTTGAGCAGCGCGGGCTCCGTGTCGCGCCCCGGCGTCTTCAACCCGGCCTCGTAGAGGGAGATGGCCTCGGCGAACTTGCCCTGCATGCGGTAGAGGCGGCCCAGGTTGAGCAGCGTGGGCACATGGCCCGCGTCGAGGAAGCGCACCTTCTCGTAGGCGGCCTGGGCATCGGCGAGCCGGCCCTGGCGCTCGGCGATGACGCCCAGGTTGAACTGGGCGTTGAGGCTCTGCGGGGCGCGGTGGAGCACCTCCTGGAAGCCCTCCTCGGCGCGGGCGTAGTCCCCGGCGTCGAAGGCGGCCACGGCCTCGGCGAAGCGCTCACGGGCCTTGGCGGCGGGCGTGTCCGCGGGGGCCGGAGCCGGCGCGGGCGCGGCCTCGACCTGGACGGGCACCGGGGCCTCGGCGGTGGCCACGGGCGTGGACTTCACCGACGAGGTGGTGGCGCACGCGGCGGTGAAGGCCAGCGTGGTGGCGGCCAGACCGCGGCCGAGCGACAGGAGCGTCCTGCCCATGGAGTGGAGTGGATGCATGGTGGTCACCTTCACGGCTGGACCTCTCGCGAAGCAGTGGACGGCTTGGGCGTCTCATCGGCCCGGGGGGAGTCCCCCTGCTTGGGCTCGTCGGCGACGCCGGACTCCTTGGCCACGTCGGCGGTGGCGAAGAACTCGCTGCCGCGGAAGGGCACCTGGCGCACCTGGGCGTAGGTGCCCGGGTGGTAGCGGTTGACCTGCTCCTGGGCCGCGAGCGTCCACTCGTTGTACAGGGACAACTCGTAGGCCTTGCCCAGCGCCTTGTCGAGGGCCTCGCTCGCCTTGTCCTCCAGGGGCAGCGCGAGGTTCTCCAGCTCGCCGCGGTACATGGCGAGCTGCTCCTCGTCGAGCCCCGGCGGGTTGGGCGACTCCTGGATGTTGCGCGCGAAGTCCGCGTAGGCCATGCCGATGCGGGTGAGCGCCGCGATGCCCCACTCGCCCGAGCCGCTGGAGAGCACGTCGATGTAGGACTTCTCCAGCTTCTGGATGGCGCGCTGCTTGGCGGCCAGGTCCCCGCGGATGGTGGACACGCGCTTGAAGCGGATGGCCACGTACTGGTTCCAGTCGTCCTCCACGGCGATGAAGCGCGCGTGGCCGTAGGCGTCGAGGATCTCCGGCTTCTGCTTGTCCTCGGGGCTCAGGCGGTTCCAGAGGTAGACGAGATCCTTCTGCAGGCGCTCGGTGTTGGAGGCGTCCTTGAGCTTGCGGTAGCCGACGAACTGCTTGTAGCGCGCGAGGTAGACCTGACCGGCGGAGGTGCGCGAGTCGCGGCCATACGTCTCGACGAAGGAGGTGAAGGCGCGCACGGCGTCGCCCCACTTGCCGTCCTTCTCGTGCACCAGGCCCACGTTGTAGGCGATGCGCGGCACGTCCGGCAGATCCTTGAAGCGCGCGAGGTAGGCGCGGTAGGCGGTGAGCGCCTTGTCGGACTCGCCGAGGCTCTCCCACCACAGGCCCGCGTTGAAGAGCGCGTCGGACACCCACTTGCTCGCCTCGGCGATGAGCGCGCGGCGCTCCTCTTCCCGGGAGCCCGCCGTGTCGTCGGAGGGGGCATCGGCCGGAGGCGGCGCGGCGGCGGCGGTGGTCGTCTTCTTGCCCTTGTTCTTGCGCGCGGCGGCGCGGGCCTCGGCGCGGGCGGCGGCCTGCTTCGCCTTGGCGTCGGAGATGTCGCCGCTGGCGGCGTCATAGGTGGCCACGAACGAGGAGTACATGGCGGCGGCCTTGGCGAAGTCGGCCGTCTTCTCGTAGAGGTGCGCGAGCGTGTAGCGCACCTTGGGCTCGAAGATGCTGCGCGGGTAGTCGGCGAGCACGCGCTCTCCGGCGAGCACGCCCCGGTCGATCTGCCCGGCCTCCTGGAAGAAGACCATGGCGGAGGTGAGCGCCCGGTCCGCGTTGCCCGAGCGCGGGAACTCCTTCACGTAGTCCAGGAAGAGGCTGGCCGCCTTCGCCGGGTTCTTCTCCTTCTGGTAGACGTCCTCGTGGATCCACTTGTACTGCGCGCCCTCGGCGACGCGGGCCACGCGCGCGGCGAACTCGGGATTGGGCTTGATGAGCTTGTCGTTGGCGAGGAACAGCCGCGCCTGCTTGCTCAGCTCCGCCCATTCCCCGCGCGACTCGAGGATGAACATGGTGAGGTCGGCCGCGTCGCGGCTGCGGCGCTCGGCGGGGAACTTCTGGATGATGTCGCCGAAGCGGCGCGCCGCGTCCACGTAGTGGTGCCGGTCATAGACGGTGAGGGCCGCCTGGTAGCGCAGATCAATCTCGTCCGGGTTGTCCGGGAAGAGGCGGTTGTACGTGTCGCACGCGGCGACGAGCTTCTCCTCGTGGCGCGTGAGGGGCTCCTCGGCCTGGTTCGTGTCCTTCTTGGTGATGCGGCCCTTCTTCTCCACCTGGCCCTTGGACTTGTTCTCGTCGACCTTCTGGCCGTCCTTGAGGTCGCTCTGGGCGAGCTGGCCGCGCTCGATCTTCACGAGCTTGTCGTAGGCCATGATGGCGGCGAACGAGGCGCTCTTGCGGTAGCTCTCGTTGGAGACCTCGCGCGCCGAGTCCCGGTCCGGCACCTGGAAGGAGGCCACGAGGTCGTACTGGGCGGCGGCGGCCTCCCACTCCTCGAGCGCCCAGAGGATCTCCGCGTAGAAGAAGCGCATGTTGAACGCGGAGTCGGAGAGGAACTCGGGATCCTCGCTGGAGGCGAAGGTGTCCACGTATTCCTTGTAGATGTCGCGGGCGAGCCGGTACGTCTCCACCTGGCGCGTCTTCTGCGCCTCCTGGTGGTAGTCCGTCACCATCACCCGCATGGCCTCCTCGGTGACGCTGAAGGCGTTGCGAAGCACGGGCGTGTTGCCCTCGTTGGCCTTCCACCAGTCGCCGCCGGGCCGGTAGGAAGCCACCATGTGCTTCATCTCCGCGCGCACCTTGTCGCGCTGGCGCAGCCCCTCGTAGGAGCGGACGATGGCCTGCTGGTACTCGGGAGCACCGGCACCCAGGGGCCGGTCCTGGATGAGGACGCGGTAGGTCTCGATGGCGCTGTCGTACAGACCCACGTCCATGAGCTGCACGGCCATCTTGGAGATGAGCCGCTCCTGGCGCTTCTCCGGGGCCTTCTGCTTGAAGAAGGCGACGCCCTCCTTGGCCTTGTCGAGCTTCACGTAGAAGACGATGAGGTCGTTGAGTGCCTCGGTGCGCAGGTCGCCCAGCTCCTCGCCGCGGGCGCTCGCGAAGTCGACGACCTCGTGCATGCGGGCGAGGCCCTCGTCGTAGCCGCCGGCGTTGTAGTCACACCAGGCGAGCTTGTAGACGGCGTAGGCGTAGATCTTCGGCACCTTGGAGGCGAGCGCCTTCTCGTAGTAGCCGCGCGCCTCCTTGAGCTTGTTGTTGTCGAAGAAGTGGTTGCCGAGCTGGATGTACGTGTCCGGCACGAACTGGGACTGGGGGTACTTCTGCACCAGCTCCAGGTAGTTCTTCACCGCCTCGTCGCGCTGGTTGAGCTCCTGCTGGTTGTAGCCCAGGTAGAAGAGCGCCTCGTCGCGCTGCGGCCACTCCGGGTAGTCGCGCAAGAGCTCCTTGTAGATGCGCATCGTCTCGGCGCGGTAGCGCTCGCTCTCGGCGTGCTCCTGCTTGGGCTGTTCGATCTGCTCGCCCCGGGCGATGGCCGCGTCATAGGCCTTCTCCGCGGCGAGGAAGCGGTTCATCTCCAGCTGGTAGAGGTACTTGGACTTCTCCCAGTACAGCTCGCCCATGCGGTAGAGCATGTCCGCCCTGCGGTGCGAGCCCTCCTGCAGCTTGGGGATGAGGCGCTTGAAGCCCTCCAGGGCCTCGTCGCGCTTGGCGTCGGCCAGGGCGTCCTTCTTCTCGTCCGCGATGCGCGGAGCGCTGGCCATGGCCGCCGGGCTCATGCGCGCGGGGCCCACCCGCGTGGGCACGTCGTCCTCGGCCGCGAGGGCCGTCTGGGGCCGGGTCTCCTCCGCGGAGGAGCGGCCCGCCGCGTCCTTCTTGGAGGAGGGCTTGGCCGCCCCCGCCTTGCGAGCCGACGGCTGCTTGCGCGCTCCCGCCTTGGATTTGGAGGTGGTGCCCTTGCGCGACTCCACCGTCTGGGAGGACTTGGAGGAAGACTGGGCGGCCTCCCCTGTTCCGCCCGCGGTCAGCGCCACACCCATCGCCAGCGCACCGAAACGAAGGACCGACTTCATGCGAGCTCCTGTGGTGGGGCCAGGAAATAGAGGGCACCTTGGCGGCCCCGGGGGCTCCGATCACCGGAGTTGCCCTTGTCCGCCCCCATCGCCTCCGTCACCACCCACCGAAAGGTACGGGCCAAAGTAGAAACGGGGAGTTGGAATGAGAAGTGCTCTACCCACTGAGATCCGCACGCTTCACAACACCGTGGGAAACACCGAGGGGCGGCACCCCGCGATCATCCGCGTGGGCCCGCCCCTCGTGTGTGATTCCAGACGTTGTGCGCGCGCTACTGGGGCTTGGCCGGGCAGCCGCGCTTGAGCGTGTACTGGTAGTAGCCAATCTCGTCGCGCCAGAACTCGCCCTCGAACTTCCAGTAGTTCCACGCGGCGCCCGGCATCTTCGGCCGGTAGATGGATTGGGTCTTGAGCACCGCCTTCTGATCCACTCCGGCGAGCAGCAGATCCTTCTCGTCCAGGGCCGTCTGCACGCGGATGATCTCCGCCTGATCCGCGAAGGTGCGCAGGTTCTGGGCGGCCTCGAGCAGGCGGCTGTGGGCGAAACGTCCGCCGATCTGCGTGAGCGTGGCGCGCACCTCCTCCAGGCCGGACACCGCCTCCTGGACGAGCCCCGTGCCCCGCCAGGCCGCTCGCTCGCTGATCCGTCGGCGCTCGGCGTCCACCTGGGCCACCATCCGCATCACGTCCTGGATGCGCTCGTTGCCGTGGATCCACAGGTAGACGGGCCCGGGCAACCGCCGGTTCTCCGCCGACACCAGGTTGTAGGCGCTCAGTGGATCCTCGTCCCGGGTGAAGGGCTCGAGCTGCTTCGCCATGGGCTCGTAGAGGGCCTCGTAGGCGGCGAGCGTGGTCTTCACCTCGTCGAACAGACAGCTGTAGTAGTAGACGGTGGCCTTGAGGATCCACGACTCGGGCTGGAAGGCGCCCTCGAACTGGGGGGCGTGCAGCGCCTGGAGGCTGCCGAGCGCGCCACCGAAGTCCTCGTCCTGGAAGCGGGCGAAGCCGTTCTCGAACAGGGCCTGATCCCAGAAGCGGCCGTAGCGCGGCACGGCCTCGTAGGCGGCGATGGCCTGAGGGTACTCGTGCCGGCCGTAGTGCAGGCGGCCGAGCCCCAGCAGGGCCAGCTGCTTCACCTCGTCGAGGCCGAGCTGGTTGCCCTTGGCGTCGCGCGCGGCCTGGAAGGCGGCGACGGCGGCGGCGTCCAGCGTCTGCGCCTCACCGGGGCGGCCGGGGAACTTGGGATCCGCGAGCACCACGCCCAGCAGGTAGCGCGAGCGGGCGTACACGCGGCTGTCGGCGGGCACGGCCTCGAGCAGGGCACGGGCCTCCTCGAAGCGGCCGCGGCGGTGGTGGATGGTGCCGAGCTGGTAGTTCACGCGGGCGAGCACCTCGCGGGGCAGCTTCGTCCAGGAGTCGCGCGCCTCCGGGGTGTAGGCCTTGTCGAGCAGGTTGGGCACGAGGTTCTGCTCGTTGAGCCGCTCCTGCATGTCCACGAGCCCCTCGAGGCCCTGGAGGTAGGCGGGGTGCTTGGGCCCGGCGGCGACGATGCGCGCGTAGGCGACGAGCGCGCTGACGGGCAGGTCCTCACTGGCGAAGGTCTGGGCCAGGGAGAGCTCGGCGCGGCCGCGCTCGTCGGCGTTGGTGGCGCGGGTGGCCTGCTCCTGGAAGCGCAGCGCCGCGTCCTGCGCGGAGGCGGCCAGAGGAGCGAGGAGCAGCCAGGAAGAGACAAACAGGCGTTTCATGGCTCGGGCCTCAGAAGAGGTAGGAGAAGCCGGCGTAGAAGCCGAGGTTGTTGAGCACGTCCGACGAGGGGTTGCCGACGAGGTCCTTGCCCAGGACGATGTCCTCGCGCAGGTTCTTGCCCGTCTTGGGATCCACGCCGTCGAAGCGGGAGTACTGGCAGCCGCCGCTCAGGGGCAGCGCGTTGAAGGGCTGGCCGGTGCCACGCGCCTCGTCGAGCAGCGCGAAGTCCTGCTGGTTGCACCCATCCACGCGATCCACGCGCGCGGTGTAGACGAGGTCCCTCAGCTCCAGGCGCAGGGCCATGGAGTCGCCGAACTGCACGCGCAGGCCACCGCCCACCGAGCCGACGAACTTGGTGCCCGTGTCGCCCAGGCGCGCCGGGACGACGGTCCCCACTCCATCCACCTGGTTGGTGACCTGGGGACGCACGAGCACGCGCGAGGCGCCCACCCCCGCCCCACCGTTGATCACCACGCTGAACTGCAGGAGGTGGTTGTCGTAGAAGGCGAACTTGCCGTAGAGCGGCGTGACTTCCACGCCCGCCTGGGCGCCCCACTGGAGCAGGAGCGCCGTGGCCGCCTGGGCCTGCTCGCGCACCTTGTCGATGAGCTCCAGGTTGAAGGGGCTCTCGTTGGCGTACCAGTTGTACTGGCCGGTGAGCTGCAGGGCGAAGTTCTCCTGCAGGTGGTAGGTGTAGCCGAGCGCGCTGCCGGCGTGCTCGGTGAAGCGGCCATTCACCTGGGGGATGGCCGGGTAGAGGGTGAACTCGTGGCGGCCCGCGTCCGCGAAGCGCTTCTTCTGCACCACGTGCACGGCCACGTTCGGGTTGTGCAGGGGCGCGCCATTCACCAGGCGCTGCGCCTCGGGATCGGCCACCGGGAGCGGCGCGTCCGGGCTGGCGGCGGAGGAAGCCAGCGGGGCATCCGCGGCCCTCACGGGAGGAGGCGCCTGCTCGACGGGAGCCTGGGCCAGGGCCGGCGCGCAGACCGTGGCCAGGAGGAAGGAGAGCAACGAGGTGGGTCGCATGGGATGCGCAGCCTCAGAAGAGGAAGGTGTAACCGAGGTCGAACTGCACCAGGTGCGTGAAGCCGGGCTTGGGCGCGGGCTCGCCACTCTCGCGCCCCGCCTCCCAGTCCTCGCGCACCACGTTCACGCGGTAGCGGTCCGCGAAGATCCAGTCGCGCAGCTCCAGGCGCAGCGCGTGCCGGGGGCTCAGGAAGAAGCGCAGGCCCACCGCGCCGGACACCACCGGCGCCACGCGCGTCTCCGCGCGCCAGTAGGACTCGGTGGCGGTGGAGCGGTCGGCCACGTCCGTGCGGTTGTCACACACGCCCTGCTCGCGATCGATCACCTGACCGCACTGGATGATGGACTGGCGCCGCAGCGAGGCGAGCCCGCCACCGGCCCAGAGGTAGGCCTGGAAGTGCGCCGTCGCGTCGGCCAGCAGGGACAGCTTGCCGTAGATGGGGGCCCAGCGCGCGCCCACCACGCCGTGCGCGCCCATCTGCCACATGTCCGCCAGCTCGTCGGTGAGCCGCGTCTCCTCGCGGGCGAGGAAGCGCTCGGAGATGGAGCGGGCCAGCCCCGTCTGCCGGCTGAGCGCGTAGCCGACGCGCGCCTCGAGGGCGAAGGACTCGACGAAGTTGTAGGCGAGCGCGGCGTTCAGGTTGTAGTGCGCCGTGAGGTACTCACGCGCCGGCAGGCCCACCGCGAGCGACAGCTCCAGGTGTTGCTGGGGCGAGTAGAGGCGGTGGCGCACGGCGGCGGGATCCAACACCTGCTGCTGCGCCGATGCGCTCAGTGCCGTGAGCACCAGGGCCAGCGAGACGAAACGAAGAGGAAGGGAAGTCATATGTCCGGATGGCGCAACCATGTGGGCATGGCCCCGCATGAGGGCAAGAGAGTCAACCTCGTGGGGAGGTGCTTTCACACACCCAGCATGCGCACCGCTCGCTGGCCAACGTTTGGCGGCCACTTCCGGGGGGCCCGGAAACACGAACGCCCCGCCCGGTGGGAAGACCGGAGCGGGGCGTCGAGGAAGGCCCTGTGGCGGTGCCTGGAGGCTCGGTAGGACGAGTGACCCGGCCCTCCCCGCTCAACGGGGAGGGAGCACACACAGGGCGGTGCGGCGGACTACTTGCCGGCGCGGGCGGCCTTGTGCTTCTCGCGCAGCGCGACCTTGATGCTCGGGCGCACGACGATGAGGCCGTCGTTGTGGCCGGGGACGGCGCCCTTGACGAGCAGCAGGCCCTTCTCCACGTCCACGTCCACCACGGTCAGGTTCTGGGTGGTGACCTGCTCCACGCCGTAGTGACCGGGCAGCTTCTTGTTGGGGTACACGCGGCCAGGCGTCTTACGCTGACCGATGGCGCCCGGGTGCCGGCGGTACTCGTGGGTGCCGCGCGTGGCCGTCTGCGAGCCCTTGAACTTCCAGCGCTTCATGACGCCCTGGAAGCCACGGCCCTTGGTGATGCCCGTGACATCCACGAGCTGGCCCTTGGTGAACAGGTCCGCCTTCACGGCGTCGCCCACGTTGAAGCCCGCGGCCTCCTCCGCGCTCACCCGGAACTCCTTCAGGTGGCGGCGCAGCGGCACGTTCGCCTTCTTGAAGAAGCCCAGCTGCGGCTTGTTCAGGCTCGTCTCACGCAGCTCGCCGAAGCCCACCGTCACCGCCGAGTACTGATCCTTCTCGGGGGTGCGCTTGCCCACGACCGTACAGGTGTTGACGTCGATCACCGTCACGGGAACGAGGTTTCCCTCCTCGTTCCACACCTGGGTCATCCCAATCTTCTTGCCAATCAGACCCTTCACGTCGTCCTCACAGCTCGCGCGTTATCGCGCGAAAACATCAATGATTTCAGCAACTTGCGTCCGAATTCCCATTCCCCGGACGCCAGGAAGCGGCGCAATGTAGCAGCTTGCCCCCCCTGGTCAAGCACGGCGGCGAGCACGGTGGAGGGCGCGGCCCTCACTTGGCGCGATCCAACCGGGGGTAGAAGGCGGAGAGCTGCGCGTCCGCGATGCGCTGGGCGTACACGTCCTCGCCGAGCAGGAACAGCGCCTGATCCAGGTAATCTTCCGCGGCCTGCACCTCGCCCTCCTTCTGGGCGATCTGCCGATCCAACTCGGCCAGGGAGGCGTCGGCGCTCTCCTTGCGGGCGAGCATCTCGTCCTCCAGGGCGAGCACGCGCTTGTGGGCGATGATGCCGGGGGCGCCTGGCTGCCCGGGCTTGGGCGTGAGGGCCAGCTCCACGTCCCGCTCCAGGGTCTCCACCTCGCGCGACAGGCGCATGGCCTGCAGGCGGTTCTTCTTGATGTTGTCGCGCGAGAGGGAGAGCTTGGACTCGTCCCGGGTGGTGAGCTCCAGGTCGGCGTGCTTCTTCTCCATCTTCTTGAGCGCGTCCTGGGCGTAGCGCAGATCGGCGCGGCGGCTGGACAGCGTCTTGCGGAGGGTCTTGGTCTCCCCCTCCACGGCGTCCACGGCCTTCTTCCACTTCTGGACGATCTCCCCCTGGGCGGCGCGCATGCGCTCATACTCGGCGAGGTAGTCCTGCCAGGCGGCGTCCTCGTCGTTGAGCTGCGCTTCGAGCGCGGTGAGTTCATCGCGCCGGGCCACCAGGGCCTGCTCGGCGCGATAGACCCGATCCATGGTGCGAGGGCAGTTGGGCTTGCCCGCGAGCCGGTCCCTCGCGAGGTCCCCCAACTGGAAGATCAAATCGTCATAGCTGTCGGCCTTGGCCATGCCCGCCGTTTTACGCCCAAGGCGAGCGGGCTGTCAGCAGGCTCGATTACTCGGCGGGAGCGGCGGCCGCCATCTGGGACTCGCTCACGGCGGCCAGGGCGGCGCCCTCGGCGAGCGCGAGCAGCTCCCGGGAGCGGTCCTGCTCCTCGGTGCGGTTGAGCTCGCAGACCCAGGCGCTGGACAGGTCGGCGTGCTGACGGGCCAGCTCGGCGGTGGCCTCGTAGCGGGCGGCGGAGGCACGGGCGAAGGCGCCCTCGCGGCGCAGCTCGCGCACCGTGTCCTCGTCGAGCGTGATGTCCTCGGGAGGCACGGGCAGAGGACCCCGGCCGAGCGCGGCCAGGCGGGCCAGCAGCCGCGAGGCATGCGCCCGGCAGAACGCGGCCAGCACCATCAGGCGGGCCCGGCCCCTGCTATCGCCCAGTCGCTCGGCGAGCATCGTCATGCGCCGTGCGGATACCACTTCGGATTCCCATGCCGCGGCCAGTGCTGCTGCCAGACGGGTGTGCCTCGCGCCCATAAACCCTCCCCATGTACCAGCCCCTACCCGGTTTCGAAGCTATGAACGGGTTCCCCAGGATTCAACCGATCGGAGCGAATCCCCGCTCCAGCAACCAGTAGAGCGCCGTCAGCCCGAGCAGGACTGACAGGAAGCGGACGGTGCGTCGGTGCCACACGGGCCGGCGCTGGAGCATGCGCAGCAGTGGCAGCAGCACGGCGACAACGGCCGCCTGGCCCAGCTCCACGCCGAGGTTGAAACCGAACAGTGCGCCCACCACCGAGTCACCCAGGCCGTAGCCCGTCAACACGCTGGCGAAGCCCAGGCCGTGCACCAGACCGAAGAGGAAGGTGACGGCCACGCGGTGGCGGGGCGCGCGCCGCGCGAGGTTCTCCACCACCACCCAGAGGATGGAGCCGGCGATGGCGGCCTCCACCCAGCGCGTGCGCACCTCGTCCAGGGGGAGCCAGCCCAGCGCGGTGGCCCCCAGCGTGAGGGAATGGGCCACGGTGAAGGCCGTCACCAACAGCAGCACCCGCCGCGTGCCCCCCCCCACGAGCAGCACCGCCAGCAGGAACGCCAGATGATCCGGCCCTCCGAGGATGTGCGTGACGCCGAGCCCCACCCAGCCGGCGAGCCCCGTGGACGCTTCCTCGGCGGAGTCCTCCAGGGACACCACGAGCGTGGGCTGGGCGGCGTCGGCGAAGCGCTGTCCCCGCTCGCCCTGGACGAGGCTGCCGAGCACCACCCGGTAGCCCACCGGCAGCACGGCGAGCAGCGTGAAGCGCTGGCGCAGCTCCCCCGGCGCGCACGAGAAGGTGGCCCCGAGCTCCACATAGGACTCGCGCACCCAGGCGCTCTGGGCGGTGCGAGCGCAGGGCTGGCCGCCGGCGCTCAGGGGAAGGGCGTCCCAGAAGCCCACCGCCAGGGCCCGCTCGCGCGCGTCGAGATCCGCCTGGCTCAGCACGCCGTCCCCGTCCGCGTCCGCGGGCAGCAGGCGCGCGAGCGTGTCCGCCGTGAGGGTGATGCGCTCGCGCACCTCGGCCCCCCTGGCCTCGGGACGCCAGAGCTGCGCATAGAGGATGTCCGCGTCGTGCGCGCCCGCTCCACCCGCGAGCAGACACAGGACGAGGGCCGCCACCCACCGGGCCGTCCACCACATGGGCCCGGCAGCCTGCCCGCGCGGGCCGGGGCCGTCTACTCCTCGATGAACTCCAGGTGAATCTGCTGCCGGCCGCTCAGCCCCCCGTGGCGGGTGCCACAGCGCGGGCAGAAGAAGGGCCCGTCCCAGTCCCAGTGCGCCTTGACCTCCTCGCCACAGCACACGAGGGGCAGCACCCGCAGGTCATCCACGTCCGGAGCCATGGGACCCGGCAGGGCGGGTGGCCTGAAGCTCACGAAGGTGGGCCGCGGATTGTCCGCGAGCGTGCGCGACACGTGCGCGAGCTGCTCGTAGCGCACGTGGTTGGCCCAGGCGCGCGCCACGCTCTCCACGTGCGCCTGCTGCGCGGGGGTGAGCCACTCGTCCCCCGCGGCCCGGTGGCCACAATAGAGGCACCACGCGTCGGGCACCTCGTCGAAGCTCTCGTGCGCGTTCTCGAACGGAAAGAGCGACGCGAGCCGCCTCTGCAGGATGTTCCCATCATGCGCGCACGGTCGCGTCTTGAAGTCACGCTGGCAGCGCGGACACTCCCTGCGCACGAAGCCGCCCGCGTCCCGGGACAGCTCCACCAGGCAGATGTCGGGCGCTTCCCTCATACGGCCTCCTCAGGCCATCGATCCACGGCCCCGCTGCGCCACCGCCAGCAGCAGCGCCACCATGGAGAAGAGGAGCAACAGATGCACCCAGGCTCCCTCGGTGGAACCACTGATGGATCCGACGATCCACAGCACGAACAGGATGGCACTCATCGTCCAGTACACGCCGCCCACTCCTCTCCCGGTTACACGACTGCGCGCAAAGCTGGGGTGTCGGAGCCATGGGGGCAACCCCTCCTTTCAACAGCCCTTCCGGGGTTCAACGGACCGCTCCGGTAGACCTTTTTTCAGGAGGGGAATCTCCCACCCTGGCCCCATTTCGAGTGATTCCGAGAGGTTGGCGGATGGCACGGTGACTGCTTTGAACGCCGGGCATCTGCCACATGGGACACGTGGCCAGGTCAGGCACGTGTGGGGAAGAGGGTTGACGATATGAAGGGTTGGGCGGCGGCGCTGGTGGTGGTGGGGTCGATGGTGAGTCCGGTCGCGGGGGCGTTCCAGCCCTACTTCCCGGGAGAGAAGAGCCCGGAGATGGTGGAGCTGAGGGCCCGGCTGGCCGAGCGCGCGGTTCAGCTCGAGCAGATGGAGGAGGAGGCGGCGCTCTACGCCGAGGCGGAGGCGCTGGGCATCACCACCGCGGTGCAGGCCTCGCAGCTGCCCGAGCGTCAGCAGCGGCGCCTGGCGATGGCGATCGTCCGCGAGGCGCGCGCCAACGGGTTGGATCCGCTCCTGGTGGTGGCGGTCATCCACTGCGAGAGTTCCTTCAACAACTACGCGGTGTCGGGCGTGGGCGCCATGGGGCTCATGCAGGTGATGCCGGACACGGGCAGCTATCTGGCGGACAAGGCGGGCTTCAAGCTGCAGCGCCACTCCAACCTGTTCGATTCGGAATTGAACATCGAGTTGGGAACGGCCTACCTGGCCAACCTCATCGAGCGCTTCGGCACGCCCGAGCGCGCCCTGGTCGCCTACAACGCGGGCCCCACCCAGGCGCGGAAGATCCTCGCCCAGAGCGGCGCGCGCGAGCGCTTCCTCGCGGGCTACCCCGCCAAGGTGATGCGCGAGTTCCGTAACCTGAAGGCCCAGCGCTCGCGCGAGCTGACCCGGCGCGAGGCCCAGAAGAAGCCCGTGAACGGGCCGGGGTGATGGTTAGCCAACAGTGCGTGCGCTCGGTGCACGACACTGATTCCGAATTCCATTCGGCTGACTGCCCTTTCCAGGCTTTCAGATGCACTCTCCGAGGTGACTCTTGTGCGCCGGGGTGGGCGGTCCACTTCCGGGCCGGGCGTACCCGACACGCGCCGGTTTCCCAGGGAAACGCACGCGGCATCAATGGAGAGACACACTCATGGTGGGACTGGAAATTCACCAGGAAGAACGCGCAGGTCGTCTGACGCTGCGCCTGACCGGAACGCTGGACAACCAGACCGCCCTGCTCCTGCGCCAGTCGCTGGACACGCTGGGATCGAGGGAAGTGGAGTTGGACTTCACGCACCTGCGCGAGTTCCGTGACTCGGCGGTGGGGGTGCTGACGAACGGACTGGTGGACCGCAAGGTGCGCCTGCGCGGCCTGGCCGGGCATCACCAGCGCATGTTCCGCTACTTCGGGCTGAGCATGGGCGAGGCGTCCTCGTCGCGCGCCTACTACACCCCGGAAGAAGTGCTCGCCTGAAGTCTGGTCGTCGGGAATGAGCCGCGGGATGGGAGGGGATGAACCCCCTCCCGCGCCCGCCTCCCCGCCCTTCCGGCAACCGCTTCAGAAGTACAGCATCCCCGCGAAATACCTCGTCTCCTCCCCTCTGCGTCCAGGCGGACACGCCCGAGGCCCGGGGTTGTCGAGACAGACGTTCAGGAGTCGTCGGACTGGGGTAAAGTGGGTCCCCCGATGAACTCCCCAGCCCGAGCAACCCCTGCCCTCTCCTCTCCGGCGGCCGCGAGATCCGCGCTGGAGCAGGTGGCCGCGAATCTGTCCCTGGCCGTGCGGGGCAAGGAGAAGGAAGTCCGCCTCGCCGTCACCTGCGTGGCCGCGGGAGGCCACCTGCTGCTGGAAGACGTGCCCGGAGTGGGAAAGACCACGCTGGTGGAGGCCATCGCCCGCTCCTTCTCCCTGTCGCTGTCGCGCGTGCAGTTCACCGCGGATCTGATGCCGGCCGACATCCTCGGCGCGCAGATCTTCCACGCCGCCACGGCCTCGTTCTCCTTCCGCCCCGGCCCCATCTTCCGCCAGCTCGTGCTGGCCGATGAGCTCAACCGCGCGCCGCCGCGCACCCAGTCCGCGCTGCTGGAGGCCATGGCCCAGGGCCAGGTCTCCCTGGACGGCGTCACCCACCCGCTGCCGCGCCCCTTCACGGTGGTGGCCACGCAGAACCCGGTGGACTTCTCCGGCACCTATCCCCTGCCCGACTCGCAACTGGACCGCTTCCTCATGCGCCTGTCGCTGGGCCACCCGGCGCCCGAAGTGGAAGCGCGCCTGCTGGTGCTCGCGCGCGACGCCGCCACGGCCGGCGCGGTGGTGGAGCCGGTGAGCTCGCCCGAGGCGCTCAACGGGCTGCGCGCCCAGGTGGCCGCCCAGCGCCTGGACGACACCGTGGCCGACTACGTGGTGCGTCTGGCGCACGCCACGCGCTCGCACGGTGACATCGAGCGCGGAGCCTCCACGCGCGCCGTGCTGGCGCTGGGCATGGCCGCCCGGGCCCACGCCCTCTGGGAGGCGCGTGACTTCGTGACGCCCGGAGACGTACGCGCGGTGCTCGGGCCGTGCCTGGCCCACCGTCTGCTGCTGCGCAGCGCCAACCAGGGCACCTACACGCGCGACGAGGCGCTCCACCTCATCGAGGAGATCGCCCGGAAGGTGCCGGCCCCCCGGTGAGCCCGTCCCGTCCTTCCTCGCCGTGGCGGCGGTTGCGCGCCACGCTCCGGCCGCCGCGCACCCTCAAGGTGACGGGCATGGGCCGCACCTACCTCGTGGTGACCTTCGGCGTGGGCCTGGGCGCGCTCAACACCGGCAACAACCTGCTCTACCTGGTGCTGGGACTGCTGCTGAGCGTCATCATCCTCTCCGGCGTGCTGTCCGAGCGCTGTCTGCGCGACCTGTCCGTGCGGCGCGTGGGCGGCGAGGGCGCCTTCGCGGGCGAGCCCTTCGCCTTCCGCTGGGCGCTCACCCGCCGTGAGGGACATGCCTTCGCCCTCACCCTGTCCGAGGTGGACGTGCCCCTCACCGGCGAGGGCGGCGTGGGCCACCTGCCCGCGGGCGTGGAGCACGTGGTGCGCGCGGACCTCACCGCGCCCCGGCGCGGGCCGGTGAAGCTCGTGGGCGTGCGCGTCACCACCACCTGGCCGCTGGGCCTGTTCGCCAAGACGCGCGTCTTCCCCCTGCCGGGCACGCTGCTCGTCTTCCCCCGGCGGGGCTTCGCCTGTGCCACCCCCGAGGACGCGGCGACGGGCCACGTGGGCGAGGCGCACCACCCCCACCGGATGGATGGCACGGGGGACCTGGCGGGCCTGCGCGAGCTGGGCGAGGGCGAGGACTCCCGGCGCGTGCACTGGCTCAAGAGCGCCTCGGTGGGCAAGCTGCTCAAGGTGGAGCGCGAGCGCGAGGAGCGGCGCACCTACGTGCTCGAGGTGCGCGCCGGGCTGGCCGACGAGGCGCTGGAGCGGCGGTGCGAGGAGGTGGCCGAGCAGGCCCACCGGCTGCTCGAAGCCGGCCACGAGGTGGGGCTGGAGCTGCCCGGCCAGCGCCTGCGGCCGGGCGCGGGCAGTGGTCAGGAGCGCCTGCTCCTGCGCGCCCTGGCGTGGGTGGGCTTCGAGGAGCAGCGCGAGGAGGCGGCATGAGGCAACCCCTGCGGCTGCGGCTCGTGTTGAGGGACCTGAGCACGGCGGCGGCCTTCGCCTCCATGGCCATCTCCAGTCAGGTACCCGTGTGGACCCTGGTGCTCTTCGCGCTGGCGCTGATCGTGGCGTTGACGGGCCGGCGCCCCCTGGCGCGCGCGCCCCGGCTCACGGCGCTGCTGCTCCTGCCCGTGGCGGGCGTGCTCTACCTCGCGGTCGCCGCGGGGCAGATGGACCTGGTGGTGGCCGCCTGCTCCTTCGCGGGCATCGTCGCCGCCCAGCGGCTGCTCTCCGAGAGCAGCTCCGCCACGGACGGCCAGGTGCTGCTCGTCGGCCTGTTGATGATCGCCGGCGGCGCGGCGCTCTCCGGTGATCTCGTCTTCGCGCTGTGCCTGCTCGCCTTCGCGGTGCTCGCGAGCCTGTCGCTGGGCCTGGCCGTGGTGGAAGCGGCGGTGCCCCCGGGCGAGCCGGTCCCGGTACGCGCGGTGATGCGTCCGCTCGCGCGCGGCACCATCCTGGCCGTGGTGGGCGCGGTGCTCTTCTTCATCCTCATTCCCCGCCTCAACTGGAACATGGGCGTGCACCGCGCCACGCCGGGACTCGGCACCGCCACCAGTGGCTTCTCCGACACGGTGCGCCTGGGCGGCTCGGGCACCCTCAAGAGCAATCCCCGCGTCGTGCTGCGCGCCCGGCTGACGCCGGACCCGGTGCGGACCGAGCAGCTGTCGGCCTATTGGGTGGGCCGCACCTACGACACCTTCGATGGCCAGGAGTGGTCGACGATCGGCGCGGCCAAGCAGCGCCACCGCACGCGCGTGACGCTGCGTCCGGGCGCGGACAAGCAGGTGTACCAGCGCATCGAGCTGCTGCCCGCCTACGGCAGCCGTACGCTCATCGCCCTGGAGACGCCCGCCAAGCTGGGCAATGCCCTGATGCACACGCCCACGGGCGACCGGCGCACCCGGCTGCAGGAGCTGGGCGGAGACGAGCTGCGCTTCGTGGATGACGGGCTCGGCTACTCCTATGAGGTGTACAGCCTGCCGCCCGGCACGGACACGGACCCCGGCCGGATGAACCAGACGGAGGCGGATCAGCTCCTGGCGCTGCCGGAGAACCTGGATCCCCGGGTGGAGCAGCTGGCGCGTCAGGTGGTGGGCGACGAGAAGGATCCCCTCGCGGCGGCCCAGAAGCTGTCCACCTGGATGCAGCGCGAGTACCAGTACACGCTGGAGCTGAGCGGGGACCTGGCGGATCCGCTGGTGGACTTCCTCTTCGTGCGCAAGGCGGGCCACTGCGAGCACTTCGCCACGGCGCTCACGTTGATGCTGCGCACCCTGGGCTTCGAGTCCCGGCTCGCCACGGGCTTCTTCGGCGGCGAGCGCGTGGGGGAGGAGTACATCGTCCGCGCGGGCGACGCCCACGCGTGGACGCACGTGCTGGTGCCCGGGCGCGGCTTCATCACCGTGGATTCCACGCCCCCCGCGTTCCGCGCCAACCAGTCCCTTCAAGTCCTCCAGTCGCTCATCTCGTTCTACGAGGCCATCGAGGGCATCTGGCGTACGTCCGTGGTGGACTACTCGTTCCGGGATCAGCTCGACTTCATGCGCGGCCTGTCTCGGCCCCCACGGGAGTCCTCCTCCGGCGAGCAGCGGCCCTCGGGCCCGCCGGCCGGTGCCTGGTGGACGGCGGGGCTGGTGGCGCTGGGCGTCTACGGCCTCGTGCGCTACCTGTCGCGGCGTCCCCGGCGCTCGCCCCTGGGAGAGGCCACGCGCCTGGTGGACGCCGTGGAGCGCCAGCTCACGCGCGCCGGCCTGCCTCCCCAAGAGGGCGAGACGCTCGAGGACGTGGCCGCGCGCTTCACCCGCGACGCGCATCCGCTCGGCCCCACGCTCGCGCCGCTCACGCGCCGCTACCTGGAGGCCCGCTTCGGCCAGCGCCCGCTCGAGTCCGGTGAACGCGCCCGGATGCTCGAGGACCTGCGGCGCGCGCTGGACACCTGGCGTCAGGGCTCCCGCTCCAACGCCCCCTGAAGCCCCGCCCCGCCCGGCTCGCCCTCCTCCGCCCGCCTGCCCTCCGATGGGGCGGGGGTGATGGGGGCGCTGGCCGCGCGTGTCGCCTTTATTACCCCTGGGAAAACACGAAGCGACATGTGGCGGCATCGCTTGCCAGGAGGGATGGGCCCGGACCTGTAACGCTTACGGACTGCCTCCCGGGGCAGGACGAAGGGCTCGGCCAAGTATCCGTTGTCACTGATGAATTCTCGCGTGGAGGTGTGGCACGCACGTTGCTCTACGCCCTTCACGTCCGGTTGTCGTTTGACAGGAAAACCTACCTCTATTCACCGGCCTCCGAGCGAGGAGGCCCCTCGGAGACACACCATGCAGCTCTCCACGGAACAGTCGTCCAACTCGGGCTCGCTGGCGATGTACCTCTCGGAGATCAACCAGTACTCCCTGCTCAAGGTCGAGGAGGAGCAGGCGCTGGCGCGCGGCTTCCTGCAGGGAGATCTCGCCGCGGGCCACAAGCTGGTGACGAGCAACCTGCGCTTCGTGGTGAAGGTCGCCTACGAGTACCGCTCCTACGGCATCAAGATGTCCGACCTCATCCAGGAGGGGAACATCGGCCTGATGAAGGCGGTGCAGAAGTTCGATCCCGACAAGGGCATCCGCCTCATCTCGTACGCGGTGTGGTGGATCCGCGCCTATATCCAGAACTACATCCTCAAGAGCTGGAGCCTGGTGAAGCTCGGGACCACGCAGGCCCAGCGCAAGCTCTTCTTCTCGCTCGCGCGCACGCGCCGGGAGCTGGAGAAGTTCGGCACGCTGGACGGCTCGGTGGTGAACGTGGAGGAGATCGCCCGCAAGCTCAACGTGAAGGCCACCGAGGTGCGCGAGATGGAGCAGCGCATGGGCGGGCGGGACTTGTCGCTGGACGCGCCCATGGGCGAGGAGGGCGGCAACAGCCACGTGGACTTCGTGGCGAGCGAGTCCACCTCCCAGGATGACGAGTTCGCGGACCGCGAGGAGGCGGGCCTCATCAACACGCGCGTGCGCACGGCGCTCATGCGCCTGGATCCGCGCGAGCGCTTCATCATCGAGCAGCGCGTGATGAACGAGCGCCCGATGACGCTCAAGGAGCTGGGCGAGCACTTCGGCTTCTCGCGCGAGCGCGCGCGCCAGCTGGAGATCCGCGCCAAGGACAAGCTCAAGGCGGAGCTGGCGGCGCTGATGGCCGAGGTGGATCCCGACTCCCCCGAGGCGTCCGTGCAGCAGTAGGCCAGCAAAGCCAACGGCGACAGCCCTCCGAGGCGCCTTCACCGCGAGCGGCGGTGGGGGCGCCTCGTGCTTTGTCCGCTCCAAGGGCCCCTTCCTGGAAGACGACGGGACTCCGTGCCCTGAACAAGACACTCCGGGCGAACCTGATTATCATTTCTTTCAGGTCTTCTTTATATTTCAACTCTTACCGAGAGAACTCCAAGACAAACCCATCGTTCAGGAGCGTCCAATGGCTGGCAAACCCCTGCGTGGTGCGCGGTTCGTGCGAAGCCTGATTCCCGCGGTGATGATCGCCTTCACGGTGGGTTTGGACCAACTGGCCACCGCGGCGCTGGTCCGCTACCTGGTTCCGGCGGTGGCGGACCTGCCCCTGCCCGACCTCGGTCTGCCCGTCCTCGATCTGCTCCGCGCTCCCCTGCCCCTGCCCCTGCCCGTCCTCTGACAGGTAGGACAAGGTGTGCCCCTGGCCGCTCTCTCGGAGGGGGAGCGCGGGTGAAGGCCCTTTCCGAATGGAAAGGAGCGCGGGAATTACTGGGAGTACGGAGGATTGGGGGAGAGAATGGAGGTACACTGCAAGCCCCTGCTCTCCCACCCGCCTCAAGGACTTCATGGCTCAGGTACAGCCCGGTAACAGCCCGTCCTCGGAACCCGTGACGGATCCCGCCGTGCAGGAAAAGGTGGAGTCCGCGCGCTCGGTGGCCGCCCAGCTGCTCAAGGGCATCAAGCAGATCGGCATGTACCGGCACAACGAGGCGAAGTTCCCCGAGTTCCTCGCCCGGACGCACGAGGCGCTCAGCGCGCACACCGAGAAGCACGGCGCGCTGCACATCAAGGTGGAGCAGCAGAACTTCATGACGTACGGCGAGCCGCTGTTCGCCGAGGACACGCCGCTGCCCTACAAGTTCTTCCGCGACGGCATCCGCCAGCTCATCCTCCGGCCGGGCTTGAGCCTCGAGGAGCTGGTGACGTTCACGCTCATCGCCCTGTCCGAGCCCGAGCGGGGCGCCGAGGACGTGCTCGCGCAGCTGTGGCGCTCGGGCCTGGAGCACCTCGAGTACGTGGTGGTCGAGGGCTTCCGGATGGACGAGGTGAGCGAGGAGGAGGTCGAGGTCGAGGTCGACCGGGTCGTGGGCTACCTCTACTCGCGCCTCAAGACGAGCTCGGACGACTACCTGCGCTTCGCGCGCGTGAACGCGGAGGACCTGGACTCCAAGCTGGACGGCGTGGAGCAGATGCGCGGCCTGGTGGTGGCGGGCAACTACGCCTCGGATGACCTCAAGGCCCGGCTGCAGCGGGAGATCTCCGAGGAGGAAGGGGCCCGGCTGTTCCCCAAGCTGGTGAGCGCCATCTTCCTCGTCATCGAGGGGGGCGTGGAGGACCGGGAGCTGCTCGAGGAGATCTTCGTGCAGCTCTTGGACGCCATGCTCATCCAGGACGACTACGGCACCATCAACCAGATGCTGCTCAAGATGCGCGCCCTGGCGCAGCGCGCGCCCGGGGGAGAGATCGAGCGGCTGGTGAGCTACTTCACCCAGAAGATGGGGGACGAGCAGCGGGTGATGCGGCTGGCGGAGATGCTCAAGGCGACGCGCCCGCGCAACCCGGTGGACATCAACCGCTATATGCAGGCGCTGGACAGCTCGGCGGTCTTCGCGCTGCTCAACGCGCTGGAGACGATCGACATCCCGGAGAACCGGCTGCTCATGTGCGACGCGCTGGCACGATTCGCCCAGGACAACCCCCACCCCTTCGTGCAGCGCCTGGAGTCCGAGCGGCCCCAGACGGTGCGGGACATGGTCTACATCCTGGAGAAGAGCGACCATCCGGAGCGGGTGAAGATGTTCGGGCTGGTGATGCTCAACAAGAACCTCGCGGTGAAGCTGGAGGTGATGAACATCATCGCCCGGGGCCGCACCGCCGAGGCGCGCAAGCTCATCCTCGACGCGCTCAATGACCCGGCCGCCCAGGTGCGCATGCTGGCCGCGCGGCTGCTGCCCGAGTTCGATCGGGACCGCGCCTACACGGACTTGATGCGGCTGATGCGCGAGGCGAGCTTCGACAAGAAGAGCCTCGAGGAGCGCACGGCCTACTACACGGCGCTGGGCTCCACGGCGCTGCCGGGCGCCATCTCGCTGATGTTGCAGACGTTGTCGGTGAAGCCCACGCTGCTCAACAAGAAGAAGGTGCTGGAGGACAAGCTGTTGGCGGTGGCGGGACTGGCGGCCGCCTGCTCCATCCCCGGCTACAAGGCCCTGCAGGGCGTGGTGGAGGACAAGACCCAGCCGCTCGAGGTCCTCACCGCGGCGCGCAAGGCGATGTACCAGACGAAGAAGACGTTGTTCGGCGAGACAACCCTGGCCGAGGAGGCGTGAGATGGCGGAGAACCTGAAGGTCGCGCTCGGAGCCCAGGGCCAGACCGAGAACCTCAGCGAGGTGGGCCGCGCCTACTCGGAGAAGCTGCAGACGCTGGCGCGGGGCCTCATCTCGGGCCTGTACATGCTCATCCGCTCGGTGAAGATGTACGACCCGGAGAACTCGGTCTTCGAGAAGCCGCTGTTGCAGCTCCAGGACATCATCAACCAGATCATCTCCAAGGAAGGCCGGCTGGAGCTGGTGGGCGTCAAGGAGTCGTACTACCTCAACAACATGCTGGTGAAGGTGGACCTCAACTCCATCGACAACCAGCGCTACCTGCTCGCGGAGATGCGCTCCAAGGACGTGGGCGGCATCTCGCTCACCAAGATCATCACCGTGCAGGAGCTGAAGAACTTCATCTGGATCTTCAGCAAGGAGCAGCTCTCGTCGGCCGACGAGGACGGGCTGGCGGACCGCAAGCTGCTCAACATGAAGGTGGCCAGGTACTCGCGGCTCCGGGAGAAGCTCAGCCAGGAGGAGGACGAGAAGCAGGACCAGAAGGTGGACCGCAAGAAGTACGCGATGACGGTCTACGCGCGCGCGGTGTTCTTCCTCACGCGCTACCTGGAGTCGGTGCAGACGGGCAAGCCGCTGAACACCTCGCGGGCGCTGCGGCTGGTGCAGGACTTCGTGGACATCTCGTTCGAGCAGCGCACGCACTTCCTGGGCATGACGACGATGAAGCGCGAGCTGGACTATCTCGTGTACCACCAGGTGAACGTGTGCCTGATGAGCATCGTGTTCGGGCAGGAGCTGGGCCTGACCAAGCCCCAGCTCAGAGATCTGGGCTACATCGCGCTCTTCCACGACGCGGGCATGGCGACCATCCCCGAGGAGCTGGCCACCAAGAAGGGCGCGCTGAGCGCGGAGGAGAAGGCCATCATCCAGAAGGCGCCGCTCATCTCCATCCGCAACATCCTGATGGAGAAGGGCTTCTCGCGCTCGACGCTGCTGCGCGTGGTGACCACGTTCGAGCACAAGGCGGACTTCGGCACCGCGGTGCGCGACGCGCGGGGCGACATCCAGATGATCATCCCCAAGACGAACCTGGGGGCGTACGCGAAGATCATCGCCATCTGCGCGGCGTATGACGCGCTCACCTCCAAGCGGCCCTACCGCGACGCGTACGGTCCGGAGGTGGCGCTGATGCTCATGTGGACGGAGATGCGCAACAAGTTCGATCCGGAGCTGCTCCAGGTCTTCATGCGGGTGATGGCCATCCAGCCGGTGAAGGTCCTCAGCCGCCGCCAGCAGACGATGACGCTCGGCGGGCTGTGAGTTCCATCCGACGATGAGCGGACGCGCGGTTTTCGCGCACCGCGCGCCGCGCGCTATAGACGGGCCCTTCCCTCCTCGCAAAGGAATGCCCGTGCCGTCCTCCCGATTCCTCGCGCCGCTGCTGCTCGTGCTGTCGCTCGGCGCGTGCGCGACCCCTTCCGCCACGGTCTCGTCCCCGCCCCCCGCGGCGGACTCAAGGACAGGCGGCGACGCCGATCAACGCCTGCTCACCTTCCTGGACGCGGCCTTCGAGGAGCGCCTCGCGCTCAGCCCCGAGGGCCTCACCTACCAGGGCTCGAAGCAGTCCTATGATCGGCTCGACGACTACACCGAGGCGGGGGCGCACAAGCAGCAGGAGCTGGCCGAGCAGCAGCTCGCCCGGATGAAGCGGGAGTTCGATGAGAGCGCCTTGAGCCCCGCCTCGCGCCTGTCCTACCGACTCTTCGAGGACCTGGTCACCCGGGGCCGGGAGCGGCTGCGGTGGTACTCGCACGGCTTCCCCGTCACCAACAGCTCGAACCCGACCAGCAACATCCCGGTGTTCCTCATCAACGCGCACCGGGTGGGCTCGGTGAGCGATGCGCGGGCGTACGTGGCGCGCCTGCGCGAGGTGCCACGGGTCATGAAGGAGATCTCCGAGCGGATGCGGGCGCAGGCGGCCCGGGGCATCGTCCCGCCGAAGTTCGTCTTCGCGCCGGTCGAGGCCGATGCCCGCCGGGTGCTCTCCGGCGCGCCGTTCGGTACGGGAGCGGACAGCGCGGTGTGGGCGGACTTCCAGAAGAAGGTGGGCGCGCTCGAGGCGCCCGCGGACGAGAAGGCCCGGCTGCTCGACGAGGCACGCGAGGCCCTGAAGGGTCCGTTCAAGAGCGGCTACGAGACGCTCCTCGCGACGATCGCCGAGGTGGGTCGGCAGGCGAAGGGCAATGATGGCGCGTGGAGCCTGCCCGACGGCGCGGCCTACTACGCCGACCAGCTGCGCTTCTTCACGACCACGGAGATGACGCCTGAGGAGATCCACGCGGCGGGGCTGGCGGAGGTGGAGCGCATCCACGGCGAGATGGCGGTCATCCAGAAGCAGGTGGGCTTCCAGGGCTCGCTCCAGGACTTCTTCGCCCACGTGAAGGCGGATGCGCGCTCGCACTATCCGAACACCGAGGAGGGCCGACAGGCCTATCTGGAGGACGCGCGGCGGTTCATCGCCCAGGCCATGAAGGAGGCCCCCCGCCTGTTCCACCGCCTGCCCCGGGCGGCGCTCGAGGTGCGTGCGGTCGAGCCCTGGCGGCAGGAGACGGCGCCGGTGGCCTTCTACAACTCGCCGGCTCCGGATGGCTCCCGGCCCGGCATCTACTACGTCAACCTCGCGGACATGAACCAGGTGCTCAAGCCGCAGATCGAGGGCATCACCTACCATGAGGCGGCGCCCGGCCATCACTTCCAGATCGCCTTCGCGCAGGAGCTCGAGGGCATGCCGAAGTTCCGTCGCTTCGGCTACTACGGCGCCTACATCGAGGGCTGGGGCCTGTACGCCGAGAAGCTCGCGCGGGAGCTGGGCTTCTACGCGGACCCCTACTCCCGCTTCGGCCAGCTGTCGCTGGAGCTGTGGCGGGCGACCCGGCTCGTCACGGACTCGGGCATGCACGCGAAGCGCTGGTCGCGCGAGCAGGCCATCGAGTACTTCAAGAAGAACACGCTGCTGAGCGACCGGGACATCGTCAAGGAAGTGGAGCGCTACCTCGTGTGGCCCGGGCAGGCGACGAGCTACAAGGTGGGCGAGCTGCGCCTGCTGGCGTTGCGCGCCCGGGCGCAGGAGGCGCTCGGGCCGGGCTTCGACGTGCGGGACTTCCACCAGGTCGTGCTCGGCAATGGCTCGCTGCCGCTCGACATCCTGAGCGAGCAGGTGGAGGCGTACATCGCGGCGAAGCGCGTGCCCGCGGCCCGCTGAGCCTCACGACCGCCAGAACACGATGCGCCGGGAGAGCGCCATGCCGCTCAGGTAGGCGCCCTCGACCCGTGAGCCCGCGCACCAGTCGCCACACGCCCCGAGTCCGCGCTTCTCGTCGAAGAGGGCCCCCTCGGTGAGAGGGGGCTCGGCCTGGGCGTAGCGCCAGCGGTGGGCCACGGCCTTCACCGGGCGGACGTCCACCCCCGCCGCGCGGGAAAACGCCTCGACGAGCAGGGGCGCCACGGCCTCGGGGGCGTCCTCCAGGTGCTCGCGGGAGAAGTCCGGGGTGGCGTGCAGCACCCAGCGCTCGCCCGCGGGCCGGCCCGGCTTGCTGTTGTCCCGGGCGGCCCAGGACAGGGGCGAGCCGTGGATGAAGGCCCCATCCACGGCCAGCGGCACGGGAGTGTCGAAGCTCGCCATCACCGACCAGCATGGCTCCATGCGCACGCCCGCCACGCGCGCGGAGAGCTCGGGCGAGCCGGCCAGCAGGGGCACCGCCTGCGGCGCGGGGACGGCGGCCACCACGGCGTGGAAAGTGCCCAGGGCCTCGCCCGTCTCGGACGTGAGCGCCCACGCCTCCTGCTCGCGCCGGACGTGCTCCACCCGCACGCCGCAGCGCACGTCCACGCGCGAGGCGAAGGCCTGGGCCAGGGCGCTCATTCCGGGGACACCCACGTAGCGCACCGGGCCCTCGTCCTTGAGCGTGAGCGCGCCGTTGTCCAGGGTGCCGAAGCGCGCGCGCCACTCGGCGGCGATCCCCTGCTCCACCCACGTCTCCACCTGCCGCTGGAAGCCCTCGTCGCGCGCGGTGAAGTACTGGGCGCCATGGTCGAAACTGCTCCCGTCCTCGCGTCGCGTGGACATCCGGCCCGCGGGGCTCCGGCCCTTGTCGAAGACCTTCACCGAGAGGCCCATCTCCGTGAGGATCCGGGCGAGCGTGAGGCCCGCGAGTCCCGCGCCGATGACGGCCACACGGGGAAAGCGCGAGGAAGACGAGTCCGAGGAGCTTGAGGAAGCCATGGGGTGGCTTCTACTTCCCCACTCCGCTGGTGATCTTCAAGCCAATGATGGCCACGAGGAGCAGTGCGAGGAAGAAGACACGCGCGGGGGTCACCGGCTCGTGGAAGAGGACGATGCCCAGCACGGCGGCGCCCAGGGCGCCGATGCCCACCCAGACGGCATAGGCGGTGCCGATGGGCAGCGTGCGCACCGAGAGCGACAACAACACCATGCTGGCGGCGAGGGCCACGAGCGTCAGCACCGTGGGCACCACCCGGGTGAACCCCTCGGTGTACTTGAGCCCGATGGACCAGCCGACCTCGAACAACCCCGCGATGACGAGCATCACCCACGCCATGACAGGCCCTCCCGGGGGCTAACGGCCGCGCAGCAGCGCGAGCGCGGCGGTGAAGTCCGGAGGCAGGGGCGCCTCCACGCGCAGCACCTTGCCCGTCCGGGGGTGAGGAAACGACAGCTTCCAGGCATGCAGGGCCTGACGGCCGACAGTGTCCTGCGCCGCCCCGGCCAGGCCCTTGGGCTTGCGGCCCGCGCCGTACAGGGTGTCACCCAGCAGGGGGTGGCCGAGCTCGGCCAGGTGCACGCGAATCTGGTGCGTGCGGCCGGTGAGCAGATCCACCTCCACCAGCGCGGCGCCCTCGAAGGACTCGAGCACCCGGTACACGGTGAGGGCGGGCTTGCCCTCCTTCACCTTGCCGGTGAAGCGCTGGCGGTGCACGGGGTGACGGCCGTAGAGCGTTTCGATGCGGCCCTCGGCGGCCTTGGGCGAGCCGTGCACGAGCGCCAGGTACGTCTTCTCCACGGTGCGCGTCTTGAAGGACTTCTGCAGCGCCACCAGAGCGGTCTCGTGCTTGGCCACGACCAGGCAGCCGGTGGTGTCCTTGTCGAGCCGGTGGACGATGCCAGGGCGCAGCTCGCCGCCCACTCCGGCCAGGTCCTTCACGCGGTGCAGCAGCGCGTTGACGAGCGTCCCCGAGGCATGGCCCGCGCCCGGGTGCACCACCATGCCCGCGGCCTTGTCCACCACCACCAGGTCCTTGTCCTCGCGCAGCACCGTGAGGGGCAGCTCCTCGGCCACCGGCAGGGCCGGCGTGGGGGCGGGAACCTCGAGGGTGAGCCGCTCGCCGCCCTTGAGCCGCAGGGAGACCTTGGCGGGCTTGCCGTCGACCTGGGCGTGGCCGGACTCGATGAGACCCTGCAGGCGCGAGCGCGTGAACTCGGGGAACACGCGCGCGAGCACTTGATCCAACCGCTCACCCCGGGCTTCGGGCGGGGCCAGCTGCTCGCGCACGGCGGGGCCTACCAAATCTTCGACTTCACGTGCGCCTTGGAGCGCAGGACGATGTCGTTGATGGCGCGCTCGAAGAAGTTCATGCGCTGGAAGATTTCCGGGCTGACGCGGCTCTTGTACAGCTCTCGGCCTTCCTCGAGCTCCTCCTTGAGGACCTCGAAGAGGTTGTCCTGCTCGATGCCCTTGATGATCTTCTGCTCGTTGTAGAGCGAGATATCCGAAGCAATCGCGCGGGCCAGCCGCATCGCCTTGATCTTTTCTTCTTCCGTCATTCTGGCCCTTTCTAGGCACCGCCACCTGGGGTGTCAACTTCGTTGCCGGGGGCAGATGCGGGGGGCTGACGGTCCCGTTCAGCGCTTTTTCCTATCCTCCGAGGAAGCAAGGGCCATGTAGCTGCGCGACACCCGGAGGGGATCCAGCCCGAGTTCCCGGGCCATGCTCATCAGCATGCCGCGCAGATAGACGGGCGCGGGCAGCTGATCGTAGCGATCCGCCTCGATGTTCTCCACGTGCCGCACGGAGATGCGGGTGCGATCGGCCAGGGAGTGGGGCGAGAGGTTACGGCCCTCGCGCACCTGACGCAGCAGCTCGCCGTTGAACTCGGCCTCGGTCGAGATGTCGACGACCGTCTTGAGGCGGGTGCGCGAGTCGCGCCCCTTCATCGACGCGGGATTGGGCGACGACTCGGCGGCGGGAGGGGTCGCCGCCGGGGGGAGCGCCGAGGCGTCGCCGGGCGGCTGGGCCGGGGGCGGACGGCTCACGGCGCGCGACGACTCCGCCGTGGGGCGGGCGGGAGGCGGGCGCAAGCCCGGGCGCGCGGGCAAGGGAGGCGGAATGACGCCACCGTGCCTTCTCGCCGGCGCGGAGGGCCGCGCGTGGACGACGGGCTTCGTGCCCGCCTGGGTCTCGGGCAGCAGGGCCTCCGGAGGCGGAGGCGGGGGCGGAGTCACGGCCGAGGGCTCGACGATGACGGAGGGCTCCTCCCCCACCGGCGCGGCCTCCAGCATGGCCGTCAGGTCCACCACCACCGAGGCCGCGTCCACCATGGGCGCGGGCTCGACGATGGGGGCCACTTCCGCCACGGGCGTGGCCACCTGCTCCGGCGCGGTCTCGACGGCGGGGGCTTCCGCCACGGGCGGGGCCTCGGCCACCGGCACCACCTGTGCCGCGGACGGATCCTCCACCACCACTTCCGTCTCGAGCAGTTCCAGGGCCTCGATCTCGGAACTCTCGGGGGCCGGCGTCTGGGGGGCGGCCGCGCGCGCGAGGTCCTCGCCCCGCAGCAGGGCCAGCTCCTCCGGAGTCCGCGTCACCCCGAGCTGCCGGTCATACTCCAGGCGACGCTCCAGCGTGCAGAGCACGTCCCGGGCCTTGGCGAGGCGCTCATGCAGGGCCTCGAGCTGCCCCGGGTCCACCAGCGTGTACACGGCGATGGAATCCGGCGCGTACGTCTCCATGGCCTGGGTATAGGCGCCGAGGATCTGCGCCTGTGAAGCGGAAACGGGAACCTCCAGCAGTTCGTAATACGACTGTTGCTCGAAGTGGTTCATGGGGAAGTCACTCCGTCGAGAGCCAACAAACGGTCGGCGATGCTCTGGATGCCCAGGGCGGAGGGGGAATCCGGCTTGTCCAGCACGATGGGACGGCGCTTGCGCACCGCGCGCCAGGCCTCGTCGTCGTAACGGATGGCGCCGAAATCATCCATCTCGAGGCCGAAGAACTTCTTCCACGCGGCCACCACCGCGGCATTCACCTTCACGTCCGCGTCCGTGCGGGCCTGATTGAGCACCAGCTTCACCCGGAAGGCGGCCAGCTCCTTCTCCAGCTTCGCGGCGAGCGTGGGGCTCGTCTGGCGCACGTGCTGGACGATCTCCAGCGGCGTGCGGCTCGCGCCCTCGCGGGTGGACAGGGCGCGCTCCACCAGCCGCTCGATGCCGTACTCCGACTCCACCTGCTGCAGGCGCCGGAAGAAGGCGGCCTTGACGAAGCGGTAGGCGTTCTCCACCGAGGTGGGCTCGGGCAGCAGCACCAGCACGCCATGGTCGGCGATGATGAAGAAGTCGAGCGTGTTGAAGCTCGAGCCCGCGCCCAGATCGAGGATGAGATAGTCCACGGACTGGGTCTGCAGGCTGCGCAGCAGCCGCTGCTTGTGGGCGTACTTGATGTTGGCCGCGTCCAACACGTCCAGCGCGCCGGCGATCAGCGACAGGTTGGGCACGCCCGTGGGCACGATGACGTCCTCCAGCCGCGACTTGGGGCGCAGCAGGAAGTCGGACAGCGTCGCCGTGGGCTGGCCCACGCCCAGGCACGTGTGGAGGTTGGCCCCACCGAGATCCGCGTCCACCAACAGCACGCGTTGTCCTCGCGCGGCCAGCGCGACTCCCAGATTGGAGGACACGAGCGATTTGCCGATTCCACCCTTGCCGCCGCCCACCGCGATGATGCGGTGGGGGCGGGCACGCACGGTGCCCGTGGGTTCCACGGGCGCGGCGGTGGGGACGGAAGGCGAGGCTGCGGAGCGGAGAGAGTTCAAGGCCACCGCATCAAAACCCGTCCCGGGCCGCTCGTCGACTCCCTGACCGGACGGAAAGACCCTTCGCCCTCGGAACCAGGCCGTCACCTCGTCGAGCGGACAGGCGACCACCTGGATTCCGGAGCCGTCCGGTTTCAGTCATCGAGCAATTCTACGTTCCAGTACGACGCATCGGCCAGGTTGAGGAACGGCAACCACTCCCGGTAGGTGACGCGCCGAGACGCGCCGCGAAAGAAGGGCGTCCAACGAGGCCGGACCGGGGTGCGCAGGAGCTTGATGCCCGCCTGCTCCGGCGTGCGGCCCCCCTTGCGCAGGTTACAGGGCACGCAGGAGCACACCACGTTCTCCCAGCTCGTCTTGCCACCCTGGGAGCGGGGCATGACGTGGTCCAGGTTCAGCTCCGAGCGCGGGAGCTGCCGGGCGCAGTACTGGCAGGTGTCGTGGTCGCGCGCGTAGATGTTGAGGCGGGAGAAGCGCACCCGGCCGCGGGGCAGGTACTCGTAGGCGGAGAGCACCACCACGCGGGGCACGCGGATGCGCCGATCCACGGTGCTGATGGAGTCATGGGCGGTGGTGGCGCTCAGGGCCGCCCAGTCCTCGAACTCGTAGAGCCGGTACTGCGAGTCGATCGCCTTGGCCACCCCGAGGTAGAGCAGCAGGACGGCCCGCTTCACCGAGGTGACGTGAACAGGCTGATAGTTGCGGTTCAACACCAGAACGGCGCTGTTCAACATGGCTGCCTTCCCTGTGAAGCCATGGCGACGGCTTCAGCAACCGGCTCGAGGTCCTCCTCCGCCAGGCAGCGGACATCGAGTACGACATCCCCGTCCGAGATCCGCCCGATCACCGGAACGTCCGCTTTCCGAAGACATTCCAGGAAAGCGGCTGGCTGATTGAAATTGAGGACGCACGCGAAAGAAGGCAACCGGGCCGCGGGCATGGCCCCTCCACCTACCTGTCCGGAAACAGGCGCGACCCGGGCATGAATGCCTTTGGGGGTCAACAGGGAGAGCAGCCGCCGCGCGCGCGCTTCCAACACGGGCGCGGGCGTGGTGAGCAGCCGGTAGGTGGGAATCGCCTCCAGGCAGCCATCCCGGTACAGCTCCAGGGTGGCTTCCAGCGCGGAGACCGTCATCTTGTCGACGCGCAGGGCCCGGGTGAGCGGGTGTTGACGGATGCGGGCGAGCAGCGCGGCGCGGCCCACGAGGATGCCCGCCTGGGGCCCCCCCAGCAGCTTGTCGCCGGAGAAGGCCACCACGTCGGCGCCCGCGGCGACGGTGGCGGGAACGGTGGGCTCGTGGACGAAGTCCTCGCCCGGCAGCGCCACCAGGGCCCCCGAGCCCAGGTCCACCAGCACGGGCACGCCGCGCGCGCGGCCGAGCGCCGCCAGCTCCTTGACCTCCACCTCGGCGGTGAAGCCCACCAGGGCGAAGTTGGAGCGGTGCACCTTCATCAACACACCGGTGTCCGGCGTGAGGGCGGACTCATAATCCGAGCGCCGGGTGCGGTTGGTGGTGCCCACCTCCACGAGCCGGGCCCCGGATTGCTTCATCACGTCGGGCACGCGGAAGCCGCCACCGATCTCCACCAGTTCGCCGCGCGACACGATCGCCTCGCGGCCCGAGGCCAGCGCGGCGAGCATCAGCAGCGCCGCGCCCGCGCAGTTGTTCACCACCAGGGCGTCCTCGGCGCCAGTGAGCTGGGTGAGCAGCTCGACGACGGGGGCGTAGCGGCTGCCGCGCTCGCCCTCCTCCAGGTCATACTCGAGGTTGCAGAAGCCGCGCGCCACGCTGGCCACGCGCGCCACGGCCTCCAGCGCGAGGGGAGCCCGGCCGAGGTTGGTGTGCAGCACCACCCCGGTGGCGTTGAGCACGGGCCTCAGGTTCGGGGTGGACAGGGCGCGCAGGGCCGCGTCCACGTCCGCGTCCTCGAACGCTCGCTCCTCGCCCTGGAGCAGCCGCTCGCGCACGGACGCCACGGCCAGACGGAGCGCGGCGACGGCCCGGGCGCGAGGAATGCCCGCCAGCCGCGCCTCCAGGGAGGGGCGACGGAGGAGCTGCTCGATGGAGGGGAGTGCGCGCAACCGCGCGTTCTTCCCCCCGTCGTCGGTCGAGGGTGCACCCACGCGGACAAGTGTAAGAGGCAACGGGCGCGCGCGCCAGCCAACCCCCCTCCCCTTCACCTCGAAGTCACCTTGGGTCCTTCCATCGAAAACGACTTAAGCGGTTATTTCCAAGATAGCTGGGATAAAACAAGGAAGACGAACACGGGGGTCAATCATTGCCCTGGCGGCATTCACTCCTGGGAGTTGCCATGCGGAGAAATTGGTATCCCGAGCGCTATCCCAGCATCCGCGCGGTGCTCTACTTCCACGCGTACAAGTCCCCGAACGACTGGCGGGTGGACACGTCCGCCTCGTCACTCGAGGCCTACCGCGAGGTGGTCGCCTCCAGCGCCTATCGGGGACAGCTGCCCTGAACCGAGCGTCCCTCGTGGACTCACCCGCGAAACCGGGGGATTCCCGGAGCGGGCGGCTCGATTGGCGACGGAGCGGTCTCCTCGCCCGGATCCTGCTTCCGGGGCTGGCGCTGCATCATCTGGAAGACGTGCGTGCGCTCCAGGTGTCTCGCGTTGGTGCCCTCCCGCCACCGCTCGTCGTCCATGGGCTTCTTCGCGGCGGGCGGCGGTGGCTCGGCCGGAGGGACCTCGGGAGCCATCTCCGGGGCCTTCGCGGACGGAGCCTTCGCGGACGGAGCCTTCGCGGACGGAGCCTTCGCGGGCACCTTCTCCGCGGAGTCCTTCGCGGAAGGGACCTTCGCGGGCGAGGGCTTCGCGGCGGCCTTCTTCTCGGCCCTGGCGGCCTCGCGCTCGGCCTGGAGCTTCTTCGCCTGGACGATGAAGGTGCGCTCCATCTCCATCGCCTTCATCACCGGCGCCGCTCCCACCCGCCGCCGGGTGCCCGCCGACCTCGGCGCGGCGAGGGGATCCCGCTCCGCCAGCGCCATGACGAGCGCGCGCAGGCTCTCGACGTGGCCGGTGCGGTACGGGCTGAGGTGCGTCCGCGCCACCCCATCCAGCTCCTCCAGGACGCGGGGAGCCTGTTCGGGCTCGGGGTTGGCGCGCAAACGCTCGAGCAGCTCGGCGGCGAGCTGGCCCCCCTCCTGATTCATGCCGTACAGCGCCGCGTGCTGACAGAGGGCCGAGCCCAGCAACCTCCGCGCCTCCTCGCTCTCCCCCTTCTGACTGCGCGCGAGGACCACCCCACTCAGGGCCCGGAACACCTGGCGGGCGACGCGCTGCACGAACAGGCTGCCCCCGTTGCGATAGTGGGCAGCGGCCAGGCCGCTCTCGGCCAACGACTGGAGGATGCGGGGATGCCCCAGGGGGCGCGTCGCCACGGGCACGATGCCCAGGAAGCTCGGCTCCCCCAGCTCTTCCGCGATGAGCGTCTGGCGCAGCAGCCGCTGTCCGTTGTCCGTGGCCCCCACCGCGTCGAGGCTCGCCACCGCCACGAGCGCCTCGGTGACCAGGGGACCATTGCCCCCGCCCGGCACCACGTTGCGCGCCGCGAGCAGCAGCGCGCACATCGGCATCAGCTCGGCCAACGTCGAGACGTGTCCGTCGAGCTTCTGGCTGCGCTCGAGCAGCTCGCCCTTGTCCACCGCCATCTGCACCGCGCCCAGCATCGGGCCACAGCGCTCGCGCGCCTTCTGGACGATGTCCTGGAGGCACTGGCCCAGGGCCGCGGCCACGTCGTGCTTGCCACTCTCCGCCAGATTCAACATCAGCCGGACGGCCCAGTTGCCGCCCTCGGGTGCCTCCAGGAGCGCCGGGCCCAGGGCCCTGACGAGCTTGCCCGCCGCGTCCGCGGAGCCCGCACCGAGCGCCCCCGCCAGGAAGGCCTTCGACATCGTGTTGCAGGCCACCCGCCCCAGCGCCTCCGACGTGCCCAGGAACAACACCAACACGTCATGGAACTGGTTGGTCGGCAGGCGGATGGCGTCACGCGCCAGCCGCTCGATGTGTCCACGGCTCTTCTCGACGAGCGTGGCGCGGTAGGCCGGACTCGCCGCGCACCGCAGCGCGGCCTGGAGCTCGGCAACACGCCCGGCCACGCCCGTGCCAGGGAAGGCCGCGAGGTGTCTCGCCTCGGCGCTGGCCGTCTCGGCGAGCATCTTGTCGAACGTCGCGGCGTTCTCGCTTCCGGCCATGTGGGCGGCGCGCGAGATGAACGCGGCGATCTTCCGCCGGTTCTCGGTGGTGGCCTGATCCACCTGGCCGGCGAGCCGGTCCAACTGCGGCTTGAGCTCACGCGCCAGCATGCGCTTGAACTCGGGGCCCTGGGCCCCACTGAGCTGCTCGTTGAGCTGGCTCACGATGCGCGTGGGTGCCTCGCCCTGGTGCTCCATCTGGCCGAGCAACCGCGCTTCGCGCCGCGCCTGATCCACGGCGTTGAGCTCCGTGTCCTCCCCGAGCAGCCGCGTCCTCATGACGGAGCGGGTGTGCGCGTCGTGCTCCTCCCCCTTGACGAGCGGGCGATCGACGAGACCCGGAATGCGCCGCGCCTCCCTGTCCGCCCCGCCCCCCGAGGACGGCGAGCCGGGAGGCTGGCGCCCGGAATCCGAGCTCATCTCAGAGCCCATCCTGGACCCGGCGGGTGCCTTCGAGGCGGGAGGGCGGCGGGGGGCGTCCGGAAAGAAATCCCCACCGGGTTTCGGGGCGGGACTCCTGGCGAGGCCCTTCCCCCCTTTCGTCCCAGGCGCGCCCGGCGAAGACTCGGGCCGGGCGGGCAATGAGGGCTCGGGGGGAGCGGACTTGGGCATGGAGACCCGATTCTACCCGCTCCTGGCCGGGCGCGTCAGACGCAGAAGGGGTGAGGAAACGTGATACCGAAATCCCCTGCCTCGGCGAATAATCCCGTTATTTCTATTTTTCCGGGATAAAAGGCTGGAAGCAAGAGGAGCCCTCTCATGAAGAATCCTTGGATGAAGCGCGGTCCCTGGCTCGCCCCCCTCGCCCTGTGCGTGCTCCTGGGGAGTGCCTGTGGAAATACCCAGACGTCGCAGGAACCGGGCTCGGAGCAGACCGGCACCGACGTCCCCTCCGAGGGCGGTGCCGGTGGCGGTGCTGGCGGCGACCAACCCTTCCAGGCGGCGGACTGTGCCGCGGGCAATGCCGCCGCGCTCGAGGACCTCGGAGACGACCTGCCGGAGGGCACGGGCAAGCCGGTGACCACCATGAGCATCCTGAACGTGGGGGGCACGGGCTCGTACCAGCGCGTGACGAACATGTTGCCCGGCGTCTGGGGACAGCCCTGCCCGTCCAATGCCTGTCAGAAGGCGGATACGCCCGTCAGCGGCCCGCTCGCGCCCTTCAACGAGGAGATGACGGTCAACTTCCGCGGCCCCATGGAGCTGTATGACATCGCGGTCTACCAGCCGGCCGCGAGTGCCTGGAACCGCGTGTCCTCCTGGAACCGCTGCGGCTCCACGAACCTCACCTTCTTCAACAACCTGGGGGGCGGCAACGTCAGCGGCGAGTGGACCGTGTGTGGAGGCAACAGCCAGAGCTACGCCTCCGCGGATGGGAAGAAGGCGGCCGTGGCGCCCACGCGCTTCAATGGCTCGCTCGCCAACCGGACCGAGCTGAACATCCTCTCCGACAAGGCCTGCGTGGGAACGGGCGACTCGAGCGAGTGCGGCTTCTACCGGGGGGTGACCCGCCATGGCTGGGGCGGCGCGAAGATCTTCGCCATCCGCGCCCGCATGCCGCGCTACACCGAGCCCAAGACCCAGTACTACGACGACGTGCCGGCCATCTGGATGCTCAACGCCCGCGTGGTGCGCACCGCCCAGTATGGCTGCAATTGCCGGGGCATGGGCTCGCCCGGGGGCTGCGGGGAGCTCGACGTCGCCGAGGTGCTCCATGGCGACAACCCGCTGTACGCCACGAGCACCATCTACTCGTTCGAGGGCGCCACCGGCAGCGGGCCGAACTACTTCCAGCGCCCGGTGAAGGAGAGCGCCACGTTCATCGTCATCTTCGACGCGAGCGGGAAGATCCAGATGCTGCGGCTCAAGCCGGATGCCTTCGATTTCGGCGACACCGTGTCCAACAGCACCGTGTCCGAGTGGCTCGCGCGCACGGGCCTCAAGATGTCCCTGCCGTGAACCGGGCCCCGGGTTGATGGCGATGTCTGGGTTCCGGCTGGTCCCGTTCGATGCCATCCTGCGAGAATGGAAGATCCCATTCTCGCCCGTGTGGTTGATGCGCTCCGGCCTGTCCCAGGTCTGGCCGCACTCGTGCTCGGCGGCTCGCGCGGTCGGGGCACCGCTGGCCCCACCTCCGACTACGACATCGGCCTGTACTACGAGCCCGACGCGCCAATCGATGTCACGGCACTCCGATCGGCCATCGTTCCGCTCGTCGATGATCCCTCGTCGACGGTGACCCCGCTCGGCGAGTGGGGGCCGTGGATCAACGGAGGGGGCTGGCTCACCATCGAGGGCGTGAAGGTCGATCTCCTCTACCGCGACCTCGGACGCGTGCGCGAGGTCATCGCCGAGGGGCGACAGGGCCGCTTCTCGATGAACTACCAGGTGGGCCACCCTCACGGCTTCTGCTCGGTCATCTGGATGGGCGAGATCGCCACCTGTCAGCCGCTGCTCGATCCGCTCGGCCGCGTCGCAGAGCTCAAGGGCCGGACCTGGCCATTCCCGGAGCCGCTGCGGGACGCACTGATCGCCCGCTTCGGCTGGGAGGTGGGCTTCTCCATCGGGAACGCCGAACTCGCGGCCAGGCGCTCCGAGCAGACGCACGTCGCGGGCTGCGCCTACCGGGCGCTGTGCTGCGTGGCCCAGGTGCTGTTCGCCTTGAACGACCGCTACCTCATCAACGAGAAGGGCGCCGTCCCCGAAGCCGCGACCTACCCCCTCACGCTCGAGGGTCTATCCAAGACGCAAGCCGAGATCTGGCGCGACATCGGCAACGCGGACCACGCGAGCGCACTGCGCCGGTTGCACGGCGTGTCCGACGGTCTCCGCGCGCTCGTCGAGCGAGCGGCAACGAAGGCTAGTTGATGGGATAGGAGTGCACGAAGAAGTAGACGAGCATGCCCTGGAACAGGGCGCAGCCCAGGATGATGGGATCGCGCAGCGCGGGACGGCGGGCGAGCCACGCCCCCAGCGGCAGGAAGGCCGGCCACACCGCGGCGCTGTAACGCCCCAGGCCCACCAGACCCACCGTCCACAGCACGAGCATCAGGGGAAGCGCGAAGGCGGCCAGCACCCACCACCGGCGCTGCCGCAACAACAACAGGGCTCCCACCCCGGGGATGAACGACACCACCACGTACAGGCCGACCTCCGGCGCCCACTTTCCGCGCAGCCAGTCCCCCAGCCCCGCCCAGGCGCCCCCCCACCCCTGCGCGCGCACCTTCCACCAGAGCTGGGGATCTCCGAAGGTCCGCCAGAGATAGACGAAGTAGAGCGAGGTGATCAGCGGAGGCAGCAGCAGCGCGAGCACATCCCGGTGCAGCAGCGCCCGGAGGCCCCCGCCCCTCGAGCGGAGCTGTTGGTAGAGCAGCGAGAAGCCCGCCAGCAGCGAGAGATGGCGCGCCAGTCCCGCCACCCCCAGCGTGAGCCCGGCCCACCCGTGCCGGCCCCGCAGGCTCAGTGCCACCGCGAGCGCGGTGAGCAGCACCATCAACGACTCGGGATAGCCCACGGAGTGGAAGAAGGCGAAGGGGTAGGCCGTGAAGAGCAGCAGCGCGGTGCGTGACTCCTCCTCGTCCGCGAGCTCGCGGAAGAGCTGGTACAGCACCACGAGCGCCAGCAATCCGGCCACCTGCGCGATCCCCACCAGCGCCACCGGAAGGCTCAACCCCGTGAGCTCATGCACCAGCCGTCCGAGCAGGGGCAGCAGCGGAAAGAAGTTGGTGGCCTGGGCCCGCGTGTAGCCCTCCTGGGCAATGCCCACGTACCAGCCACAGTCCCACCAGCAGAACGCCTCCAGGCCCGCGAGTCCGGGGTACTTGAAGGGCGGGCGGTACAGCCTCGTCTCCAGCACGAGCGACACCCGCGCGAGCAGCCAGAGCGCCAGGCGGCTGAACACGAACAGACCCACGGGAAAGGCGATCCGGGCTCCCAGCTCCCGCAACCGGGCACTCGCGCTCACGGCGTCATCACCCGGAGGTTGAGCTTGCGGAAGGGGGCCAGGGTGGACTCGGAGGCGGGAGCCTCGGTCACCAGCGCCGCCAGCGATTGCACGGGCGCCACCACGAAGGGCGCGAGCGTCCCGAGCTTGTCGGCCGTCAGCACCGCCACCGTCTCGGCCGCGCCCTGGATCATCGCCCGCTTGACGGCCGCCTCCTCCGCGTGGAGCGCGGTGATGCCCGCCTCGGCATGCAGTCCACAGACGCCCAGCAGGAACAGGTCGGCTCGCACCTGCCGCAGCGCCTCCACCGTCTCGGCGCCCACCAGCGTCAGGGCCTGCGGGTGCACCCGACCCCCCACCAACCGGACCTCGAGCCCCGGATGCTCCGCCAGCGCGAGCGCCACCGGCGGACTCACCGTGACGACGGTGCCCCGAAGCTCCCGCGGCAGGCTCCGCGCCACTTCCAGCATCGTCGTTCCCCCATCCAGGAAGAGCACCTGATCGGCGCGCACCAGCCCGGCGGCGATCCGCGCCAGGGCCTGCTTCTCGGATTGCCGTGCCTCGGCGCGAACCTTGTGGGCCAGCGGCGCCTGGGCTCGGGGGAGCGCGCCCCCATGCACGCGTCGCAGCAGGCCCGCCTCGTCCAGCTCACGCAAGTCTCGCCGGATCGTGTCCTCCGAAACCCGCAGGATCCCGCAGAGGTCGGCGGCGAAGACCCGGCCCTCGGTCGCGAGCCGCTCAAGGATGATGCGCCGCCGCTCCTCGGGCAGATGCGCGGTGGCGGAGCTGTCTGGAGGCGGCATTCCCTTCCATCTTCCGTGCGGTTCGACGCGTGATACCGCGGGCCCCTGCGGGACTCAAGCGGAGGAAGCGGAACGGGACGGGAGCGGAAAAAACACGCGGCGTCTGGCTCGCTCCCCACGAACCAGACGCCGGCGGAGGGCGAAGCCGCCCTCGATATAAACCCTTCGTGACTCAGTAGCCGACGTAGCCGCCGCCGCCGTTCATCGACTGCAGGCCGGGCACGTTGGACACCGAGCCGTAGCGGTCCACCGCGTAGCGCACGCCCGCGATGATGTTGTCCACCGGGTCGCGGATGTTGTCGTGGCCGGGCAGCTTGTACGCATCGAACGTCGGCTGGATGGTCTGCATCAGGCCGATGGACGGCGTGCCCTTCTTCGCGTTGTCGTCCCACTGGTTGATGGCGTTGGGGTCGCCGCTGGACTCGTGCTGGATGATCTTGGCGATGTCCTCCGCCTTCATCTTGTCCGCGGGAATGCCCGCCGCGGCGAGCTTCTGCTGCGCCTCCTTGATCCAATCGCCCACCTGGCCCTTGGGCGCCTCACCCGCGCCCTGCGGACCGTTCGTTCCCTGCGGACCGCCCGGGCCACCCTGCGGACCGCCCGGACCACCCTCCGGGTTCTGGAAGAACGACTCCGGCTGCTGCCCACCCGCGGGCGGCTGCTCGCCGATCTCCGGCGCCTGCAACAGCTCGGTCAGCTGCTCCAGCGTCTGCACGAGCTGCTTGGCCGTCTCCAGCAACTGGTCCAGCCCTCCGCCCTGCCCCGTCGGATCGCCGAGGCTCGGCGAGCTCGGCTCGGTGCTGAAGGCGTCCGAGAACAGATTCAGCAGTTGGCTGGTGTCCAGCTCCGGCAGGGTCTCCGTCGGCGTGGAGGAGAACGTCGGGGTCTTGGGCAGCTCCAGCTCGGGGAGGCGGTACGACGGGCTGCGCGAGGAGATCGAGAAGGACATGGTGGATTCCTGGGGTAGGGCTGCGCGGCTCGCCGCCGCCATGATGCCCTGACCCAAAGCAGGCCCCGTGCCAGCCGCTCCCCCGCCCCTGGGGGGTTCGTATCTCCCTGATCTTCTTGGACCGTGACTCCTGGAAGCTGAATCCCAGGGGTTTGAACGGGGAATTCAGAACTCTGGGACTGGTGACTGCTGTCACCGCCCGCTGACGGTTGTCACCAGGTCGCCTCCCCTCCCGGCACCAGGCGGGCGTTCGATGGAGGGGTTGCCCCTTGCCGGAGGGACAACCGGTTCACATGAGTTCACTCCGAGCAGTGAATCCACGCATCCCTCTCACCACCAGGAGACGAGCGACATGGGAATCAGCAAAGGCAGCGCGCAGTGGAACGGGGGCCTCAAGGACGGCCAGGGAGTGATGAAGCCCGCCCACGCCCCCGAGGCCCCCTTCTCGCTGGGGACCCGCTTCGAGGGGAAACAAGGGAGCAATCCCGAGGAGCTCATTGGCGCGGCGCTCTCGGGATGCTTCTCCATGGCCCTGTCGCTCGGCCTGGAGACCGCCGGCCTCAAGCCCACGAGCATCAAGACGTCCGCGGACGTGCAGCTCGACAAGCAAGGCGCTGGCTTCGCCATCACCACCATCGCGCTCACCACCGAGGCCATCGTGCCCGGCGCGAGTGATGAGCAATTCCAGAAGATCGCCGAGGAGACGAAGAAGGGCTGCCCGGTGTCCAAGGCGCTCGCCGGGACGAACATCACGCTCAAGGCGTTGCTCGCCCGCTGAGCGCCGCCTCGGGCCTTCACTTCATGCACTCCGGTGACGGGCTCCGCCACCGGAGTGGCCGGGCACGGCGGCGCGTGAAGGCGCCGCCGTGTCCGCGGCCCCGCTGACTACCAGCAGGTGATGCCCACGTTGTTGTAGCGCACGTTCGAGGTCTTGAAGACCAGGGTCCGCATGTCCCCCGAGGCGAAGCCGCTCTCGCCGCAGGCACAGGTGGAGCCCGTTCCCGTGCACGACGTCCAGTTCGTGGTGTCGCCGCCCCCGTCCACGCGGTACTCGGCGTTGAAGACCGCCTTGTTCTGGGCCACGAACGAGGTCTTGTAGACGCCACACTCCTGGTAGCGCTGGCACTCCTCGTTGATGGCGAAGTCGAAGTACGGGGCGAGCGCGGTGACCTGATCGACGTCGTTCTTGAGCGCGATGCCCAGGCAATTGGCATGGGCCGTGTCGGCGAGCCAGCGGTTGTAGGCGAGCTGATCCGCCGCCGTGATGCCCCAGCAGGCCTGATCGGTGCACGAGATCTCATCGTCGTGCGAGTAGGCGTCGACGTTGTCCGGCTCGACCGCGTCACATCCCTTGGCCTTCGCCAGTTGAATGCGCGCCGCCATCACGTCGCGCACCGCCTGCTTGCGGTGATCCAACCACCACTCGCAGCTGTCGCTGCTGTCGCACCAGTCGCCCATGATGTGGATGGACTCGTTACAGTCCTCGCCGGGGCTGCAATAGGTGTCCTGCGGAAACTGGTCGGCATCATCCCGCCAGTTCTCGAAGGAGCCGGCGCTGAAATAGCAGACCACCTTCTTGCCGGCGCTCTTGTACTGCTGGATCTTCGCGCTCGTCGTCCCGAAGAGGTCGACGACGTAGACCTGGGCGTTGATCGTCGTGGGCAGCGAGGTGTTCTCGAGGTCCCAGATCCAGGTGCTGCCCTTGGGGAAGCTCGGGATGGTGCACGCCGCGCCTTCCGCCGTGCTCACCGCCGTGTCGCCGCTCCCCGACCCCTCCCAGGCCTCGTCCCCCTCCAGGGGCTGGCACGCGGACATGAGCAGCGCGGAACAGGAAATCAGACAGGTCAGCCGCTTCGACATTGCGTCTCCCTTCATGCGTCGGTGTTGAACTTCGCCGCGCATAAGCCACGCCGAGCCGCTCGTCGCAACTGACAAATAGGGAGTTCTCGAAAATATCGGAAAACAAGTAAGAATTGCGTAACCCGCCGGTATCCCCGGCGGGTTCCCTCTCCTTTTCTTAGAGCGAGAGATCGATGCTCACGCGGATCCCGAAGTCACACGAGGCCGTGTTGCCGGACGCATCCTTCGCGGTGCAGGTGACCTTCGTCAGGCCGGGCAGGAAGATGGTGCCGGGGGGAATCGAGCAGGTGACGGGCGCCGGGCCGCAGGCATCTCGGGACGAGACGGCGTACTGAAGGGAGACACCGAGCTCGCCGAGGCGGATCTTCGCTTCCAGCGCGAGGGGACAGGTGATGGACGGAGGCGTGTCATCCACCACGGTGACCGAGCCCACGCACTGAGCGCTCGCCGCGCCATCCGAGGCGATCAACGTGACGGCGTGGCGGCCCGGGCCGAAGGACGCATCGGGGGACTGGGACACGGAGAGCGGAGCCGGGCCGTGGTCCGGATCGTAGCTGCCATTGTCCACGCTGGCGCGGGCCTGGCAGGAGGCATCGGCGCGGACGGTGACATCGCGGCAGAGCGCCACCGGAGGCTGGTTGCTCGGAGGCAACTGGCAGGCGAGCTCCAGCGAGGTGGAGGTGGTGTTGTTGCTCTCGATGCACTCGGTGTCGCGCCCCGTGCCCTGGCCGTCATCGTCCGCGATGGCGAAGAAGCTCACCGGGCCGTTGGGCGGGGCGGACACGGAGAGCGTCGCGAGCGCGCTGGTGCCCACGGGCAGCGCCTCGGCCACGGTGGCCACGCCGAGCAGCGTGCCGCCCGAGGCGGGGGCCGCGTCGAAGAACGCCACCTTCACGCCCGCGGCCACCGGGGCCTCGCCCTGGTTGAGCACGCGTGCGCGGAGCACGACCTGGCCCTCGCCCTCGCACGTGGCGGACAGCTCGGACACGACGAGGTCCGCGGCGGCGTAGGGGCTGGGTCCCTCGCCGAAGTGGTTGGCGACGTTGGCGTGGAAGGTGTTGAGCCGCGGGTGGAGCCAGTGGCTCGTCGCGGCCGCCGGGATGGAGCCATCGTCGAGGACGTTCGTCACCGAGTAGGCGTGCTGGTTCCACAGGCTCCGGGTGCCCGCCCACCCCCGCCGTCCCTGGAACACGCGCAGGCCGTGGGTGCCCGGGTAGGCATGATCGTTGGAGACCACCACGAGCTCCGCGGCGGGGTCCCCTCCCACGTTCGCGACGACGGGGTTCTCGTGCGTGGTGCCCGAGCTGTTGGCAATCACCCAGCGCACGGCACCGGTGGCGGCGTCGAGGATGCGCAGCTTCAGCTCGTCGGTGACGACGACCTCGAGTTCGCCGTCATCTTCGAAGTCGAAGGTGGTGGAGCCCACCTTGCCGGAGCTGAGATCCTGGATGGCGGTGGACCACTTCACGGTGCCGTCGGAGGCGAGGACCGAGTACGCCCGCTCTCCGGACAGGCCGATCTCCAGCGCCCCGTCTCCGTCGAAGTCCGCGAGCGTGGGCGAGCCTCCGTGGCCTCCGCCGGGAACGTCCACGCTCCAGCGCAACGAGCAGTCGTCGTCGAGCAGGCTCACCCGGCCACGGCCCGCCACGACGATCTCCCCCTTCGGGTCCTCGTCGAAGTTGGCCACGGCGGCGAAGCCATGGGGAATCTCCGTGTTGACGCACAGCGGGGTGCCATCGTGGCGGTAGATGGCGCGGCCATTGACCACCTCCTGCTGGCCGTCCTGATCGATGTCCGCCGCGAAGGAGACGGGGCCCGTGTACTGGGCGCCGCCCATGCCGTCGGCGCCCACCCACCTCAGCGTGCCGGTGTGATCGTAGACGCGATTGCCATCGAGGATCTCCACGAAGCCATCGCCGTCCAGGTCCGCCAGCGAGGGGCCACCCCATTCGTTGTAGTCGTTGGCGGCGAGGGCCGAGCGGAACTTGAAGGTGCCGTCGTGCTCGAAGCAGATGATGCCGCGGCCGTCCTGGGGGATGGCGCAGATCTCCACCTGACCATCCTCGTCGAGGTCTCCGGCGGCGAGGCTGGCGGCGGGCTTCACCCGGGCCGCTGGATCCGTCACGGCCCACAGGTCATGCCCGTCCTCGCCGCTGACGGCCCGCAGCACGCCATCCGTCTGGTACGTGTCTCCCGCGAAGGTGCTGAAGACGATGTCCGCGACACCATCCGCGTTCACGTCCACCACCACGGGCGTCATCATCACCTGATGGTGCTCGGGCATCACCGCGCTGCCCGTCCACGCCCACTTCAGCTCCGGCTCGAGGGCGCCCGGCGGCGGCGGTCGCACCTCGCAGCGCTCCGCCAGGGGGCGCGCCTTGAGCGTCATCTCCTCCTCCGGAGCCTGCGTGGTGCCACACCCCGTCGCGGACAACATCCCCAGCACGGCGAACATCCGCCCGTACAACGGCCCACTCCCTGCCACATGACGATGGATAGCGCTTCGCGTCTTCATGCCGTGTCTCCTCCCCTCACTGGCCAGACCGCGGCCAGGGCCCACCCGAGCGCCACGCCCGCCAGGTGAGCAATCCAGGTTCAATTGGAGCAAAGCACTGGAATTGGATCTCCGTGCCGCGGGTGTGCCCCATGTCACACCCGGAGGCTGCTCGCTTGGGCTCTGCCGCGTGCGGCCATCCCAGGTGGCGGACGGTCGGGAGCGTGCGCGGTGACGCTTCCCTGGCCGTCGACTGAACAATCCCGGCTGTTCCAGTGGGCCAACTTCCTCCGGGTGCACCCTTCCTGGTAGACATGACGTATCGCGCCAGACGTCCGGCCGGAAAAACCCATGGAGCGCCGGTTGATGCAGACAGCAGACGCCTCACCCCAGCAAGTCTTCCGTCAACTCAATCAGGTCTCCCTCCGCACCGTGACGGCCCACGCCGTGCCCATCGTGTATCTGATCATGGTGATCATGGGCTTCTCGGGGGACGAGGTGCTCGGGACGATGTTCATCATCGCCCCCGCGCTGCTGCTGATCGGCGCCGCGGGGCCGTACCTGTTCCTCAATTGGCTGGTGTCACGCACCCTGCGCGAGGCCGAGGTGTCGGAGCCCGCGGAAGCCCGGCTCCAGCGCATCCTCCGCCTGCCGCAGGCGTACGAGGGCGGTCTCATCGCGCTGACCGCGCTCGGCACGGCCATCTACGGCGCCGTGCCGACGATCTACTACCCGGGCAAGAACCCGTGGACCATTGCCTGGGCCATCATCACCGTCGTGCTGCTGTGCCTGCTCAGCGGCATCCACCGGCGCTTGAAGTTCGAGCAGGTCCTGCGCCCCCATGCCATCCAGGAGTTCCAGCGCCATCCGGAACTGGACCTGGGCGGCTCGGGATTCTCCTGGCCGCGCTACCGTTGGTACCTGCCCTACGCCTTCGGCCTGTTCATCCTCTGCGCGCTGGTGGTGAGCTTCACGGTGCTCGGCCAGCAGGCCCGCCCCATCTATGAGCAGGTGCTGGCGCAGGTGGACGCCGCGCCCCGGGGTCAGGCCTCGCCTTTCCTGCGGGCGGCCGTGGGCCAGGTGATCGACGCCTCCGCCCTCCCGCTGCTCCTGCTCAACGGCTACCTGCTGCTGGTGGCCACGCTCTCGGCCCTGAGCCTCGCCCGGCATCTGTCGGAGGGCGCGCGCAGCGTGCAGGCCTCCATGGAGGCGCTGGCCGCGGGCGCCCCCATCCTCCCCCAGTGGGCCTCCACCGACGAGATCGGCGACCTGGCCGCCGCCACCGCCCGCGCCTTCGGCAAGCTGCGCGACTTCTCCCTGTCCCTGCGTGACTCCGCGGGCTCGCTCAAGAACAGCGCCGATCAGCTCGGCATGTCCACCACCAAGCAGACCGAGGTGCTCACCCTCCAGGCCTCCGCGCTCCAGGAGACCCAGGTCACCGCCCAGGAGATCAAGGAGACCTCCGCCATGGCCACCCAGAAGGCGGAGAACGTGCTGCGCCAGACCGAGCGGGCCAATGAGATCAGCCAGGTGGGCGAGCAGGCCATCCAACGCACCCTGGATGGACTCAAGGCGATCCAGGGCCAGGTGAACGAGATGGCCTCGCGCATCCGCGCGCTCGATGAACGCGCCCGGCAGGTCGGCCGCATCACCGAGAGCGTGAAGAGCCTGGCGGACCGCTCCAACATGCTCGCCCTCAACGCCGCCATCGAGGCGGTGCGCTCGGGCGAGCACGGCAAGGGCTTTGGCGTGGTGGCGCGGGAGATCCGCTCGCTGGCGGATCAATCCATCAAGGCCACCCACAACGTGAGCGTCATCCTCGAGGACATCTCCGAGGCCATCCGCACCACCGCGGCCATCACCGAGGAGGGCTCGGCGAAGGTGGGCACCAGCCTGGGGGAGATCCGCGAGTTCGGCGAGACGCTCCAGCAGTTGTCCAACATCGTCCGGGACAACGCACAGTCCGTGCGGCAGATCACCACCGCGGTCAATCAGCAGGGCACGGGCATCACGCAGATCTTCCAGGCGGTGAGCGACCTGTCGACGATGATGGACCAGACCATGTCCCAGCTGAACAACTCCATGAGCGCGGTGGACCTCGTCCGGGATGTGTCGCACCAGGTGTCCAACTTCCTCGGCAACTATGGCTGGCAGGAGAAAGAGAAGAACCCGGAGTCGCGCTGAGGCCCCCCGCGCGCGGGCTCCAGGCGGGCGGACGTCGGGGGCCCCCTCCGTGGCCGAGTGTCTTTCGTGTTAAAAATCCAGCCCTACTCCAGGGGCGAAAGACATGTCCTCCACAGCCGATCGGCTCATTGAAACGCTGAGAGCGGAAATCGCCGCTCTTGGTCAGCAGGGCGGAGTCGTCACGCCCTCCGTCTACGACACGGCGCAGGTGCTGCGGTTCGCCCCACCCCCCAATCCCCAACCCGCCATTGACTGGCTGATGGCGCAGCAGCACGCGGACGGAGGCTGGGGACCCGAGGTCATGCCCCTGGCCCGGCACGTTCCCACGCTCGCGTCCGTCCTGGCGCTGCTGGTGTCCAGCGACGCGCCGGGCAGCCACGACGCGGCGACGCGTGGACTGGACTTCCTGCGCCGCACCGCGGAGCTCTGGTCCTTCGAGCAGTCACTGCCGGATGACATCCCCGTCGCCGTGGAGCTCGTCCTGCCCCGGCTGCTGGAGGACGCGGCCGCGCTGGGGCTGGATCTGCCCCAGCAGCCCTTCCGGTTGCTGCGCACGCTGGGCGAGCGGCGGCGCGGGTTGATCGCCCGGATGAAGATCCGCGCGGGCACCACGCCCGTCCATGGCTGGGAGGCATGGGGCTCGCAGGCGGACCCCGCGGTGATCGACGCCACGCAAGGCGTGGGCAACAGCCCCGCGGCGACCGCGCTCTGGCTGAACCGGCGCCGGGCGGCCACCCCGGACGCACAGGAGCTTCGAGGCGTGGAGGAGTTCCTGGCGGGGGCCTCGGCGGCGACCCGGACGGGCATTCCGGGCGTCGTGCCCACGGTGTGGCCCATTCCCACCTTCGAGCGGCCCTGGGGCCTGCTCGCCCTGCTCTCCTCGGGACTCTTGTCCCACCCGGCCCTCCAGGACGTCATCCGTCCCCAGTTGGAGGCCCTGCACCGGGCGCTCAAGCCCGAGGGCCTGGGCATGAGCGACAACTTCGACGTCGACGGGGACACCACCACGACGACCGTCGCCCTGTTGGCCAACGCGGGCCACCCGGTGGAGGGCCGCGTCCTGGAGCGCTACCAGCGCGAGGGGTTGTTCATCACCTACTCGCACGAGATGCAGCCCTCGCTGACCACGACGGCGCATGGCGTGCTGGCCCTGGCGATGCTCGGCCAGGACGCGACCCAACCCCTGCGCTTCCTCCTGGAGAAGCGTGGACACAACGGGGTGTGGGTGGGCGACAAGTGGCACTGCTCCTGGCTGTACGCCACCTCCCAGGTGATGGGGGCCCTGGCCCAGGCGGGCGCGGCGGCGGAGCTGCGCGCGAGCGCCGAGGCGATGATCGCCCTGCAACGCGAAGACGGAGGCTGGGGCGTGGGCACGGCCTCCAGCGCGTCGGAGACGGCCTTCGCCGTGCACGCGATGTATGGGCTGCGCTCGGCGCCGGGCGCTTGCGGCGCGGCGGTGCGGCGCGCGCTGCGCAAGGCCGCCGCGTGGCTCACCACCTGGGACGCCGCTCCCCATGCCGCCGAGACGCTGTGGATCGGCAAGGAGCTGTACGGCCCCGTCCGGGTGGATCGCGTCTTCGTGCTCACCGCCCGGCTGGCGCTGGAGCTCGACCGCGACCTGCTCTCGCGCTGAAGCACCGGGGGCGCTCGGCGGCGGCCCCTCCCAGAGGGTGTGGCGGAATGACCCAGCTCGCCCCCCTGCCAAGGTGAAGGCGGCGGGTGCTCCGTGCGCTCGCGTCTCTCCCACGCCTCTCGAGGCACCCCACTTCTGGGCAGTGGAACCCGTCCTGTCTGAAGAACGACTTGGCATGCTCCGTGCTTTGAAGGGTCACTGGACACTCGGAGTGATCTCGGGTCTGAATGCGCCGCCTACATCACAGCAGCCAGACGGACGGGTCTTCTCGCCCATGTCCTCCACCTCGGGTGGAGGGGCACGGGAGGAGCGGTTGGAAGAGGACCCCGCGAGAATCCGACATGGAGAATTCATGAGCCATACCCACTCGGCGGGCCCCAAGCGCCTGTCGCTTTTCGCCACACTGATGCTCGCCGCCACATCGCTCGCCGGTTCGGACGCGCTCGCCCAGCCCACGGGCCTGGGCCGCTTCGAGCTGGAGCGCCTCGTGCTCAATCCCAACGGCCAGGGCTCGCTCACCGTGGGGACGGGCGAGCTGCTCCCCCAGGGTGGGTACCGGCTGTCGCTGCTGGGGCACTATGAGAACGACCCCCTGGTCATGTACCGGGACGGCAACCGGCTGGGCTCGGTGGTGCGCGATCGCGTCACCGCGCACCTGCTGGCGGCCTGGGCGCCCTTGCGGTGGCTGGAGTTGGGCGCGCAGCTGCCCGTGGTGGCGTGGCAGAAGGGGGATGACCTCTCCGGGCAGGGCGTGGGCGCACCGGCGCGCACGGGCCTGGGCACGCCCATGGTGTACGCGCGGCTGGGACTGCTCGCGCAGCAGCGCGAGGCGCCGTTGGATCTGGCGCTCGAGCTGGGCGTGGGCCTGCCCGTGGGCAGCGTGGACACGCTGTCGCGGGACGGGAGCGTGCGCCTGGAGCCCAAGCTGATGCTGGGCCGGCGCTTCGGCGGGCTGCGCGCGGGCGTGGAGGGCGGCGTGCTGGTGCGGCCCTCCGTCATGGTGGGCGGCGAGGAAGTGGAGGACGTGCTGGGCAGCGAGGTGCGCCTGGGCGCGGTGGTGGCCACGACGGGACCGGGGCTGCGCGGAGAACTCAACCTGCGCGGCGTCCTCCCGCTCGGCGGCCAGCCGCAGTCCATGGAGCTGCTGGCCGGTCTGCGGCTGCCCCTGAGCGAGCGCGTCGAGGCCTATGCCCTGGGCGGTCCCGGCTTTGGTGACACGCTCGGCACGCCCACCTTCCGCGTGCTGCTGGGCGTGGCGCTGGTCGATGGGAAGCCGCGTGACGCCGACAAGGACGGCATCCTGGACGACCAGGACAAGTGCCCCAACGAGGCGGGTCCGGTCGAGCGTCAGGGCTGCCCGGTGCGTGACGCCGACGGCGATGGCATCGAGGACGGCCAGGACAAGTGCCCCAACGAGGCGGGCCCGGCCGAGCGTCAGGGTTGCCCGGTGCGCGACGCCGACGGAGATGGCATCGAGGATGGCCAGGACAAGTGCCCCAACGAGGCGGGCACGGCCGAGCGTCAGGGCTGCCCGGTGCGTGACGCCGACAAGGACGGCATCGAGGACGGCCAGGACAAGTGCCCCAACGAGGCGGGCACGGCCGAGCGTCAGGGCTGCCCGGTGCGCGACTCGGACGGGGATGGTCTGGTGGACGAGCGGGATGCGTGCCCCACGCAGCCAGGACTGAAGGAGCTGCGCGGCTGCCCGGCGAAGGACAGCGACAACGACAGCGTGGCGGACCACCTGGACAACTGCCCCACCGAGGCGGGTGTGGCCGACAACCAGGGCTGCCCGGCGAAGCAGAAGCAGATGGTGGCCATCCAGAAGGGCAAGCTGGAGATCAAGGAGCAGGTGTTCTTCGCCACGGGCAAGGCGGTCATCCAGCCGCGCTCCTTCAAGATGCTGGATCAGGTGGCCAAGGTGCTGCGCGAGCACCCCGAGGTGGAGCAGATGATCATCGAGGGCCACACCGACAACCGGGGCAAGGCGGAGGCCAACCGCAAGCTGTCCCAGGCCCGGGCCGAGTCGGTGAAGAAGTACCTGGTGGACAAGGGCGTGGAGGCGTCGCGCCTGGAGGCCAAGGGCTTCGGTCCCGATCAGCCCATCGCGACCAACGACACGGAGAAGGGCCGCGCGGCCAACCGCCGCGTGGATTTCATCATCACCACCCCCGAGCGCGAGCAGCAGCAGTAGCCGGAGAGGAATTCGAAGATCATGAACACTCCAATCATCAAGAAGTGGCTCGCGGCGGTCCTCTGCCTGCTATGCGCGCAGCCAGCACTGGCGGCGCGGGACATCTACCTGCTGGGCAACGGCGACGACGGACCGCTCGATGTCACCGCGGGCCAGCGCGTCGTCAACAGCTACGCCAAGGTGACGGCCAACGTGGCGGTGGGCGCCACGGAAATCCCAGTGGACACCAACACGGGCTTCTCGCCCGGGGACCTCGTGCTGGTGCACCAGTCGACGGGACTCACCCCCGAGCCCGCGCCGGGTAACATCGCGGACATCAACCTCAGCGGCGGCTCGGTGGGCCGCTGGGAGCTGGCGCGGCTCGGTACCGCCAACCTGGAGACGGGCAAGCTCAGGCTGGACGCGCCGCTGATCTACGCCTACTCGGCGGCGGGCGCTCAGGTCGTCAAGGTGCCCGAGTACACGGACGTCACCGTCCGGGGCGGCGCGGAGCTGACCGCCGATGCCTGGAATGGCTCCAAGGGTGGCATCCTGGCCTTCCTGGCCAACGGTGCCGTGAACATTGAGTCGGCGGCGTCCATCAACGTCACGGCCCTGGGTTTCCGTGGCGGGCAGTACATCAAGGACACCAACGCGGCCCGCCGGTCATGCGCCAGCGACACCGAGCCTGCTCCAGGAGGCGCGCAGCGCGCCGAGGGCATCGCCCCCGGTTTGTACGGCCCCAATTCCACCGGACGTGGCAATGGCGCCAACGGTGGCGGTGGAGGCGTGTGCTACCTGGCGGGTGGAGCGGGCGGCGGCAGCTCAGGCCGGGGCGGTGATGGCGGCAAGACGCACTCCGGGGTGGATGGCGCGCGTGCCGTGGGAGGAAAGGGCGGCGCCAGGTTCATCTTCGATCCGCTCAACCGGATGGTTTTCGGCGGCGGCGGCGGCGCGGGACACGGCATCATCGATTCGACCGCCCAGGGCGGCAGGGGCGGAGGCATCATCTTCATCCGGGCCAGGATCCTGGAGGGTGGTGACGGCACCATCCTGGCCAATGGCGCTTCGGGCCCCACCACGACGGGCAACAGCGGCGCTTTTGGTGGAGGAGCCGGCGGCACCGTGTACCTGCGCTTCGCCCAGCTCGCGAACTGCAATGTGCTCTCCCAGGGTGGTCGCGGCGGAGACACGAGTCTCAGTACGGCCTTCATTGGCCCGGGTGGCGGTGGTGGCGGCGGGCGCCTGCTCATGCAGTCCCAGACCGGCACCTGCGAAATCTTCGCCGAAGGAGCCGTCGCGGGCCAGACGCCCACGCAGCGTCCCAACGACACGGTGAACTACGGCGCGACTGGCGGCAGTCCGGGTGATGTGGCGCAGATCATCAATGATGGTTTCCCCGAGACCATGCCCGCCCCCGTGGTGAGCACACCCGCCAACGGGAGCTCCACCAACAACAAGCGGCCCACCTTCACGGGCACGCTCGACCCGTCTTTCCCGACGGGCGCCCAGATCATCCTCACGGTGACGACGGGCACGACCACGCTGACCTTCACCCTGCCCGCGGCGGCCAACTGGAGCTACACGCCCACCTCGGACCTGGCGGCGGGCAACTACACCGTCTCCGCCGTGCTCACCAAGCAGGAGGTCTACAGCCTGCAGAGCAACACCAACACCTTCACGATCGACCTCACCGCGCCCGCGGCGCCGGTGGTGGCGACGCCGGCCAACGGCTCGCAGACCAACGACACCACGCCGATCTACAGCGGCACGGCCGAGCCGGGCAGCACCGTCACGGTGATCGTGGATGGCTCGCCCTTGCCCCAGACCGTCACGGCGGATGCCAACGGCAACTGGAGCCTCACCCCCACCTCGCCGCTGGATCAGGGGACGCACACGGTGAGGGCCACGGCAAGGGACGCGGCAGGCAACGTGAGCACCAACTCCAACACCAACACCTTCGCGGTGGACACCACGCCTCCCGCGGCGCCGGTGGCCACGCCGATCTACAGCGGCACGGCCGAGCCGGGCAGCACCGTCACGGTGATCGTGGATGGCTCGCCCTTGCCCCAGACCGTCACGGCGGATGCCAACGGCAACTGGAGCCTCACCCCCACCACTCCGCTGGATCAGGGGCCGCACACGGTGACCGCCACGGCCACGGACACGGCGGGCAACGTGAGCACCAGCTCCAACACCAACACCTTCACGGTGGACACCACGCCTCCCGCGGTGGAGGTGAAAACGCCGGCCGAGGGCACCACCATCAAAGACAACACGCCGCTCTACAGCGGCACGGCCGAGCCGGGCAGCACCGTCACGGTGATCGTGGATGGCTCACCGGTGGGTACCATTACGGTGGATGGCAGCGGCACTTGGAGCATCACCCCCACCACCGGTCTGTCGAATGGTCCGCATACGGTGACGGCCACGGCCACGGACACGGCGGGCAACTCCGCCACCGACAGCAACACCTTCACGGTGGACGTCGTCATTCCGGCGTCCCCCGTGGTGACCGGTCCTCCCAACGGCACGGTGATCAACGACAACACGCCGGTCATCACCGGCACCGCCCCGCCCAACAGCACGGTCACGGTGATCGTGGATGGCAACCCCATCGGCACCACGACCTCGGACCCGGAGGGCAACTGGACGTACACGCCCACCACCCCGCTGCCCGATGGCCCGCATGACATCACCGCCATCACCACGAATGAAGAGGGCAACGCCAGCCCGCCGTCCAACACCGTCCGCGTCACCATCGATACGGAAGTGCCAGACACCACCATCATTTCCGGTCCCGAGGGCACCACGCCCAACCGGAGCGCGACGTTCGAGTTCGACTCCGGGGAGCCGGGCGTGACGTACGAGTGCCGCCTGGATGGCGGGGAGTGGACGGCGTGCACGTCGCCCGTCACCTACGACAACCTGCCCGATGGCGAGCACACCTTCGAGGTCCGCTCCCGTGACTCCGCGGGCAATGTGGACGCGACGCCCGCCACCCGCACCTGGACCGTGCACGTGGGAGACATCGACTTCCGCGGTGATGGTTTCGGCTGCTCGGCCTCCGGCGGGGACTCCTCGCTGGTGCTGATGGCGCTGGGCTCGGTCCTCGCGCTGGCCCGCCGCCGCCGTCAGCGCTGAGCCCCACCCACACGTGAGCCAAGCCGGGCCCCCTTCCCTCCTGGGAAGCGGGGCCCGGTCCTTTTCTGGCTCCCCGCCGGACCGTCACGGGACCATCACGCCCCCCGCGATACATGCTCGCTCCGAGGCGGAACACGCCCGGCGGGCTCCTCCCGCCCCTACGCACAGTGAGGAACACATGATGAATGCCGAGGCGAAGCAGGTGCTGGACGCGGCGCGGGAGTTGGCTCCGGTGGTGTCATCCCGGGCGGCGGACATCGAGTCGGGGCGCCGGCTGCCGTTGGAGCTGCTCGGTCAGCTCAAGCAGGCGGGCTTCTTCCGGATGTTCGTCCCCCGGAGCCATGGCGGCCTCGAGGTGGACCTGCGCACCGGCATGCAGGTCCTGGAGACCCTGGCCCGGGCGGATGGGGCCACCGGGTGGACGACGATGATCGGCTCGGAGAGCCCCCACCTCTTCTCGTTCCTCTCACGTGAGCGCTTCGACGCCATCTACTCGGGCGGGCCGGACGTCATCATGGCCGGCGGCTTCAACGCCCAGGGGCAGGCGGTGGTGGAACCCGGCGGCTACCGCGTCACCGGGCGGTGGGGTTTCGCCAGCGGCTGCCAGCACGCGGACTGGCTGATCGGCAACTGCGTCGTCCTGCACGAGGGCCAGACGCTCCCGCGTCCCACCGAGGGCCTGCTCCGGATGCGGGCCATGCTCCTGCGGCCCCAGGAGGTGCGCATCCTCGACACCTGGAACGTGCTCGGCCTGAGGGGGACGGGCAGCCATGACGTGGAGATGCAGGGCGTCTTCTGCCCCGAGGAGAACACCCTCGACATCTTCTCCGGCACGTCCCACCTGCCGGGCCCGGGCTTCGTCGCGCCCCTGTTGCAGTTCGCGCTGCACATGGCGGCGGTGTCGCTGGGCATCGCCCAGGGCGCCCTGGAGGATCTGGTAACACTCGTCGGGACGGGCAAGCGGCGGATGTACGCCCGCGCTCCCCTCTTCGAGTCCCCCGTCTTCCAGCTCCAGCTCGGCCGCGCCGACACGCGCGTGCGGGCCGCCCGGGCGCTGCTGCGCGACCTCTCCGAGGAACTCTGGGACGCGAGCACGAACAACCCCGCGGCCATTCCAGCCGTGGCGCCGCGGGTCTCGGCGGCCCTGGCCTGGGTGACGGAGACGGCGGCCGAGGTCGTGGGCGCGTGCTACCAGGCGGCGGGCGCCAGCGCGCTCAAGGACGGCTCGAGCCTGCAGCGGCGCTTCAGGGACCTGCACACCTTCCGGCAGCACGCGGCCGCGGCGGAAGGCTGGTTGGGCCAGGCCGGGGCCGCCCTGCTCGGGCAGCCCACGGGCTTCTGGACCTGAGCGGCCGGGGCCGCCCGCTCGCTACTTGGAGGCCTGGAGCAGGGGCGCCTTGGTGGGGCGCCCGTAGAGGAGCTGGTAGGTGTTGAACGAGCGCAGCACGCGCTTGATGTAGCCACGCGTCTCGGCGATGGGCACCTCCTCCACCCACGCGTCCAGCGACATGCCCGGACGATCCGCGCGCCACTTGTCCACCGCCAGGGGACCGGCGTTGTAGCTGCCCACGGCGAACGGCGTCTGTCCGGGGAAGCGCTTGATGAGCGAGCCCAGGTAGTGCGCGCCCAGGCGGATGTTGAGCTCCGGCTCCAGGAGCGCCTGCGTCGAGGGGACCTTGAGCTTGAGCTGCCGGGCCACCGCATTGGCCGTGGTGGGCATGAGCTGGGTGAGGCCGAGCGCCCCCGCCCACGAGAGCGCCTTGGGGTCCAACGCGCTCTCCTCGCGCATGAGGGCCTGCAACAGGTCCGGCTCCACGCCCGCCGCGGCGGTGTGCTTCTCGATGAGGTCGCGGAAGGCGTTGGGATAGGCCACCTCCCAGAGCGGGCGCGTCTGGGGGGTGATGGGGCCGCTCAAGTCCCGGCGCAGGGCGATGCGCGCCACCGCGTGGGCCCCGCGCTCATCTCCCGACAGCGCCAGCAGGTGCACGATGAGCCGGATGTTCTCGGCCGGCAGGCTCACGCGGTTGATGGCGAGCAGCTCCGAGGACACCGCCTCGGGGAAGCCCAGGCGCAACAGCTCCACGGCGGCGAGGAAGTGCGGATCCTTCTCCATGCCGCCCGCGTGCAGCGGCCAGGGCTCGCGCCGCTCCTGGGTGGAGAAGTCCAACTGGGGAGCCAGGCGCCGCGCGCGCTCCGCATCCAGCGAGCCCAGCATCGTGCGCGCCAGCAGGCCGTAGTAGGTGGCGGGGTGCTCCAGCGCGAGCGACTCGAAGAGCGCCGCGGCCTGCTCGGGCTGCTTGCGCTCCTGCAGCGTGCGAGCCCGCCAGTAGCGCGCGCGCTCCACGTCGTTCGTCTCGTCCGCCTCGGCGAAGCGCTTCTCGATCTCCTCGAGCAGGGGGAGGCCCCCGTCGGCGGCCTTGCGCTCGCGGGCGATCCAGTAGTCCTTGAAGAGTGCCTCGCCCAGGTAGTCGCCCTGGGGGTAGAGCATCGCCAGCGTCTTGAGGCGCTCGGAGGCGAGCTCCAGCCGCCCCGTCTTCACGTACAGGTCGGCGGCGAAGAAGAGCGCGTCATCGGCGAAGGAGTGCTCGGGGAAGTCGCGGGCGAGCCGCTCATACGTCTCGGGGCCGCGCACCTGATCCACGATGGAGCGCGAGGAGCCGAGCACGTAGAGCACGCGCGGCAGCAGCTCGCGGTCCTGGCACTTGTCGGCCACGGGGGTGAGCGCGGCGATGGCGCTGGTGTGCTGGCGCTCCTTGCGCAGGGCCTTGCCGTAGGCGAAGTGGGCGCGGCAGGCGAGCGCGTCGGGCAGTACGAGCTTGGGCAGCAGGGGCTGGAGCAGCTCCAGGCCCTGGCGATTGCGGTGCAGCTCGATGAGCTGCTCGGCGCGAATGACCTTCATCTCCAGGGGGTGCTGCTGGCCCTTGAGCCGGACCTGGGCGATCTGCGCCAGGGGGGTGAGGGGGTGGCGGGCCCACAGGCGCCAGAGGAAGTCGCGCTCGCGCGCCTTGTCCTTCAGGTCCACGGCGAGGTCGGCGCTGGCCAGCAGGGCCTCGGCGCCGACGTTGCGGCCCCAGGCGGGCGCGACGAGGTTGGCCAGGGGGGCGAGCGCGGTGAGGGCGCCCTCGGCGTCCTTCGTCTTGCGCAGCACGCGGCCGAGCCCCAGGCGGGCATCTGCGTAGAGCCGGGACGACTCGGGCACCTGGGAGAGCATCTCGGCGGCCTCGGGGAAGCGGCCGAGGGCCTCCAGGGCGACGCCGGCGTGGGTGAGGCAGCGGTCGCGCAGCGCGGGGTAGTCCGCGGAGAGGGCGCGCATCTCCTCGGCGGCACGCGCGTGGTCCCCGGCGCGCACGGCGCTCAAGGCGCGCAGGTAGCGCACGGGCGGAGAACTCCCCTCCTTCTCGAGCAGCTCGCGGGTGCGGGTGTACTGGCCCTGGTCGAAGGCCGCCTTGGCCAGCGGGAGCGTGCCCTGGGCGAAGTACGGGGCGAGGTCCTCCAGGCCGTAGGCGCGGCCGAGGGAGACGGGAGGGGCCAGGGGCGGCGCCGGGGGCGGCTCACCCGGGAAGGCCGGGTTGAAGACCTGCATGTAGCCCGGGGGCACGAGGGACTTCTCCGTGTCCGGGGGCGGCGAGAGCTGGGCCTCGGGGGGCGCGTTGCCGGTGAGCGACCGGGGAGGCGCGGCCGGCTCCTGGGAGGCGGACTCCGGGGGAGGAGACGCCTGGGTGAAGGCCAGCGAGGTGGCGGCGGCGACGGCGAACAGCGGCAGGAAGGCTTTCATACAGGGGGGGCCGCGGGAGATGGACCGGGGCGGCGACAGGAGACACGGGGAAGCAGGGGAAAAATTTCCGGAACGCGAGGAAGGTTAGACTCTCGACCCGCCCATGGACATCCGGACACAGAGCGCGCTTCTCGCATCCATCATCGGTCTGGCGCTTGGCGTCTCCATGTTGTTGAGAGCCGCACGTCCGCGGGTGCTCACGCTCTACTCCGTCTTCGCGTTGACATTGGGGGGCTACTACCTCTCCACCTTCATCCATGACTTCTTCGCCACGGGCAACTATCCGTGGGTGACGCGGGTGGCGGTGGGCGCCACCATCCTACTGGCTTCGCTCGTTCCTGGCGCGGCCGTCGCCTTCTTCCTCGAGTTCCTCGGCGTCAGCCAGGGCACCCACCTGTTAGGCAGGCGGCTCGCCTTCCTCTCGGCCGTGTTCGGGCTGATGGTGGCGGTGTCCCCGCTGGCCCAGAAGGAGTGGGCGCGGATCGTCGTGGGCACGTGGGTGCTTGGCGCGCTGCTGGCCTCGGTGTCGTTGCTGCTGCGACGAGTGCGCACCACGGATTCACGCATCGAGCGGCTGCGGCTGACGTACCTGGCCATTGGCGCCGGGGCGGCCATCCTCTTCAGCGTGTTGGATCAGCTCGAGCGCTACGGGCTGCCCTTCCCCACCCCGCTGGGGCCCGTCTTCACCACGCTCTACCTGTTCTTCCTCGCGCAGACGCTGTTGCGGCTGCGGCTGATGGATCTGCACGAGCTCTTGGCGAAGATCGTCTCGCAGACGCTGCTCGCCTCCATCCTGGCGGTGGTCTTCACGCTGCTGACGATGTGGGTGGACAAGAACAACACCTCGCTCTTCATCTTCAACACGGTGGTGGCGACGTTCGTGCTGCTCATCCTCCTGGAGCCCCTGCGGGCCAAGGTGGAGGAGCGCGTGGTGGCGGTCTTCTTCCGCGAGCGCTTCGAGCTGCTGAGGGTGCTCGGCAGCACGCGGGCGCGCATGGCGGGCGTCATCGAGATCTCCGAGCTGGCGCGGCTGGTGCTCGACGCGCTGCACGAGTCGGGGCGGATCACCCACGCGTCGCTGTACCTGCTGGCCGAGGACCGGCCGGGCTACCGGCTGTTGGACGCGCGGGGGCCGGCGCCGGTGTCGTTCCTGGACACGGGGGCGGCGCGCGGGGTGCTGTTCGCGGTGGCGTCGGGGCAGAAGGCGGTGCTGCTGGAGAACGTGGAGCGGCGCATCGCGGTGATGAGGCAGCAGGCGGTGGAGGGCAAGCGCTTCCGGGACGAGCTCAAGCGGCTGCACGACACGCGCGCGGCGCTGGTGCAGATGAAGGCGGGGATCACCGTGCCGCTCTTGGGCAATGACCGGGTCATCGGCTTCCTCAACCTGTGGGACGAGCGGGTGCCGGAAGCGTACGCCTCGGATGAGATCGCGCTGATGCTGGAGGTGGCGGAGCGGCTGGCGACGGCGCTGGAGAACTCCAAGCTGTACGAGACCATCCGAGAGAGAGATCGCCTGGCGGCGCTGGGCGAGATGGCGGCGGGCCTGGCGCATGAAATCCGCAATCCGCTGGGGGCCATCAAGGGCGCGGCGCAGTGTCTGGATCCGCGGCGGCTGCCGGGCGAGGAAGGCGAGTTCCTGGAGGTGATCGTCGAGGAGGTCAACCGGCTCAACGGGGTGGTGTCGGCGTTCCTCGACTACGCGCGGCCGCTCAAGCAGACGTTCGGGCCCACGGATCTGAACGAGGTGGTGACGCGCACGGCGCGGCTCATCCACAACGAGCTGCCGCCGGGGCTGGAGCTCAAGGTGGAGCAGGAGGAGAACCTGCCGCGGGTGGAGGCGGACGCGGAGCAGCTCAAGCAGGTGCTCATCAACCTGGTGCAGAACGCGATGCAGGCGCTGGCGGGGGAGGCGGGAGGAGGCATCACGGTGAAGACGGTGCGGCCGGACCGCTTCAACGACTTCCGCCACGCGGGGGACTCGTTCGTGGAGCTGCACGTGTCGGACACGGGCCCGGGGATTCCACCCGAGCAGCACCAGAGCATCTTCGTGCCCTTCTACACGACGAAGCAGAAGGGCACGGGGCTGGGGCTGGCGATTTCGCAGCGCATCGTGAAGAACCACGGGGGGACGCTGTCGGTGCGCAGCAAACCGGGCGAGGGCGCCACGTTCATCATCCGCCTGCCCGCCCCGCCCCCCGAGCCCACCCAGTCCCATGACTCGGGGCTCGCGGACGGGCCGTCCCTTCCCAACGGCAGGCTCGCCGAGACTCCGCCGCCGGACGGCACGCCCTCCCCTCCCCGGCACGAGCGCAAGTCCAGGCGCGAGAAGAAGCGCCGGGCGGTCTGAGACGTGGTGGTGGAGGCCAACGGCGTGGGTCTCCAAAACGAGCACTCGAGAGGCCAAGCAGGCCATCACGAGATCGGTTGAAGCCTTTGGACGGTGGCTGATCCCGCGATGCAGCCGGTGCGAGCTCCCACGAGCGTCGAGCCGTAGCGTTCCACCGCCCGGTGCATCTACCGTAGGGGCATGGCGGAATTTTGGGGATGGCTCACGAGCAGTTGGAAGTGGCTCCTGCTTCTCTACGTAGTCAATCTCATCTTGGGCAAGGCCTTACATTTTTATGCCCGGCGTCAAGTGCGGCGGTGGATTGTCCAGCAATGGCCGCAGCTAGCGATCGAGCGGAAGCTCATCATCCTCCAGGTGCGTGAATGCATCGCAGAGGGGACGACGAGGCTCAACACCAGCCCGGTCACCGCCGAGGAGTTGGTCGACAACCCCGGGAGCACTCCGGTCGTTGAGCGCATCGACTCCATTCTCAAGGCCTTGAGCGAGGTGGATCCCGCTGAAATCGCTGAGATCTTCATTGGATGACAGCAGGGGCATGGGAGCCCAGAGAGGGTGTCCCCGAAAGGGCGTCCGGAGAGGGTGTCAAAGAACTCGAGCGACGCGACTTGGCACAACCCGCGGCGGGAAGGAGGAAGGCGGAAAGGGCGCTGAGAAATCCCCCTGCCCCCAGCGAGCTGCGGCCTCTCGGAACGCCGCGACGAAAGTCTGGTACTGCTCACGCAACTCCCGCAGTGCTTGGCGCGTGGAGGCATGCCCCAGAGGCCGCGGGCCGCGCTTGAGGTGCTCGGCCGGGTATGCAGGTGCCGCGCCCGCACGGGCTGCGCCCCCAAGTCAAGTTCGCCCCTCGCCCGGGCCTCGGCTTCCACCTCCTCCAGCAGGCCCCGAACCACGCGCGGCCTGAAGTGACGCCAGGCGTCAACTACCCTGACACAGGAGGAGTTCACCCCCATCTCAATCGCCCCGTGGACCCAATTGGCCCTGCGTCCAGAGGCGCTCAAGCCGGTCGAGGAGGTGCTCGCTTGAATCCGTTTCCAATCGTGCGAACTCATCCCTCGAGAGTTCAGCGAACGGGTCCGGCCCTAGCGTCACCTTGGGGGTCACGCGAGGCAGATGGGCTGTCGTGCGGCACTCCGGGCACCAGACCCAGATCGTCCCCATGTGATTCTCACGATTGAATGCGTGGAAATAGGCGCGCAGCGTCGTCTGCTCGCACTTCGGACAGACGATCCCCCGCTCCCCGCGCAGCGAACGGCTCGTCGCGCCCATGAATGGCAATTGGAATGCGCCCCCAGCCTCGCTCCATCGACGTGCCATCACCTCTCCAGTGTCTTCTTCACGAGGGCCCAGAGTTCTTCGCCGGCCCGCTCCGCGAGCGCCTCGCTTGAGGTTACCATGCCCGCGGCGAAGTCCTTGATGTGCTTCGCCTCGTGCCCGAAGCTCTTGATCGCCTCCTCCAGGGATGAGAGGCCCTTGTCGGTGAAGGTGATCACCGGGCGCCCGCGCGCATCTTTGATGAGGGCACCATTCGCATCACGCGAGACCCATGCATAGATCGTCGACAGATCGACTCCCGCCTTCTCGAGGGCCTCCATCTCCGCCTTCGCTACTTTGCGAAGACGGTACCCGGACGGGCTCACGCCGGCATTGCCCAGAACGATGCGCAGTCGCTTGAGTGTGACGGGTCCCGTGCTCTCGACCTTGCCGCCGCGGCGCAGGATGCGGCTCAGGCCCAGTTCCTGCTCGGCGGCGCGAAAAACGCGGTTGTCGGCCTCCAATTGGCGCAGAATCCGCTGGAGTTGAGCAACCTCCTCAGCGGTCAGCTTCCCACCCGATTTGAGCGTCGCCTGCCACCGCTCTACCTTGGCTGCCTCGGCGCCCTGCTTTTCGGCGGCGCGTAGCAGAGCGAGCACCTCGTCCTCACTGCGCCCGATCTTCGCGGCGATCCTGGCCACGTTGGCGCCAGTCCGCGTGATGCCTTTGGCCAGAAGTCCACCGGCAACGGGCAAGAGGGCCGCGAGTCCAGCAATTGCGCGCTCCCCAGCGGAGAGCTTGTCACCAAAAATCGAATACCCGGTGACCGCTTCACCCAGAAGGACGATCTCTCCGATGACTGGAATCGCGGTGATGGCGATTTCCCAGGTCGTCTTCGAGGAGAAGATGTCATCGAGAAAGTCGATGAAGTCGCCCGGCTCTCGGCGTGGAGCCCGGTTGCCTTGGTATCCGTACTTCCATGCATCGTTCTGAATGAAGTGGAAGCCGAACTTGTTGGATTTTTTGTTGTCGTACGCCGTGAAGTTGTACTCGCGAATGGTGTTGCTGGTGGTGAACGAGATCCGGATGGAGAAGTCGGGCTCCCCGTCATTGTTCAGGTCGAAGGTCCACACCGTCGCCTGCTGTTCGGAGAGCCGCTTGAGGTCGATGGGATCAAAATTCGAGCGGTTCGCGATGTGTATCGTCTGTGCAAACGGCTCCGCCGGTACACTCCAGCCACCCGTCGTTATCCATCGGTCATCCGGGCCGACCTCCCGACCCTTGCCGTCCCAGTACTTGATGTGCGATTGGTAGGCGCGCGAGTAGTCGACTGGCGAGACCACGACGCGCACGCTGGCGGTTGTCGTGGCACCGGGAAGCAGCTCGAAAGACACGACGAATGAGTCCTGCCCAATGTTGATGACGAAGTCACTCTGCTTTTCCGGACGCGCCTTCGCCATGGTGGTGGCCGCGGGTGAGGACATGACCTGCGGCGGCGGAACCGCTGTTCCAGTGGAGCGCGCTTGAACGAAGCGGGCGGCCTTGATGACCTGTCCACAGGAACTACCTTCTTGCGGAGACGGATGGGGCGATTGCGACGGGCGCACGACTTCGTTCGTTCGTCGTAGGGCCACGAGTTGCCCGTTCGAGAAGGCTCGCAGGACGTACGTGAGGACACTATTCCGCTTCGTCAGGTGTGAACGGGGGGCTCCGGTGGCGGCGGCCATCTCCTCGAGTTGCCAGTCACGCAGACCATCGGTCCCGCTGTTCAGCGAGAAGAAGGAGCGCAGCTCACTCGGATTCCGGGCCCGGGTCCGCTCTTCCGGTGTGAGTTCCTCCTGGTGGACGATGACCGCTTGCCGCGTGTACCAGCGTTTGTGTGACATCGAGAGCCCCTCCACCCAGATAGGGAGACGACACGCAGGAGTTTAGTATATAGGAAAAGAACGAGGCGGCCGAGAGGGTATCGAAGAACTCGAGCGACGCGACTTGGCATGACAGGTGGCGGAAAGGAGAAAGGCGGTGAGCTTCACTCCAAGCGTTGCATCCAGAACACCGAGGCCGCGTACGGCTCTACATGACGACCCACGGCACCTTCTCCAGCGCCGCGTGCACCTCCTCGGCCGTCGTGTCCAACTTCTCGGCTCTGGAAGGGTGTCAGACGATTCGTAGGAAACGAGGTGTCGGAGTCGGGTAGACCGGGGCAGTTGCCCACCCCGGCCCCCCACAGATCCGGACGTGCAGAATTCCCGCATCCGGCTCCTCGGCTCATGGTTTCGCTGCGAGTCGGTAGACGCTGTGGACGACGCGCGGCGCAGGCAGCGGAAACAACTTGAGCAGTCGCCAGAATCTCTCCGGCTTCAGCTCCTTCTGCGAGCGCCGCGCTAGCCACTTGTACCACCTGCTTTCCACCTCCCGTGCAAAGGTAGTGAGGGCAGCCCAGTTCCCAGTAATCCCGTAGTAGCTGTAATGCCCTCTCACCTTCTGCGCGAGGCAGCGGTGTTGCTCCTGTATCGGTCGGTGCCGGTTCAGGCGGCACCATTGTGTCACCCTCTTCAGCGCCCGACTCAATCGGCTCGTGGCTGTCTTGCGTTTCACCACCCATTTGCCCCACCGGGACTTGCCCCAGTAGTGCTTGAAACCCAGTAGGTCGAAGCTCCCGGGTCCACCCTGTCCCTTGTCTTCCGGACGCGGTGGGCGGAATTCAACCAGCCGGGTCTTCTCCGGGTGGAGCGTCAGGCCGTACTTCCCCATCCTCTTGGAAAGTACCTCCATGACGCGGCGAGCATCTTCCTCCCTCTCGAAGCAGATGACGAAATCGTCCGCGTAGCGCACGAGTTCCGCGCGTCCCTTCATGCGCGGTTTGACTTCCTTCTCGAACCACACGTCCAGCACTTCGTGCAGGTAGATGTTCGCCAGCACGGGAGAGATGACCCCACCCTGCGGTGTCCCTTCATCGGGGTATGTCACGTTCCCCTCTTCTAGAACCCCCGCCTTCAGCCACTTGCCAATGAGGCGCAGGAGCACCCCATCTCGCACCCTGCGCTGGATGAGTTGCTGGAGCTGGCCATGGTCCAGAGTGTCGAAGAACTTCCGGATGTCCACTTCAAGGACCCAGCCACCTTTCATCTCCGTGAGCACTTCCCAGAGGCGCTGGAGCGCTTGATGCGCGCTCTTTCCCGGCCGGAAGCCATATGAGCAGGGCAGGAAGTCCTGCTCGTACACCGCTTCCAGCACCATGGCCACCGCCCTCTGCATTCCCTCCCTCGGTTCCATGTTCCGGTGCCCCCTTCCCTCCACAGGGTCCGCCCGGGTGCGTTCCCCTGCTTCAGCGGTACTACGAGGCACTCCGACTTCCTGACGACCTTCACGCCCGGCTTCGTTTCCTTCGCCAGCGCGCTACCACCGCCACCCGTCCTTCGCTCCCGCGGGAGTCGGGCGCCCATCTCCCTCGGGCCTGGGCTTTCTTCCGGTTGCCCTCCGGCCACTTCGACGTGGAGTCGTCAGCACCTCCCAGGTTCCTGGAGGACCCTCTTGTCTGCGTGCCCCGCTCTCAGACCCCGGCGAGACCCCAGGACCTGGCCTGTTTCGGCCCTGGGCTGCTGCCTTCCGCTACTCGTACGGCGTCGGCTCTCGCGACGATTCAGATCTTTCGAGGCTCAATCACGCGGCCCACATACTCGCTGTCTACGCTTCGCAGCCCGGGTTGCCCCGGCACCACGCAAGACTCGCTTCCGGCTGGTGGCCTCCTTTGCCGGGCGGGGTTTGAACCCGCAGGGTCCCTTCGTGAAGTTTCCGCTCCTACATCGCTTCCTCCTCACCCAAGCTTTGCCTGGCGCACACGA